>JAXEJQ010000038.1:0-68447 GCA_034101475.1 Candidatus Limivivens sp.
GTGGGCTTTGTTGCATAGTAATTCAGCACTTCCTCCTCATCAAAGCCAATATAGGTCATCTCATCCAGATCCTTGAAATCAGAATTTACGGAGCATCCAACGGTAAACAGCTTTCCTCCGCCTTCAATTCCTGTATCTTTATACTTTTCATAGCTGTCCTTATGGTAAAACGTTACACTTGCAGGCTCCGCATGCACAAAGGTATTCTGATACCATTCTTCTGACATTGTAATTGTAATTCCCTGCTCAAAATAGTAGGAATAAGTTCCGTCAGCATTGAAATAGTCATTAAAATCCTCCATTCCATTGGCTGACACATTCATGACGGAACCAAGAGCAAGCACTGCGGCTGCAGCAATCGTCATTACAGTATTTTTATTCATGATCTCTCTCCTCTCCTTTTTCTATAATCGGAAACCACATATTCTCGAATGCAAATCGTAATTTGGGATGTCGAACAACAAAATGAATCATTGGTGATTTTCCTTTTGAGATCATACACCATTTCCCTTCATGTATCGTAATCTGAATATTATGAAATCCCTTTTCACGGTTCATCAAAAGGTGATAATTCGAATGCGCCTGCGAATAAATCTTTGCAGCCTCTATGCACCGAACATATTCTTCATATGTCAGCAGGATTCTGTGTTTTAAAAAGCTCCCCGGAAATGCGACCCAGACCGGCTGCTTCTGATATTCATCCATTGTCAGAACACTGACCGAATCATAAAGGGAATTTTTTTCTATAATATATTCCAGTTTTTCTTTATGCTTCAAAAAAGATGAAATGATCTCTCTTACGATTTCTGCCGACAGATTCTTTTGTTTCAGAATATCTGTAAACTCCTGTTTCGACAAAACAAACATGGGAGGACCTGTAAGAATGCGCCGTCTCTCTCCAACTATATCACCATCCTTCTTCAGGAACTGCTCCAGCTTTTCTTCCTGTTTCTCTGCATAAATATCCATCAGTGAATCCGATTTCCGAAACAAATCTTCCATATATTCCTTCATCCATCGGACTTCATCCTTTTTATTCGTCAGATAATAGTGTCCTCGCTCATGTCTGCCACATATGCATTCTCCCATCATAGCTACGGTTCCCGAACAATAATGCAAATGCTGATATATCTGATTATGATTTCCTTTCAGATAGCGCGGCGTGATCTGGCCGGTCATATAAAGAGGAATCCAGTTCTCCAGCCCCAGCATCATATCAGCCATTGGTCTGTCAACATTATGGATCATATTGATATGCAGCCCCTTCTTAAGCACCATTGCCAGACCAAACATATATTTTTTGGCAAAATCCGTATCCTCTGCCATATCTTCCACCGGCATATCACTACAGAGATACAGAGGCTCCGTAGACTTCGAAAGAACTGTTGACTTAAGGAAATCCAGTTCCCCTTCACGCATTTCCTTAAGTCCAACATAGTGTCTGGAAGCAGGAAGCTGAAATGGTACTGTCGGTACTTTTAGTTTATCGAACTGTATCGCCGTTATATATTCCTGCAGATCAAAATCATCCAGCTTTTCCAGAAAACGATCCATATAGTTCATCTTTCCTGTCTTATCCTGCTCATTTGCATGAAACCAGTCTGTCAGTTTGACCCTGAGGGAATCCTTCGAATCTAATTCACTCAGATTACACCCCATTAATTCAGAAAGGATCGCCCGACTGGCTTCATCGTAAAAATGATCAGATACATAAACGATGATGTCGTAGCAGAAAAGATCTTTATCCGAAGGTTTTCTTTTCCCCTGTCTTACTTTTGAAATATATGACGCATCATAATGGAGCGCCTGTGCCATCTTAGAAACATTGATATCCAGTGCAATGATCAGATTGTTCAATTGAAAAGAAATATCGGCATTGTCATGCTGGGGAAGTGTCCTCAAAAGTGTCTGCTTTATCTGATCGGTTTCTAAGTCCTTCTCTCCTCTTCTTTCCGCCGCTTTTGCGAGACCTGCAGCTAATTTTTCAATCTGTTCTCCTTCCGCTGACGGAATTCTGTTTCCTTTGCGATATCTGCTGATCAAGGGCTGTGACAGTCCCGAATATTCAGATAGTTCTTTTCCGGAAACGCCAATACTTTCTATATACTGGTTTAATTGTTCATGAAATTTCATACCTATTCTCCAACTCAAAACGAGTATTCTCTTTGTAACTCATTATATGATGCAGGATTGTGGGAGTGCGAAGCACGGAACAATCCGTATGGCAACTTTTGCCCCCAACATCATTATATAGGATAAACGATAAAAATAAAGAAAATTACCAATTCTGGCATGGACTATTTTGTAAATCAGCGTATCTTTTCAGTACTTTCACAGATATGATTCGAAAACCCATGAAAATCGGCCGCGCCGATGGGAATTGCCAAAAATGTCATTGACAATTTCGATAATCCGCTGAAAATGCTATTCAAATATCCTATAATAGAGATGGTTCTAAGTTGAAGGAAAGGAGAGAATAATGGAAAAATCGCTATTTCATGCCACATCCGTACTGGCAGCGGCAGTCTGTGTATCGATATTCCTGTTCCTGCATGCAAAAGTTTATGCGAATGATCAAACAGAAAAAGAATATAATACGGCATTTCAGCTGACAGAAGAAAAAATCCAGGAAATGAACAACGGCAAAGCAGTTATACTGTATGATGAAAATGGATATCTTTCTTTTCTGGACGGGATATTTTATGATCAGCCGGTCAGAGATTATGACGAGGCTATTCAGGCATTGAATGGAGTTGCATCACTTCTTGGCATTTCAAAAGGATGCGAATTCTACGCCGTATACGGAGCCTCGGATTCGGCAGGGTATACATACCTGGTGTACAAACAGCGATATGGAAATATCACCATTGAAAATGCAACTCTGAAAATAGTTCTGAATCCGCAGGGATATCCGTGTCTGCTGTCCTGTTCTTTCGCCAGAGAGATTGGAATGGATTCCGGTGAGGATGGAATTACAGCGGAACAAGCAGAAAATAAAGTTCGAGCGATCTTATGGAAGGAAAATCCGGAAATACTGGAAGACTATACCAGACAGACCTCTGTACTCATAAACGGGATCGCCTATCATGCATGGGAAGTATATACCTATAATATGAACCGGAACGTCCGGAACAGCAGACCCTACCTGAAATATATTATTCTCTATGATGGGACATATTACAAAGCACTCCAGGTCAGTTCCCCGGAAGATTATTCCGGTCAGGATGCGGCATCCAGCGGTGACGCAGAACTTTTTTTTGAAAAACTGATACCTGCAGTATACACCGGTAAAGTCACACTTCACGATGGAACAGAAAAAACACTTACTGTAGATGTGGGGTATGATGCGGAAACCGGAGGATACTATCTCGCTGATAAAAACCGAAAAATCGCCGTAGCAGATTTTGCCGCACGGGCATATAAGAATCAATACGAACTGGAATGGACAGAGGACAACACCGGATGGGATGATAAGATTCTGATTACATATAGTACCTATTGCAGGGTATATGATTATTTCAAATCAAAGGGCATGAATTCCATAGATGGCTTTGGTATCCCACTGCTGATTTTGTCCGGATATTGCGAATCAGACGGAACCCCCATAGATAATGCCTGTTTTATGGGAATTCAGGACGGATGGGGCTTGTTTGCAGCTTCAGATATAAATGATTATGGTGAAGCGGTTGATGTGATTGCACACGAATATACGCACGGAATCAGAGAGTATTCTCTGGGAGGAGACCTATATGAAAACAGAACCGGTGCTATCCATGAAGCATATAGTGACATTCTGGGAAATATCTGCGAAATGGAACTGGGGGCTACAGAGGATCCTTTCTGGAAAATCGGAGAAACCTGCGGCCGTACCCTGCGAAATATGAGCAGCCCCAACGATTATTATCAGCCTTCTTTTTATGGAGATCGGTTTTTCATGGAGGAAACGGATTTTCCATCCGAACAAAACGATCAGGGAGGTGTCCATATCAACAGTGGGATTCTCGGAAATATCGCGTTCCAGATTGCGGAAATGGGTTTGGGCTATGAGGAACAGTATTGGCTTTGGATGAAGTCAGATGAGATCCTTACTCCTCTTTCCGATTACGATGATATCTGTGCGGCGCTGATGTTTGTCAGCCGGATCAACGGCTATCCCACGAAAGTAACCGAGGGTATTTTTACAAGCTTTGCCAATGCTCTTGTTTTGGCCAGAAACAATTCTTCTCTGTGGAAGGAATCAGGGGAATCCGGTATCGAACTGATGGTGGACCCCGGATTTCTTGACAGGATTGCCGGCTTGTCAGTGGAAAATGCGGACAGCGGAGAGGTTATACGGAGAGTACAGGGGGAAGCGGATGGACAATTCTCAGTAAGGCTTCCGGCGGGATGTTATCATGCGGCGCTTCTTATTTATGCCAATGAAAAAACGAGGATAGAGGCATTTTATTATGACGATCTGGGCAGATGGGTCATTGATGCTGAGCAGGCAGACAGGCTTGTACTGGATGATGGACGGTTTATGGTGTTAAACAGTCCGAATTAATGAATAAGATATTAATGAATAGGAGGAAATAGAATGAAATTTTGGAAAGTAGCTCTATCAGGATTATTAACAGTTTCTATGCTGACAGGGATGAATCTTTCTGCTCTGGCAGAAGAATCCGGAAATTCCGGAATCAGTGTGGAAATCAAAGAAGGCTCTCAGGATGGAGTATTGAAGGATTCGGAAAGTGAAGCCCTGGCGGGCAGTTCGGCAGATTTTAATGATATCCAACGGGAAGCTGCCGGAAATGACTGGTTTGTTGAAGAAGAAGACGATCATTCGACTACCATCGCAGACTGGAATATCAAAGTTCCGATTCCGGATAACAGCACCAGTATCCTGGATGGAAGCACCGGGGAGTTTTATATATACCCTATGGGGCAGGAAGGAATTCCTTATGTAATGATTCTGCCTTTTGATTATCCCTACGGTGGAGAATCCTTCCTTAATAGTTTTAAGGATAATATGCTGAATCATTACCCGGATCTTCAGGTAACGAAAGATATTCATGAAATTGAAATCGGACAATATAGCTGTTGGCAGACAAGATATGAATACACCATTAGCGGCTACAAGGCACAGGACAGACGCGTTGCTATAGACCACAATGGAAAAATTTATATGTTTGCCACAAAAGAAATACCGGAATTGAATCTGACAGTTGGAACACTTCTGGATGATACTGTGAGAGAATTGATTTTCTTAGACCAGACAGATGCATCTTCACAGGGAAATGCGGACAACGGAGGAGTCCTGAATCTGGGAGGAAACAATGAGACTGAAGTGAATTATAAATCCACAGATGCCAATTCGACTGCTTTTACCATCACAAAAATTGAGGATTTTGATAGCGGTCTTACCCTTGCCAGAATGTATGCGCCTTCGGATTATTCTGTTATCCAGGCTCTGGATTCTTACGGAAATGCAAATACTGTTTGCAGTCCTGCCTGTCCCTGGCAGTTGACTTTGGTGGCTGACAGTCCGGATTACAGAACGGAAATGATGTATTGTTCCCAGATGTGTTATATCTATTCCCAGCAGATGTATCAGGAGGGGACTCTGTATTATGGAATTTGTTCCATGTTAGAGCCTATGACGGCATCGGCCTACGCAGACAGGATTGTTCAGACGGTCTATAACGATGTGGGAGAGATTTATTGTGTGAATACAAAGGAAGCCACGGATGAGGAACAGGCATTTCTTCAGGAAAGGGCACAGACCCTTTATGATTATTATGACAGTTCTTTTTCAACAACCGGTTTTATGAGCATGGATGGCACCATGAGTACTTATATTGAAAAAGAGTATGCTTTCGAGTATAGCGGTGAGAAATATACGGTGATCGTTATAACGGCAACCGATCTGGTACAGTATACACAGTCCATGGGCGGCTTTTCAGATACTATGGTTCAGATGACCGTTCCTTATGTATATCTTTACGCATCACCTTCTGAGGAGACAGATGCGGGACGTGGAAATTTCGATCTGTTTATGTCAAATACAAGGGTCAGCGACGAATTTGTGCTGGCAACACAGAAAGTATCTCTTGAGTTGGAAAACGCGATTACTTCCGGTACAAATCCGTCCATTGATAATGACGAGATTTCTGACATTCTCGGTACAGGAGATGGAACCTATGATTCAGAAGAATTCTGCGATTATATTCTTTCCCAGAATTCGTATACTACATCTGACGGAAAGGTGGTAAGGGTTCCGAATTCTTATGATTATGTCTATGAAGGAGAAAACGGAAACATATATGTTACCAATTCTACTGATCAGCCAGAGGGAAGTACGAGATTATATGCGAATTAGACTGTGAAACTATTACAAAATACTCCTTTTCGATAAGAATTGCCGTAGCTGAATTCTTATCGAAA
Organism: Candidatus Limivivens sp.; assembly: GCA_034101475.1. Taxonomy (GTDB): domain Bacteria; phylum Bacillota; class Clostridia; order Lachnospirales; family Lachnospiraceae; genus Limivivens. Next base: position 6,424 of record JAXEJQ010000038.1, read on the forward strand.
AGGAATTCTTTTTTTACCAGAAGCATAAACTTTTTACAATCCGGACACAGTATTTCGTCAGCCTGCGCGGTTTTGTCTTTTACGGCTGTTTCCGGTTATGGATGCGGAGGAACGTGGATGTGTCTGGGGCTTGCGGGAATGGCTGTGGTTTTCTGCCCGGGAGCTGTTTTTCTCTGTCCGGATGCGGATTCTGCTGTGGCTTTGGCGCTGATAAGGCTCCTGCTGCCTTCCATAGCCCTTTCGCTGTCTGTTTCCTCTGCGTTCTTCCCAGATCCGCTCTTCCGGAATTTCCGGGGCCTCTTCGCCAACGTGCATTTTCAGAAAGGCTGCCGCAGCGTCCAGGGGATCCCAGCCCTCTTCCCGGATTTTTTCCTCCAGAATCTCTTTCATCCGGCTCAGATCCTGGCTTTGCAGGATTTCAGATACCTCCTGCAGAACTTTATCTGCTTTTACCCGGCTGATAGAACGGGAATCCGGGATCTGGTACCGTTCTATATTCGTTTTGCAGACACGCTCGATCTCCCGGATTCTGCTCATTTCCCTGCCGTTGATAAACGTAAAGGAAAGTCCTCCCTTTCCGGCTCTGCCGGTTCGTCCGATCCGGTGGACATAGTATTCGATGTCCTGGGGCACATCATAATTAAAGACGGCTTCCAGATTGTCAACATCGATTCCTCTGGCAGCCACATCGGTGGCGATGAGAAATTCCAGGTTTCCGGTACGGAAACGGCTCATAACAAAGTCCCGCTGTTTCTGGGTCAGGTCACCGTGAAGGCCCTCTGCCCGGTAGCCCATTTTCTTCAGGCTGACCGCCAGGTCATCGACCATTTTTTTCGTATTGCAGAAGATCAGAGAACGTTTCAGATCATGGATTTCCTTCAGCCGGCAGATCAGTTCCTCTCTATATTCCTTCTTGCAGACCAGATAATACTGCTTAATCGAATCAACGGTAAGTTCCCTGGACGGCATCCGGACCATCACCGCGTCTTTCTGGAATTCGCTGGTAATATCCAGGATCGCCTGGGGCATGGTGGCGGAAAAGAGAGCCGTCTGATGTTCCTCCGGCACTTCCTTCAGGATCGTTTCCATATCCTCCCGGAAGCCCATATTCAGCATCTCATCTGCTTCGTCCAGTACCACGGTTCTGACGCTGTCCATTTTCAGCGTGTGTCTTCGCATGTGATCCATCACCCGTCCGGGGGTTCCCACAATTACCTGAATGCCGCCTTTTAAAGCCCGGATCTGGCGTCCGATATCCTGTCCCCCATAAACAGGCAGGATCTTGATACCATGCATGAATTTGGCGAATTTACGCATTTCCTCGGCTGCCTGAATGGCCAGCTCTCTGGTAGGGCAAAGAACGATGGCCTGTACGTTTTTATTCTCCGCATCGATATTCTGGAGAAGGGGAATTCCGAAGGCGGCTGTCTTTCCGGTACCTGTCTGGGCCTGGCCAATGATGTCTTTTCCCTCCAGGAGAACAGGTACTGCCTGGGCCTGAATGGGGGTCATGGTCTCAAAGCCCATTTCTGTCACTGCGCGTAATATTTTGCTGTCCAAACCGGAGTGTTCATATCTTATTTCTGTCATAGAATTTCGTTTTCCTCTCTTGAAGCTTTTTCATTCTGTTTCTATCGCCGAAGGTGATCTCAGCGGATTTCGGCATATAACTGCGAAGGTACCGAACCGCTGCGATTCATTATAATAAAAAACAACGTCCTCACGGGCGCTGTCTGTTTCCATAACAGAATTTATTATATGCGAATTTCGGGGGGCTGTCAAGGGGCAAACAGGAATCTATTCTTCGAATTCAGCGGTCACAATGAAGCCTCTGGGCGTATCCTCCACACTTACAATGGTGCCCTCTCTGGCCTTGATCCGGTTGTTTCCCTTGAAGCAGCCGGACATGGCTACTGCCGGTTCGATAATATAGCTGAAGTTCATATTGGTCTGAATCTCCGTAATTTCCACATGGTCTCCCGGTTTTACCAGATTCGGGCGTTCCATTTTAAATTTTTCCTGGCGCATGTTTTCTCATCCTCTCTGATCAATTGACGGACCAGAAATGTCTGGCCCTCTGTGTTGCCGTATCCGGAGAGTATTGTAATGCTTTTTCCGGATTTTGTAAAGCGCCAAATCAGGCGCTTGGGGATACTTCCTGGACGGAACTGCCTTACATGAAAAAGCATTTTCTTTGGATCTTTCTCAAGAAGATAAAAACCCGCCGGATTTTCATCCGGCAGGCAACTGGGGAGCGATTTTACAGACAAACATCAGAATAGTAAGGAATCGTCAGGTACTCTCCATAAAGAATCGTATCGTCATGGATGGAGTTGATCCGGCATACTTCCCGGATGTATTCCTGGATGTTTTCATATTCTTCTGAGCAGTACTGTTCCGCAATACTCCAGAGACTGTCGTCTCTGCCGACTCGAATCTCCTTAAAATACTTCTGATGAGCAGAAGGAAAGGTGGTGTCAGAGGCTGCCTTTACAAAAAAGCCGCTGCAGACAAAGAATGCAGCCAGCGCTGCCGCGGAAACTGCCAGAATCACTGTGAGACGGTGAAGCCGTCGGGCCTTGACTGCCTGCGCTCTGCGCCTGCGGACTGCAAGAGCTCTCTCCTCGCGGATTCGTTCTTCCTGATATACTTCTCTCTCGCTTTCTCTCATCACGATACCTCCCAATATTTTCGAATCGAACATTTGTTTCCTTTCTTCTGCTTGCATTATAGTACAAGAACATATGTTTGTCAAGAACAAAATCGAATCTATGTTTGCATTTTCCGGATATTTATGTTAGAATCATAAAAGAGATGATGCCAGGATTGTGGGAGTGCGAAGCACGGAACAATCCGTATGGCATCTTTTGCCCCCAACATCAAGAGATGTTAGGGTCAAAAATCGAAAAATAACAAGAGGAAGATATCGAGAAGATACATATTCATGCGGACATGAAACGCTTGACTTTGGGATCGAACAAAACTATCCGGAGGTAATTATGGGAACGGGAAAAATCAGCGACAAACAAAGAGAAATACTGGAATTTATGAAAAGCGAGATCCTGAGCAAAGGCTTTCCGCCTTCTGTCCGTGAGATCTGTGAGGCAGTCCATTTGAAATCGACCTCCTCAGTTCATGCTCATCTTGAAACTTTGGAGCGGAACGGTTATATTCACCGTGATCCAACCAAACCCAGGGCCATTGAGATTCTGGATGATACGTTTAATCTGAACCGTACTGAGATGGTGAATGTTCCCATGCTTGGGCGGGTAGCCGCCGGAGCTCCCATTCTGGCCCAGGAGAATATCGAGGGATACTTTCCTGTTCCGGTGGAGTATATGCCAAATGAGCAGACCTTTATGCTGGAGGTCAAGGGAGAAAGTATGATAAACGCCGGAATTCTGAATGGGGACCGGATTATTGTCCGCCAGCAGCCCACTGCGGAGAACGGTGATGTGGTGGTTGCCCTTACCGAGGAGAATGAAGCCACGGTAAAGACCTTCTATAAAGAAAAGGGATATTATCGGCTGCAGCCGGAAAACGACCACATGGATCCGATTTTGATCCATGGAGAGATTCAGATTCTTGGAAAAGTGATTGCTGTCCTGCGTTTTTATCGATGACCGGGATCGGATAAGAATTGATCAGGTGATAGTAAAAGGTTTACATATTTTAATTATGTAAACCTTTTAAAATTCCTGAGAATGAAATTCCTTCGAAATTCCTGAGATTTCCGACAGGTCTCTGCGTGTTTTTGAGGTTTGTACAGATTTACAGCTGCCTGTTTTGAAGCTTACAGAAAGGGAATGATTCCATGATGGAACAGATGACACTTTTTGAAAGGGAGGTTCCCCAGCCGCTGGCGGCCCGTCTGCGGCCCAGAACGCTGGAGGAATATGCGGGACAGACCCACCTTCTGGGAAAGGGAAAGGTTCTGCGCCGTCTGATTGAGAATGATCAGATTTCCTCCATGATTTTCTGGGGTCCTCCCGGAGTCGGGAAAACGACGCTGGCCCGCATCATTGCCAGCCGCACGAAAGCTGCTTTTATTGATTTTTCCGCCGTTACCAGTGGGATTAAGGAAATCCGTGCCGTGATGCAGAAGGCGGAGGAGAACCGTCGCTATGGGGAAAAGACCATTGTATTCGTGGACGAGATTCACCGGTTCAACAAGGCCCAGCAGGATGCTTTTCTGCCCTTTGTGGAAAAGGGAAGCATCATTCTGATCGGTGCCACCACGGAAAACCCTTCCTTCGAAATCAACAGCGCTTTGCTCTCCCGCTGCCGTGTTTTTGTTCTGCAGGAACTGAAGACAGAGGAACTGAAAGCACTGCTTTCCCGGGCACTGAAGGATGAGAGAGGATTCGGAAATCAGAGCATCCGTATTTCGGAGGAAATGCTGGAGCGGATTGCTGTGTTTGCCAACGGAGATGCGCGCATGGCCCTCTCCACTTTGGAAATGGTGATACTGAACGGCGATCTGGATGTCAGCGGCGTGATTACCGTTACTCCGGAAACCCTGGAGCAGTGTACGTCCAAAAAGTCTCTCCTGTATGATAAGAACGGCGAGGAGCATTACAACCTGATCTCCGCCCTGCATAAATCCATGCGTAATTCCGATCCGGACGCATCCGTTTACTGGCTGGCCCGGATGCTGGAAGCCGGCGAGGATCCGCTGTATGTGGCCAGGCGCGTGGTTCGCTTTGCCAGCGAAGATGTGGGGCTGGCGGATTCCCATGCGCTGGAGGTTGCCGTGGCGGCCTACCAGGCCTGTCATTTCATTGGTATGCCGGAATGCACCGTACATCTGACGGAGGCTGTGGTTTATATGGCTCTGGCGCCTAAGTCCAATTCCCTGTACAAAGCCTATGAGCATGCCAGGACGGATGCCCAGAAGCATCTGGCTGATCCGGTTCCCCTGGTGATTCGTAATGCGCCCACGGACCTGATGAAGGAGCTGAACTATGGGAAGGGCTATCAGTACGCCCATGATACCGAAGAGAAGCTGACAACGATCCAGTGCCTGCCGGACTCCCTTCTGGGAAGGGAATACTATCAGCCAACCGACCAGGGAGCGGAAAGCCGGTATAAAGCCAGGCTGGAGCAGATCAAGGCCTGGAAGGCACAGCACTCCGGAGAGAACGGCGCATAAGCGTTTCCGGACAGAGGGCTGCTGCGCAAATTTTCATTCGTGCAGCAGCCCTCTGGGTTTTCAGCGTTTTAAATCTTCTTCGGAAACCGCCCGTCCGTCGGCCCACACCCGCTCCAGGTCATAGAAGCGGCGGTTCTCCTTGTCAAATAAGTGAATTACCACATCGCCGTAATCCAGCAGAACCCAGTTGGCGTTCTGATAGCCTTCGATCTGCTTCGGCACAAAGCCTTCTCTTCCAAGGCATTCCTCCACATTGTCGGCCATGGCCTGCACCTGATTGCGGTTTGTGCCTCCGGCAATGATGAAATAGTCTGCCAGAACGGTGATTTCGCCGATGTTCAGGACCTTGATATCCTCGGCCTTTTTGTCCTCCAGGGCATCAAAGGCGAGCCGGGCCATTTTTTTCGATGTTTCTGTCATGGGTACCCTCCTTTTTTTCGTGAATTTCACGGTAATACTGGTATGCCTTTTCCGTGGTGCGGTCAATGGTGCCCTCTCCTCCTTCCAGATAGGCGAGGGTATCCCGGAGAATGACATACATGGTTTCATCCAGATCCCGGAAAGCCAGCCGGCGCACCTCCGGCAGGTTGGGTGCTTTATCCCTTCCAGGTTCCATATAATCTGCAATATAAATTATCTTTTCCAGACGGCTCATTTCCGGGCGGCCGGTGGTGTGATACCGGATAGACGAAAGAACATCCCGGTCAGTGACTTCATACTTTTCCCGGGCAATGTAGACGCCCAGCTTCGCATGAAGCAGATAGGGGCTGGCAAGCTCCGTATCGGTTACGGGAATATTTTCCCGCTTGCAGAGCTTCAGTTTTTTAGGATTGGGAATGCATTTCGCACAGTCATGCAGCAGTCCTGCCAGGCGGGCCTTTGCCAGATCCTCGTCGTGGCACATGGCCAGCGCACAGGCGGTGTACATGACACCCTGGGTATGGATGAAGCGGTCCTCATCCATATATTTTTTCAGCTTCTTTTCCATTTTCTGGAAGTTGTACTCTTTCATTGTTCACACCCTTTGTACAGATCATTATCTTCAATATAGCGAATAACAGAATCTTTCACGTAATACCGCAGGGACTTTCCTTTGTTGATCCAGTGCCGGAGGGCCTGGGAAGAAATGTCGATGTTGGGCGTATCCAGCTTTTCGATCCGCGCCTGGTATTTCTCTTTCAGACAGGCAATCTGGCCGTCCAGGGAGTCCTTGTCCACATGATTCCGGACTGCTACCACCAGCGTGGCCAGACGGCAGATTTCTTCCGGCTCCCGCCAGGAATCGAAGGAAAACAGGGAGTCTGCTCCCATAATAAAGTAATAATCCGTATCCGGGTTTTCTTCTGTCAGCTTCCTCAGGGTTTCTTTGGTATAAGTGTAGCCCTGATCATGGGTTTCAATCAATGACAGCTCAAAATGCGGGTTATCCTGGATGGCCAGACGAACCATCTCCACCCGCTCCGATGTCTGTGCGCGGCCGTTCCGACACTGCTTGTGAGGGGGATTGCCGCAGGGCATGAATAAGACGCTGTCAAGGCCAAACTGCAGATATGCGTTTTCTCCCAGGATCAGATGTCCGATGTGAATGGGATCAAAGGTGCCCCCCATAATCCCCTTGCGTTTCCGTTTATTTTCTGCCATGCCGTTATCCTCTTAGGGCAACTGAATTTTTTTCTTCTCTTTTTTGCCTTCTTTATATAAAACAATCTTTTTCCCGATCACCTGTACCACCTGGGATTTGGTCCGCTCCGCAACCATCTGGGCGATCTCGGCGGGATCATCCAGACAGTTCTGGAGGACGCTGATCTTAATCAGCTCCCGGGCTTCCAGTGCCTCTGCAATGGCTTTTGTGTTTTCAGGGGTAAGACTGCTCTTCCCGATCTGGAAGATCGGCTCCTGAGTCATTGCAAGGCCTTTCAGATAAGCTCTTTGTTTACTGGTCATAGTTTTTCTCCATTATTTATAGTAATCAAACTGCAGGCCGTACATCCGGACTGTATCACCTTCCTGGATACCCGCTGCCTCCAGCTCGTCCAGAATACCGGTGTCCTTTAAAAATTTCTGGAAAAATGCAAAGCCCTTTTCGGAATCCAGATTTGTGTAGCCCAGCATTTTTTCGATTTTCGGTCCTTCCACAATGTAGGTATTCGCTTCCTCTGTGGATTTCTCCACGGTGTAGGGCAGATTTTCCTGGATCAGCACATCCTCCGGGAAAAACTCCTGTTCAAATACCACATCCTCAGCGGGCAGTGTATCCAGAAGCTCCCGCACATAGTAAAGCAGCTCCTTCAATCCCTGGCCGCTGACTGCGGAAATGGGGAATACACGGATCCCCTGGGGTTCGAATTCCTCCCGCAGCTTCTGGACCGGATCTGCGTCTTCCGTGTAAATGGCATCAATCTTGTTCGCGGCGATGACCTGAGGTCTGGCCGCAATCTCTTCATTATAAGCCCGCAGTTCCGCGTTGATTTTGTAAATGTCGTCAATGGGATCCCGGCCTTCCGTGGAAGCGGCATCCACCATATGAATCATCACCTTGGTCCGTTCAATGTGGCGCAGAAACTCGTGTCCCAGTCCCACACCTTCGGAGGCTCCTTCGATCAGTCCCGGAATATCGGCGATCACAAAGCCCTTCCCGCCTTCCAGATCCACCACACCCAGATTCGGATTTAAGGTGGTGAAATGATAATTGGCGATCTTCGGCCGGGCATTGGTCACTCAGGAGAGCAGGGTGGATTTTCCGACGTTGGGGAAGCCCACCAGCCCGACATCCGCGATGACCTTCAGCTCCAGCTGTACCCACAGCTCCTTGGCACTCTGACCCGGCTGGGCATACTTGGGAACCTGCATGGTGGCGGTGGCAAAATGCATATTTCCCAGACCGCCTTTTCCGCCGGTGAGAATCACCTGACGGGTGTTGCCGCCGGACATGTCGGCAATCACCTTGCCGGATTCTGCTTCTTTGATTACGGTTCCGGGTGGAACCTTTAAGGTCAGGTCTCTGCCATTTTTGCCGTGGCAACGGGTTTTGCCGCCCTGTTCGCCGTCCTGGGCGCAGAATTTCCGCTTATGGCGGTAATCATACAGGGTATTCAGTCCTTCGTCCACTTCAAAAATGATGTCGCCGCCCTTGCCGCCGTCGCCGCCGTCCGGTCCGCCGTTGGGAACGAAAAGCTCCCGCCGGAAGCTTACGTGGCCGTCGCCGCCTTTGCCGGAGCGGATGTAGATTTTGGCTCTGTCTGCAAACATGGTATCTTCCTTTCTTTACGTTACCTGATGTCCTGATACATCGAAACCGATGTACCGGTATCATACAAAAAGAGGCTTCAAACCAGGATATGATTTGAAGCCATCTGTGTAATTACTCTGCAACCGGAACAACAGAAACCTGCTTTTTGTCTCTGCCTTTTCTTTCAAATCTTACAATGCCGTCTGCAGTAGCAAATAAGGTATCATCACCGCCGCGTCCAACATTCACTCCCGGATGGATCTTTGTTCCACGCTGTCTGTAAAGGATGTTTCCAGCTTTTACAAACTGTCCGTCGGCTCTCTTCGCGCCAAGTCTCTTGGACTCGGAATCACGGCCGTTCTTTGTGGAACCAACACCTTTTTTATGAGCAAAAATCTGAAGGTTCATATTTAACATGGTTTACACCTCCTCAAATGTCAGTTGAATGTATTCCTTCCCATAACTCTTCTGAATCTCCTGCAGTCCCAGAATCAGGGAATCCAGGAGAAGCTGCGCTTCTCTGGAAACGCTTCCTTCCAGTACCAGCTCCAGAAAACCATCATCCTGCCGTACCGCAAAGGCATCCTCCGTAAACTGCTCAATGGAATTGACTGCATTTACGGTCAGTGCCGATACTGCCGCACAGATGATATCCTGCCCTTCCTCTGCGTAATCAGCGTGACCCTCGCTTCGGAACCCCTGGTAACCTTCCGGATCCTTATACACAGTTACGACGATCATAATCAGCCGTTGATCTTTTCAATCTTAACCTGTGTGTACTGCTGTCTGTGACCGTTTTTCTTGTGATATCCAGTTTTTCTCTTGTACTTGTAAACGATAACTTTCTTTGCTTTTGCGTTTTTAACAACGCTGGCAGTTACGGTTGCGCCTTCAACATCTGCGCCTACCTTCAGACCGTCATTGCTCACTGCAAGTACCTGATCAAAAGTAACGGTTTCTCCAGCTTCTACACCAAGCTTCTCTACGTTAATGATATCGCCTTCGGCTACTTTGTACTGTTTACCACCTGTTGCAATAATTGCGTACATATGGCACCTCCTATTATCATTACTCGCCAAATATGGTGTCCGCAGGGCGGAACTTCTACCTCTTTGTGCGGCATACTGGAGTATAATAGCATATTTGACAGATTACGTCAACTGGTTTTTTCTGTTTTTTCGCACGAAAAAGTGCAGAATCTGCCCTGCATTTTCCGGTATTTTCCTGTGATTTCGTCGGAAATTCACCGGAACGCTTCTGAAAAATTCACCTTACCGGAACGATCTCAATCCAGTAGCCGTCCGGGTCATTGATGAAATAGATGCCCATTGCCGGATTTTCAAAGCAGATGCAGCCCATTTCCTTATGGCGCTGATACAGTTCCTCAAACTGATCGGTGGTAAAGGCCAGATGGAATTCCTCATCTCCCAGGTCATAGGGCTCCGTCCGGTCCCGCATCCAGGTCAGCTCCAGCTGGAAATCTGTCAGACCGTCTCCCAGATAAACCAGCTGAAAGGAACCATCCTCAGCCGCTTTCTCCCTCACAGGCTTTAATCCAAGGGCTTTGTCGTAAAACTCCAGGGATTTCGCTAAATCCAGTACGTTAAAATTAAAGTGTGCAAATTTAAGCATGTAAAATCTCCTTTCCAACCTGTTCATACAGGGGTTTTCTTACTTTCTTCCGTGTGACCTCCACCAGCTCCAGAACCGTCATATCCACCAGGGTGGTCTTCACCGGATCTTTACGCAGCTCGGCTGCGAAAAAATCCATGAGCTCCTTTCGGTATTCTTCGGAGTCCATATTGATAAAGTCGATGACAATAATGCCGGACAGATTCCGCAGCCGGATCTGCCGGGCGATCTCCCGGGCCGCTTCCAGATTAATCTTCAGGAAGGTATCCTGCTTCTGCCGACGGCCGTCAAATTTCCCGGTATTGACATCGAAAACAGTCAGGGCTTCTGTTGGCTGGACAATCAGATAAGCGCCGGATTTCAGCCACACACGCTCCTTCAGGGCACTTTCCAGGGCGGCCTCCAGACTGTAGAGCTTGATCAGCGGCAGGGTCGCATCTTCATAGAAACGCAGCTTGTCCAGATCCTCCTTCTGGTACTGCTCCAGATATTCTTTGATCTTGGTGTAGAGAACCGGATCATCCGTCAGAATTTCCGTGAGGTTTTCCTTATAGGTGTCCCGGAGCGCCGTCAGCCAGGTGGCCGGGTTGTTTTTGTGAAGGATGCTGTAGCAGGTCCGGTACTTTGCCTTTGCAATCAGATTTTCATAATGGTCAATCAGAAGCCGGACTTCGTCCTGAAAGACCTCCTGGCTGACCTCCCTGGCGTTGGTACGGATGATAAAACCGAAACGCTCGTCCTCAAAGGGCGCAATCCAGGTACGCAGAAGCTTCTTTTCTTCGGAAGTCAGCTTGGCAGACAGGCCGATATTCCGGTTTTCCGTGGTCAGTACCACATAGTTTCCCGTAAAATTCAGGTTTGAGGTCACTGCAGGGGGCTTGGATTTTAAATTTTCCCTGCATACCTGAACCAGGAGTTCATCTCCGGGAACCATTTTTTTGGAATTTCCTTTTTTGGTGTAAATCGGCGTTTTATTGTCTGACAGAGAATAATAGCACTGGATCCCGTTTTCAATTTCGATGAAAGCTGCCTGGATGTTGGAAACAATATTCCGGACTTTCCCGATATAAATGTTTCCCAGAAGGGAATCCCGTTTCTCCTCGTCACAGTGCAGCTCACAGACCTGACCGTCCTCCAGAAGGGCGGTCAGGATTTTATCCTTTAAACGTACAAGAATCAGCTTACGGTTCAATTTCGTCACCCAGACTTTCCAGTGAAACAAAGCCCTTTCCGGAAGGATCGGAGGCATAGACCTCAAGTCTGTGAATCTGCAGGGAAAAATCGGTGAGTTCAAATCCTGCAAAGGAAGCCAGTGCCTCCATGACAAGCTCCGGTTTGATATTGCAGGCACTTCCGGCGGAAACCCGGAGAAACGCGCCTGTCCCTTCCGGCCGCATCTCGAAAATCAGCGGACGGATTTCGATTTCTTCTTCTTTTTTCTTGGTTTTCTTTACGATTTTAATGGAATCCCGGGCCATAAAGCCGGCAATTGCCGCCTGCCAGTTCCTGTCCGGCTCATAGCCTTCCCGGAAGGCTACCTGATAATCGGCAGCTGCCACCAGAGCCATGGCATTGCTGGATTTCCCTTCTGCCACCTGGCGGAAGCTTAAAATCTCCATGCCTTCTACCATAACCGCGTTGAGCCGTTCCACGGCTTCCCGGCTGGAAATGGGGGTATGAATTTCAATGTCCAGATATTCTCCGTCACTGGTCAGTCCCACACCCAGGGGATTGGCGAAGGACATGACCATATGGGGGCTGAAGCCCTCGGTATAGACGATGTCGATCCCAGCCCTGCGGATGGCTTTCTGGAAATAGCGCATAATGTCCAGATGGCCGATGAATTTCATGGCGCCGTTTTTGGAAAATTTAATTCTTACCTTCAAAGCAGACACCTCCCTGATATCTGGCAGCGCCGCAGCCTGCGCATTTTGCCCGGCAGTTTTGGGTTACCTCGGCACGTTTGGAACGCTCCCACTCCCGGAGCAGGAACTGCTTGCTCACGCCGATGTCGATGAAATCCCAGGGAAGGATTTCCTGGGGGCTTCGTTCTCTTGTGGTATAAAAATCAAGATCCAGCCCGGTCTCTTCGAAGGCACGGGTCCAGTATTCAAAATGGAAGGCTTCGGACCAGGCATCATACAGGGCGCCGTTTTCATATGCCCTTCGGATGGCTTTTCCGACCTTGCGGTCACCGCGTGCCAGCAGTCCTTCCAGAATGGTCACATCTGCCTCATGCCAGTTGTATTTGATACTCTTTTTGTTGAGCATTTCCTTGACCTCATGGTTGACGATCTTGGCCTTTCCAAGGAATTGATCCCGGTTGTTCATGGAAACCCACTGGAAGGGCGTAAAGGGTTTGGGTACAAAGAAGGAGGTACTGACGGTAATCTGGCATTTCCCGTTCCGCTGATCCTTCGGAATCTCATAGTAGCGTTCGGCAATCTTCTCCGCCAGATGGGCGATCTCTTTGATATCCTCCTCTTCTTCCCCGGGAAGGCCCAGCATGAAGTAGAGCTTGACCTTGTTCCAGCCGCCCTCAAAGGCCTGCCCGGCGCCTTCCAGAATCACTTCCTCGGTGAGTCCTTTGTTGATGACATCCCGCATCCGCTGGGAACCGGCTTCCGGGGCGAAGGTCAGGCTGCTCTTGCGCACATCCTGCACCTTGCCCATGACATCCAGAGAAAAGGCGTCAATGCGCAGGGAAGGCAGGGAAATATTGATCCCCTGGCCGTCAAATTCCTCAATCAGAAACTGGACGATGCCTTTCAGGTCGCTGTAGTCGCTGGAGCTCAGGGAGCTTAAGGAAATTTCCTCATGACCTGTATTTTTCAGCATATCCCGGGCGTACTCCTTCAGCATCTCCAGATCCCGTTCTCTGGTGGGACGGTACAGCATACCGGCCTGACAGAAACGGCAGCCCCGGATGCAGCCCCGCTGAATTTCCAGAACCACCCGGTCCTGAGTTGCTTTGATAAAAGGTACCACCGGCGCCTTTGGATAATAGGTGTCTGTGATATCCATCACAATCTGCTTCTGGACGGTTTCCGGAACGTCGTCTTCCACAGGACGGAAGGAGGCGATGGTCCCGTCCTCCTGATAGGTAACCTCGTAGAGGGACGGCACGTAGATGCCGGGAATCTGTGCGGCCTTTCGCAGGAAGGCTTTCCGGCTGCCGCCCTGCCTCTTCCACTCCTTGTACAGATCCATCAGAGGATAATAAACGGTTTCCCCTTCTCCGATGTAAAACAGGTCAAAGAAATCTGCCAGAGGCTCCGGATTGTAGGTACAGGGTCCCCCGCCGATGACAAAGGGATCCCCTTCGCCCCGTTCAGAAGCCAGAAGCGGAATGCCGGACAGATCCAGAACCTGCAGAATGTTCGTATAACACATTTCATACTGGATGGTAAAGCCCAGAAAATCAAAGTCCTTTACCGGATCCTGGGATTCCAGGGCAAACAGGGGAATCTGTTTTTCCCGAAGAATCCGGTCCAGATCCGTCCAGGGCGAATAGACACGTTCACACCAGATATCCTCCCGTCGGTTGAACATATCGTATAGAATCTGGATTCCCAGATGAGACATGCCAATCTCGTACACATCCGGAAAACACATTGCGAAACGGATATCCACCTTCTCTTTGTCTTTCATGACAGCGTTTACCTCACCGCCGATGTATCGGGCCGGCTTGTCAATTTTTAGTAATATTTCATCGTTTAGAGCTAGTTTCCGCATAAAACTCCTTTCGTTTTTGTAGAATATATATAAAAAAACTTCTGCTCTTCGTTTTCAATTTTTTCGAAAAACAGCCTGTTTTTTTATGGCTTTCAATCAGATTTGAGAGTGTGAAATGTACTGTTTTTTTCCTGATTTTTGTCCCTGCGTAACAAATTCACTTTTTCGGCTGCGCAGCACTATGCATAATTATGCGCTGTTTTGTGCTCCTGTATAAAGATGCATAGCACTGAATAGCGTTATTTGACAGCATAAAACATGAATTTTTGATGCATATATTCAAAAAATAAGTTCTGCTTATAATATGTCATATAAGAATCTGATATTGCCTGATATGAAACAGCAGAACACATTCTTAAACAGCACACCAACCCACTATATTGTAAGCTTTTGGCGGAAGGAATTCAAGCAAATCTTTTTCCGGAATACGAATATCCAGTATAAGATTTGTTTTTGGAATGACCACGGACTTGACGACCCGCTCATCCCGGTAGAAGGAACCATTGATTATTACCATCGCATGAGAGAGATCCATGGGGGACAGAATTTCATTAATCAATTCTGCCGCCTCTACATAAATCCCGGAGACGGCCATGGCAACTGTCACACCAACGGTCCCGGAATGACAGAAAGCACCGGAATACAGGCATTGATGAACTGGGTAGAACATAATAAAGCACCGGAAAATCTTCCTGCTGTTCTCGTAAATCAAAAAAACGGAAAAACAATCAGAAAAGGTATTGTAAAACCATGGCGGGTTTGAGTGTAAAAACAATCAGGCTGCTGATGCCAGCAGCCTGATCAGCCAAATTCAATACAACCGGTGTATCATCTTTCTCAATCGGAATTCGTTTTTGTTCAATTTGAAAGTGAATTTTATACTTGCGAATTCTTTCTGAGTGTTTCATTCATACTTCCGGTTCGATAACCCAGAAGATCCAGTGTTACATAGGAAAACCCAAAACCCTGCAATTGTTCATAGATTTCTTTTCTGGTCTCTTCCTGCAGTATTTTTTCAAACTCAAACGGCAAGACCTCAATTCTTGCAATACTGCCATGAATACGAACCCTTACCTGATGAAATCCCATATTTAAAAGAAGCTGCTCTGCCCTGTCTACCATGGAAAGTTTTTCCTTGGAAATAGTCTCTCCGTAAACAAATCTGGATGACAGGCATGCAAAAGACTGCTTCTTCCAGGTAGACAGTCCCAGTTCCTTTGACAAAATCCTTATGTCCTTTTTATCAAAGCCGCATTCTCTAAGCGGGCTTTTCACTCCTAACTCAGCTACAGCCTGAAGTCCCGGACGGTAATCCCCATTATCATCCAGCTTGGAACCTTCCACAATTGCTTTGATGCCTTCTTTTTCCGTAATCCGGCCAATTTTTTCAAACAGTTCTCTCTTACACAGATAACAGCGGTTTTTCGGATTTTGGCAAAATCCTTCTATTTCCAGTTCTTCGGATTCCACCACAATATGACGGATACCTTCCTTTTGGCAAAACGCCTTTGCTTCCTCCAGTTCCCTTTTGGGAAAGGAACAGGACATGGCTGTCACCGCGATGCACTTATCTCCCAACTCTTCATGAGCCACTTTCAAGAGGAATGTGGAATCTACTCCACTGGAAAAGGCTACTGCTGCACTTCCCAATGTTCTGATGTATTTTTTTAATGAGTTCAGTTTCTCTGTCTGCTGCTCAGACGGAGAAGGAATATCCATAAAGCCAGATTCTCTCATAATTCAATCAACTCCTGTGTTTACATCTATTATATGCTGTCATAATCGTCCAGAAAATGATAGGCTATATCATCCTTATGATATCCGATTACAGTTCTGAGATTGATATCCGTCACACTGTTAAAGATATTTGTTTCAATCACACTGCTGGTCTTTCGGAACTGTGCAATCAAGTCCTTCATCTCATCCCGTTTTGAACCACGGCCGCCTCCGCAACTGACACAGTTTTCCGTAAACCGGCAGGCGCACTGGATAAAATGCAGACCATTGGAATCTCTCCATGCCTTTATTGCCTCTTCTTTAACCAGATACAACGGACGGATCAGTTCCATTCCTTCAAAATGCTGACTGTGAAGCTTCGGCATCATCGTCTCCACTTTTCCACTGTACAACATTCCCATCAGGATAGTTTCTATCACATCATCAAAATGATGCCCCAAAGCAATCTTATTACATCCCAATTCTTTCGCCTTAGCGTAAAGATATCCCCTTCTCATCCGTGCACACAAATAACAGGGATTGTGCTCGATCCCTGCTACCGTATCAAAAATATCACTGTGAAAAACAGTCAGTGGAATACCAAGAAGTTCTGCATTATCCTGGATGATTTTCCAGTTGTCATCATTATATCCTGGATTCATTACCAGAAATACTGCTTCAAAGGGAATTTTTCCATGCCGCTTCAATTCCTGAACCAGTTTCGCCAGAAGCATGGAATCCTTTCCCCCGGAAATACATATTGCAATCCGGTCGCCCTCCTGTATCAGCTGATATTCATTCAGTGCTTTCGTAAAGGGACGCCATATACTCTTTCGGAATTTTTTTATAATACTGCGTTCAATCTCAGCAGTCTTTTCCCTGCGCTTCTCTTCTGATTCTTTCTCCATATATCTTGAAAGAGACAGCTTCAGATATGCCCGGTATCCGCCGCTTATGTTTACCGCATCATACCCTTCTGCTTCCAGTTCTTCCGTATAAGCCAGGCTGCGTTCCCCTGTATGACATAAAAGGCAGACGGTTTTCTCTTTCGGCAAATCCATTTTTCTTTCACTCAACTGTTCCATAGGGATATTGACAGCCCCCGGGAAAGTCCCCCTCCTATACTGGTCTTCTGGTCTGAGATCAACAATACAGCAGGTTGACGGATCTATCCTTTCCAGTTCATCAATTGTAATTTCTTTCATCATTTCTCCCGCCTGTGTTTTATAATCCGATTGCTTTCAAGGCCTGATCCAGATCACGGATAATATCGCCCGGATCTTCCAGTCCCACACTGAATCGGATAAATCCTTTCCGGAATACCTCCGGATAAAGATGAATCCTTTCATCATAACTTGGCTGTGGGAAAATAAGGCTCTCATCATGTCCCAGGGAAACAGCAAAGGTCACCACCTTAAGAGCTGCACAAAAATGTTCCACCGTTTTGTCATCCGCATTCAATCCGAAAGAAATCACCCCACCATAGCCGTTTTTCATCTGTTTTTTGGCAGTTTCATGGCCAGGATGACTGGTAAGCCCCGGATAGGATACAAAGGTTACATTCTCCCTTCCTTCCAGCCATTCGGCAATCTTCTGTGCAGATTGGTTGATCCGTTCCATACGAAGAGGAAATGTAACAGATCCCCGGAAAATCTGCCAGGCATTAAATGGGCTGATCACAGAACCTACATTCACCTGCGCTTCATATCGGATACGATCCATTGTCTCCAGATCATCAGATAATATTGCGCCTCCCTGTGCATCACCATGTCCATTGATGTACTTTGTAATTGCTTCCACTACAAAATCGGCTCCCAGTTCCAGCGGTTTCTGGTTATAAGGAGAAGCAAAAGTATTATCCACTGACAAAACAGCACCGTTCCGGTGTGCGATTTCCGCTATGGCTGCTATGTCTGTGATTCCATTTGTGGGATTATCCGGTGTCTCAATATGAACCAGTTTTGTGCCCGGTGTGATTGCTTTTTTCACTGCTTCGAGATCCGTCATATCCACCATAACTGTTTCCACCCTGAATTTGCGGTTGAAAAGCTCATGAAACATTCTGTATACTGCCATATAACTGACATTTGGATACACTACCCTGTCTCCTGTTTCCAGAAGGGTCCAGAATAAAGCATGCAGTGCCGCAACTCCGCTTGCCAGTACAATAGCATCATCCGCATCATGCAATGCTGCGATTTTTTCTTCCAGCCAGTGCTGGTTGGGATTCCCGTTTCTGGCATACATCAAAAGGTCTGTGGAAGAGTAATTGACCTTTGACAGATCATCCGGTAATTTGAAACTGTTTGCCATATGAAGCGGACGCCGGACAGCGCCTGTTTCCGCGTCATACTCCGTGCCCGTATGAATTGCCTGCGTTGTAATGTCATAGCCTTTATATTTATTCTTTTTCTTTGCCATGTTTCTGTCCTCATCTTTCATTGTTTCTTTTTCTGTCTGTATACGTCAGATCCTTCACTACCTCGCCGGCTATGATAAGACCTGCCACAGACGGAACAAATGCCACACTTCCCGGAATATCCCTGCGCTCCGTGCATTTATGTTTTGCACCCGGCGGGCAGATACAGTGGCTCCTGCAGCTAATGGACATATCTTCCAACGGTCTGGTGGGTTTCTCTTCAGAATAAACGACCTTCAGTTCCTTCACACCACGTTTTTTCAGTTCTCTTCTCATCACTTTCGCCAGAGGGCACATCTTCGTTTTATAAATATCCGACACCAGAAACGCACTGGCATCCAACTTGTTTCCTGCACCCATACAGCTGATCACAGGCACCTGTTTCTTTTTTGCCTGCATGACAATTTCCAGTTTCGCTGTGACCGTATCTACAGCATCCACGACATAATCATATTTTTCAAATGGGAAATCCTCCGCATTTTCCGGAAGAAAGAAACACCTGTGTACATTCACTTCCACATCCGGATTAATCTCCAGCATACGCTCTTTCATCACATCTGCCTTATATTTTCCCACTGTTTTTCTGGTGGCTATGATCTGTCTGTTAAGATTGGTCAGACACACTTTGTCATCATCGATCAGATCAAAAGCCCCCACACCGCTTCGCACGAGCGCTTCACACACATAACCGCCCACACCGCCGATTCCAAAGACAGCAACTCTGGAATTCTGCAATTTTTCCATCGCTTCTTTTCCAAGAAGAAGCTGTGATCTTGAAAACTGATTCAGCATATAGACCACCCTTTCCTGTATAACAATGATGTTGGGGTCAAAAGATGCCATACGGATTGTTCCGTGCTTCGCACTCCCACAATCCTGGCATCATAAAAATATATTTCATGATTCATGTTCATACATTTTTCCTATCGTTTTAATATGATTTATATATTACTATTTTCGTTTTGTTTTGTCAACAGGAAGGCTATCAATCCAAAGACTGGGGATGAAAATAAGCACAAAAAGAGGCACTGACTATTCGAAAAATAATCAATGCCTTTTTGTATACTGCCTGTCACCAAACATTCGTAATCCGCTTATTATGGTGTACCCGGAGCAGAGAAACGAGTCAGGTTGACAATGATAGGTACTGATGAATATTCTCAAAAATCCGCTCGTTGCACTGTTTCATAAATTCCAGCTCTTCCTGGGAAAGTCCCTGAAACATAATACGAAAAACTTCTTTCTGAGCGGCCTGTCCGTCTGTGATGATCGTCTGTGCCTTTTCACAGATGGACAGATGGACGGTCTTCAAAGAAATGTCAAGAGAAAACCGCCGGCCATAAAACAGACCGGCGGTTTCCGGAAAAGCTGCAAAAGGCAGCGCCCCGGAAATTATGCAATTTCGATGAGTTCATATTCTCTTGTGCCGTAACCCAGCTCCGCAGCAGCCTCGATGGTATGAACACCGTTTCTGCTCTCAATCCGCTCCAGCAGGTGGGGCTTTCCGGGGTCAGAGCAGGCGTATACCAGATCGATACATGCCTGATCAATGGCAATGGGATCGGTGGATGCCAGAATGCCGATGTCTGCAATACAGGGATCCTCGGCCTTTGCGCAGCAGTCACAGTCCACGCTCATATTTTTCATCACATTGATATAAACCAGGCGGCCTTCAAAATAGTCCACCACGCTCCCGGCGGCATCGGCCATGGACTCCAGAAAGAGATCATGGTCGGCGGTCCAGATTTTCTCCGGTTCTCCGGCCCCGTGAATATAAGCTTTGCCGTAGGAAGAGGCTACGCCGATGGAGAGCTGCTTCAGCGCTCCGCCGTAGCCGCCCATGGGATGCCCTTTAAAATGGGATAGAACCAGCATGGAATCATAGTTTTCAATATGCCTGCCCACGTAATTTTCATGGATCACTTTTCCATTTGGAATCGGAAGCTTCCGGTCCGGACCCTCTGCATCCAGAATGTCCACATCAAAATGGCTGCTCCAGCCATGGTATTCCATCAGCTTCTGATGGCGTGCGGTCTCGTTTCGCTCTCCGCTGTAAGCGGTATTGCATTCCACAACAGTACCCTGAACATGGTCAATGACCGGCTTCCAGAAATCGGGTCCCAGAAAATTCTGATTGCCTTTCTCACCGGAATGCAGTTTCACTGCGACCCTGCCGGGCAGATCCTTTCCGACCTTCTGAAAAAGCTCCAGAACCTTTTCAGGAGTGATGGTACGGGTAAAGTATACAGTTGCGCTCATGATATTCCCTCCCCAAAATGTGTTTTCTGATTACCATTTATAGTCCAGAATACCGGGAAAGTCAAGGGCTATTCCGAATAATCAATATATATTTTTCCGTTATGCCGGAATATTTCCGCCTGGATCTGATAAAGCTGTTTTACCAGCTCTTCGCTGATGATTTCCGCGGGTCTTCCGTCTGCAAAATTCCTGCCGTCCTTCAGTACATAGACCCGGTCGCAGAATTTTGAGGCAAGGCTCAGGTCATGAAGGGCTGTCAGGACGGTCTTTCCGGATTTTTTCAGGAGAGTCAGGGTCTTGATCTGACCGCCGATATCCAGATGGTTTGTGGGTTCGTCCAGAATAATCATTTCCGTCTCCTGGGCCAGTGCCCGGGCAATCAGGATCCGCTGCTTTTCTCCGCCGGACAGGCTTAAAAAGCTGCGCTCCAGAAAGTCCTCCATTTCCACCATGGCCAGGGAACGCCGGATCATTTCCTGATCCTCCAGGTTTGCGCTTTCCATCAGCCG
The DNA here is from genome assembly GCA_034101475.1 of Candidatus Limivivens sp. Classification (GTDB taxonomy): domain Bacteria; phylum Bacillota; class Clostridia; order Lachnospirales; family Lachnospiraceae; genus Limivivens. The sequence goes on from JAXEJQ010000038.1 coordinate 27,075, forward strand.
CTTTCTGGGATATCTTCCCATCTGCACGACTTCCTGAACGGTAAAATCAAAATTCGCTTCACTCTCCTGGGCAACCACAGCGATTTTCTCTGCCATCTGCCGGTTGGTCATTTTCAGGAGGCTTTTGCCTTCCAGAAGGATTTCGCCTGAAGAAGGGGTGAGCATTTTGTAGATATTTTTCAGAAGAGTGGATTTTCCGCTGCCGTTGGGACCGATTACTCCGATGAATTCCCCTTTCTGCACTTCCAGAGAGATCTGCTCAATGATCGAAATATGTTTTGTACGATAACTCAGATTTTCAACTTTCAGCATCAGACCACCTCCTAGGATTTGCTTCCGAAGGAATATTTCCGGACTTTAATCATCCACAGGAAGAAGGGTGCGCCGATCATGGATGTGATGATACCGATGGGGATCTCACTGGGCGCATCCAGCATTCTGGCTCCCACATCCACCCAGATCAGAAAAATGGCACCCAGAAATGTGGAAATGGGAATCACTTTCCGGTGATCCGCACCGACCATGGAACGGACAATGTGCGGAATGACCAGGCCCACAAAGCCGATGCAGCCTGCTACGGATACGGCGATGCCAGTCATGGCGGCTGAAATGAAAACGGTGATTTTCCGGACAAAATTTACGTTGACCCCCAGGGTTACCGCGCTGCTCTCTCCCATCAGAAGAGCGTTCAGGGAGCTGGAAAGAGCGTAAAGGCAAAGGATTCCAGGCAGAAAAACAATGGCCAGGGGAATCAGGTCTTTCCATTCGGCGCTGGCAATGCTGCCAAGCATCCAGAAGGTGACCTGCTTGATTTTACTCTCATCAGGCGCTTTGTAGACAATAAAGTTGGAAAAGGCCGTAAACATGGCCGATACGGCAGTACCTACCAGCACCAGCTTGATGGGAGCCACTTCCCTTCCGGATTTCGCCAGGTAATAGACAATCAGGATGGCTGCCATGGCGCCTGCAAAGGCACCGACCTGGATTGCCCAGGATCCGCAGAAGGACAGAACACCTGTTGCGATGGCAAGGGAGGCGCCGAAGGACGCGCCGGAGGAAATACCGAGGACATAGGGGCTGGCCAGGGGATTTTTGGTAAAAGACTGCATGGCAACGCCGGAAATCGTCAGACAGATCCCCACCAGTGCGCCAAGAAGGACTCTGGGCACCCGCAGATGCCAGATAATATTCTGAGTATTTGTCTGAATATCCGAGACATCTCCCAGACCGGTGAGACGGTTTAAAACAACCCGCCAGACGGTATCGAAGGGAATACTCACCGGACCGATGCCGATGCCCAGAATGATGGAAAGAACCAATATTCCAGCTAAGACCATGCAGGTAATCCCCACATGGTCTCGCATATACTTACAGATCTGTTTCATGATTTCATTCGAAGCATTCCGGGTGGAAAGCCTGGGCAAATTTCTCGATGGTATCGGCAACTCTGGTGCTCGCGAAAACTTCCGGCAGGGTAATCACCAGATAGTTCTGATTCTGAACGGCGGTCACACCGGCCAGAGCTTCATTTTCATTTAAAAACTGGATTTTTTCCTCTGCGGTCACATCGCCGTAGTCGTTGATGACAATCACATCCGGGTTCGCTTCCACAACGGATTCCCAGCTTACGGTGTTCCAGGTTTTTTCCAGATCTTCAAATACATTGACGCCGCCGGCGTGGCGGATCAGCTTGGAGGTAAAATTGTTGCCGGGGGTATAGGCGCCGCCGTCCATCTCGCAGTCAAAGTTAAATACTCTGACGGTTTCCGCATCCGCAAGCTTTTCCTCAATGCCTGCGATCTTTTCCTTCATGGCGTTCACGACTTCATCGGCTTTCTCTTCCACCTGGAAAATCCTTCCGAGGTTATAAAAATCCTGATAAACGTCTTCCACATCGCAGCCCAGCTTATAGCCTTCGATGGAAGAAAGAGACATGATGCAGTATTCGGTAAGCTTGTCATGGGTTGCAATGGAGCTGTCCTTTTCGCTGAAGGCAGAGCTTCTGCCGTAGATAAAGTCGGGATTCAGATCCAGAACCACTTCCAGAGACGGGTATTTCTCTGCAATTACCGGTTTGGATTCGTATTCTTCCTGATATTCCTCTGAAACCTTTGCGTTGTTGTAGCAGGTTCCGATGATCTTGTCCCCAAGTCCCAGAGCCATCAGCTCTTCTCCGGTATTGGGATTGGTGCTGAGCACACGCTCCGGCACATGATCAAAGGTGACCTCCTGGTCATCCTTTGTCACCAGCGTAAACGGGAAGGCGGAATCACCGGCTTCCTCTGCGAAAACACCGGCGGGAGTCATCATCATGGCGCCTGCCATCAGAACTGCGAGTAACTGTCTGCTTCTGTTTTTCATGTTTGTTTTTCCTCCTTTTTCTTTCCACGTCAAGATAAGAAAGGTAAAAAAAATGAAGCGCCAAATGACACTCCATCTGATTTCTTTGCGTAGTTCTCACAAAGTCAATCTCTTTGGCGGGAAGATGCTTTGACTTATGCTGCCAAGCAGGTATCCTGACTCTACATTCAGCTTCGTCCAGCCTTCTCATGCATATGCACAATGGCGAACTTTCGTTCCCGGACATGCCATGTAATTACAGTGACCCGATCGTACAGGAATCTCACCTGACTTCCCTTTTCATTCTGCACTCCCGCAAAAAAACGGAGCGCGGACCACTTTGCAGCATTTCTATTTGGTTTTGATAAAAATGATTCTAGCACAGGTCTTTCTCATTGTCAAATCATTCCTGCAGATGCATCGGATGCCAGAATGCCCAGCTTTTCTGCCTGATCCCGTAATTCTTTGTTTTTCTGATTCATGGAGCCGAAATCCTTCAGCGGACAAAAAACCTGTCTGCAGGTTTTCATACGTTCCAGCGCCTGGGCAAAGGCCTGCTGGGTGATGCATTCAAAGGGTCGTTCTGTGATTACCTGGCCTGCCAGGGCCTTTGCCACCTGGTAATCGGCATCATTGGTGTGCAGAATACCGGCTGCAAAGGGGATGCCCTGCCGCTGCAGCTTCCGGTACAGGGGAATTCCGCTTCCGTTGCCGCCGATGACAAATACCTGCGGTTCTCCCCCGGGCGCTTCCATTTCAATACAGCCGAATTCCGGATTATAGCTTCCTTTGGTGATTCCGTAAAGCTTTCGGATATAGTCGGAGGTAAAGATTTCTTCCGGCGTGCCATAGCGTTCAATGTATGCGCCGTGCACACAGACGATTTTATCGGATACTTTCTGGGCCAGGTCAAGTTCGTGGAGCGACATGATCACCGTCAGATGATTCTCCAGTACCATTTTTTTCAGAATGGTGAGAAGCTCCAGCTTATGGCGGATATCAAGGAAAGAGGTGGGCTCGTCCAGAACGATGATTTCCGGTTCCTGACAAATGGCCCGCGCAAGGAGAATCCGCTGCCTCTGGCCGTCGCTGATGGCAGTAAAATCCCGATCCTTCAGGTCCCAGGCATGAACGGTTTCCATGGCTGCCCGTACCTTTGCCTTATCTTCCGAAGAAAGAATGCCGAATGTGCCGGTATAGGGATAGCGTCCGGTCGCCACCACATCCTCGCAGGTCATAAGCTCCGGGCGAATCCGATCGGTGAGGACCACCGCCAGCTTGCGGGACACCTCTTTTCCGGACATTCCCCGCATTTCCCGCTGTTCCAGATAAACGGTCCCGCTGATGGCCGGAAGCTGCCTTGTGATACTTTTCAAAATGGTGGATTTGCCTGCGCCGTTTGGCCCGATCAGGGTAAGGATTTCCCCCTGGTTCAGCTGAATGCCGATATCTTTGATCAGTGACCGGCCATCGTACCCCACCGTAAGCTGATCTGTATGGAAAAAATAGGATTTCATATTTCAGCTCCTCTTCTGCTTGCGAATCATGATGGAAATAACCACCGGCGCTCCGAATACGGCCGTAACAGAACTGATGCTGAGCTCCGTGGGGGCGAAACCGGTTCGGGCAATCAGGTCACAGAACAGGCAGAACACCGCCCCGCCCAGAAAACAGGCCGGAATGACCAGAAGCGGCCGTGCCGTTTTCAGCAGCCCCTTTACGATATGGGGAACCGCAATTCCCACAAAGGAAATGGGCCCTGCAAAAGCGGTGACACAGGCGGACAGCACGCTGGACAGCAGAATCAGCACGATACGAAATAACCGGATATTGACCCCCATGTTCTGAGCATAAACTTCACCCAGCTGGTAGGCACTGATGGGCTTTGACATCAGAAAAGTGACCAGCATGGAAAAAGAAATCACAACGGCCATCACCTTCACATTTTCCCAGGACATGCCGGAAAAGCTTCCAAGGGACCAGTTATGGAGGTTTACAATGTTGGAATCATCCGCAAAGGTTACAACAAAGTCCGTGACTGCTGAGCAGATATAGCCGATCATCACTCCGCTGATGACCAGGGCGGACATATTGGGAACCTTTTTCGCTACCAGCAGGACAAAACCCATGGAAATCAGAGAACCCGCAAAAGCCGCGGCAATCATGGCTCCTGAGCCCATAACCACGGATCTGCTCAGGAAAAAAATCATGAGAAGGGCGACAACCAGCTTGGCACCGGAAGAAATCCCAAGAACAAATGGGCTGGCAATGGGATTGTTAAAAAACGTCTGGAGCAGAAAACCGGACACCGAAAGAGCGCCGCCCAGAATGATCACCGACAGGATCCGCGGCAGGCGGATTTCCCAGACAATATTGTTAGCGGTTTCGTCTCCCTGGCGTTTCAGAAGAATATTCAGAATTTCGCCCGGGGAGAGATGGATACTGCCGGAATTGACATTCCAGATAATCAGCAGAACCAGCAGTGCCGCCAGCAGCAAAAAAGCAAATCCGTACCTGGCTGTACGCTTTTTCTCTTCCATGTTTTTTCCCTTCTTTCTTTTCCGGTGTATTTGTTTTCCGTTTATTTCAGGCGATGCAGATAGGTAAGTTCCTCCAGAGAAGGGTCTTCGGAGGTGAGCATCGCATGGATATCCTCAATCATCGTTCCAAGACCCGTGGTTTCCTGAAACAGATTCTTGCCCGTACACCAGACATTTCCGTTTTTTACCGCTTTGAAATCAGCCAGAAGCATGCTTTTGGAAAGCAGCTCCTGAAGCGTTGACAGCTCACCGTCAATGGTGCTGTTGTAAATGAGATAGTCCGCATCCTTTGCCTTTGCATAAAACTCTTCCATCTGCATATTCAGGGTAGAAAGGGCATTGTCGTCTGCACCGGTGTCCTCAGGCACATACCGGCCTCCGGCCAGCTCGATCATACGGGCGACATAGTCTCCGGTTTTTCTCACATTGACCAGTCCGGCAGAATTGATATAGAAAAAAGCGGCAGATTTGCCCGTATTTTCTTCGGCCTGAAGGGCTTCGACCTTTTTTGCCTGCTCATGAAAGAACGCTTCTGCCTCCTCTTCCTTTCCCAGAAGTACGGCATAAAGCTTCATCCATTCGGTTCGGCCCAGAGGGTGACTTTCATAACTGGAACGCTCTACCAGAACGGGAATGCCAAACTGTTCCAGCTTTTCCTTCACTTCCGGGTTGTGATGAATCATGGTGGATTCAATGGCAAGACCACAGTCTTCGCTGAGAATCAGTTCGTAATCAGGGGCACTGTATTTTCCGGCATAGATCATGGTTCCGGCTGCCATGGCATCCTTCGCCTCCGGAATGTACCATTGATCTGCCTTTGTTCCGGAGAGACGGATTCTGTCGATGCCGCCGATGGCACGGAAAAGATCCATGGCAGAAGTCGCCACCAGATAGATATTCCGGATGGGCTGCTTCAGCACGGTAATATCCGGATCCAGGTTTTCCGGAATTTCCTTCCCTTCCGGAATGACCAGAAACCGGCCTTCCTGTTCAATGGTAATCAGCGCATATCCTTCCTGATAATAATCGACCTGGAATTCCTCTGCATAGGAAAGCTCCATACTGGTCTCATAGAGAAGGCCGGGGATGGATACCGGAGTTTTCTGCTCTTTTGCTGCCTGTACCGGAAAGGCAAAGGCCAGCAGAAGCAGGATTGTCAGTAAAATGCAGGAACCGTATTTTTTCATGATATTATTCTGCCTTTTCGATAGATGAAGAGTCAAAAATCAGAGTGTATTCAATTTCATGGGGTGTACTCATTGCGATGGTATCCGCTGTGACGGCCATTTCCGCATCAAACACAGTTACGGGAATCTCAAAGACGGAATTTCCCTCCGAGTTCACCGGTTCATATTTTTCTCCGTCTACAATCATATAATCATAGTTCGGACTGCTCCAGATAAGGACAGCAGCTGCCTCTTCCCCGGAAACGCGCAGCTCTGCCGGTGATTCCACCGATGCTTTCCCGCTTCCGCCCGAAAGGGTGACCTCAATGGTATAATCTCCGTCTTCCAGTCCCAGCTCTGCCGCCTGTTTTCCTTCAGGTTCTTTCTTCTGCGGATCTGTGACGCTGACCTTGTGATCATACCACTTTCCTTTTTTACCGATCAGTGCGACATCAAATTCTTCATCAAGGGCCGGAACCGGAATGTCAAAGCCGTGGACTTCTTCGGTCATTCCGTCACTGTAGGTTACCGTATCGATGGTCGGCTCCAGGAGAACGGCGCCTTCCTGCTGCGCCTCCTGGGCTGTGCCTGCAAAGAGGTTCAGGATCCCTTTGGAAGCAAGGCTGACGTGAATGGTCATTTCACCATCCTCTACTGTTAATATGCCACGTTTGTCATTGGCTTCATTTACATGGAACATGCTGCTGTCCGTGTCAAACTCCGCCGTATAAATACCGTCTTCCAGAACAGTTTCTTCCGCCAAAGCAGAAACAGATCCAAACAGAAGTGTCTGAATCCCGAAAACAGATAAAGCAAGAATCAAAGAACGTTTCATAATCCGGTTTCTCCTTTTTACCGCAACAGCCCGGAAGGCGTTTCCTGCGTTCCGGGCAATTGGTTTATTGATTTATTCAGTGACAGTGTCGATGGCTGCTTTTGTATGCGCAATATAAAGCTGCTGAACGGCTTCAATTCTTCCCAGGCCGGCAATCTGGGTATCCACGCCTTCAAAGTATCCGGATGCTTCAAACATGCTCTTCCAGGAATCTTCTTCCGTACCTGCCATATCGTTGTTCGCGTGATCTCCGGCAACAACCATCAGAGGACGAAGCACGACTTTCTGGAATCCCGCTTCTTTCACTTTTTCGATTACTGCCTCACATGCGGTATCCTCCGGCTCCCCTTCCACAGTACCGATAAAGGCGTTGGTAAATCCAAGCTCCTCCATCTGGGTCTGCATCTGGCTGTAGCTTACCTTTGCGGTATGGGATGTTCCGTGTCCCAGAAATACAAATGCGGTACCGTCCTCCGCTGCCGCTGCCATACTCTCATATCCGGCTTCTTTGACTGCTTCTGCAGTCACCGCCTGGGCAACGGCTGCCTTATCTTCATTGATGACCGCTGCGTCGCTGCCTACCTCGCCAAGCATGGGCTCAGCAACAGCAATGGATTCAAACTGGTCCTGATATTCTTCCAGCGCCTCTGTCATTTCGTCATATTCGGCGCCATGCATCAGATGGGTCGGCTGCACCACCAGATTTTTCACACCGTTTGCCGCCGCGCGGTCAAGGGCCTGCTGCATATTGTCAATGAATTCACCGTCTCTGGCCTGTACATGATTGATGATGATCTGTGCAGTAAAAGCTCTTCTTACGGACCAGTCCGGATAGGCTTCCTGAAGGGCATCTTCGATTCCTTTGATATCTTCCACACGGCTGTCATTATAGGAGGTACCGAAGCTGACGACCAGAAGCTCCTTTTCTCCGATCTCATCTGCATTGCGCGGGTCATCCAGAGACGCGTCACCGGTATCCAGACCAAAGTAATCCGGACTTGCTTCTTCTCCTTCCACCAGCTCCTTCTGCGCATCTGTCAGGCTGTCCCAGGCCTCTTTTGCTGCGACACAGTCCGCATCCGTTGTATCGGTTCTTTCCTGTACGTAAATCTGATCAATCAGGGCAGCCACCTGGTCGGCCGTGGCCTGGTCGGAATCTGCATCAGCCGCAGTCTCCGCAGCCTCAGCCATCACAGCGATTCCGTTTGCAGCAGTCATTCCACAGGTCATGGAAGCTGCCAGTAAGATAGCCAACATTTTTTTCCTTTTCATTCTTTTATCCTCTTTCACTCTCTATTTCCGGACGAAAGTATGCAAAAAAGCGGCTGCATCGCTGCAGCCGCCGACTTCCCATAAAGATAATACACGGTTCCTGTGTCATATTTCAGGTGTACAAATGGAAATATATAAGAGCTATGTATAGTTATGAGAATAAAGGTACTGTATACCGCAGACCTGGAATTCCACGCAGAGGCAGTTCTCCTGACTTCGTTCATCGCCGCTCTCCCTTCCCGGTTTCCCAGTGGTCCTGAGAGAAGCTCCCATACACAGTGACGGTATCGTTCCGGATTCTCACCGGATTCTCTTTTGCACATCGTGATTACGATGTAACCTTTGCGTTATAACCTTTGCACATATTCAATTCGGATGATTTTTTTATACCATAATTGATTCTGTTTGTCAATAAGAAGCAGTTATATCTGTTTTTTTAAGAAAAAGCCCGGATCAGCTCCTGGGTATACGGGGCCCGCGGTGCGTGCAGAATCTGATCGGATGGGCCATATTCCAGGAAAGCTCCATCCTTCATGACCGCAATCTGATCGCTGAGCCATGCAAGAAGATCCAGATCATGTGATATGAATAAATAAGAAATAGAAAGCTTTTCCTGGAGTTCCCGAAGCAATGTCATGATGGATGCCTGAATGGAAACGTCCAGCATGGAGGTTGGTTCATCCAGTATAAGAACCTGAGGATTCAGGAGTAAACTGCGGCAGATTACCAGACGCTGTGCTTCGCCTCCGCTGATTTCATGGGGATACCGTCCAAGGAGCTGAGAAGGCAGTCCGGTCAGTTCCATAAGCTGCTCGATTTTTTTTAGCTGCTCCTCTTTTGATGGGCAGATATTCTGGACGATCAGAGGTTCCCGAAGACTGGCCACAATTTTTCTGGATGGATCCAGGGCGGATGTAGGATGCTGAAATACAATTTGAATTCTCTGGCAAACCTGTTTTCTTTCTTTTCCTCTTAACGGAAGGATACTTTTTCCGTCCAGCCGTACTTCGCCGCTGTCCGGTACAAGCAGACCGGCAATAATCCGCGAAAGAGTGGTCTTTCCGCAGCCGCTTTTTCCCAGAATGCCAAGAGTTTCCCCATCCTTCAGCAGGAAAGACACTTCACGAAGCGCATGCACTTCCTTTTTATGAAAGGTTCCGCTGACAAAGGTTTTATTGAGATTTTGTACTTCCAGCATAAAAGAAACACCTCACTTTTCCTTGATCAGCCGTCTCAAAAAGAGGCGGCAGCGCTTTCCGGCAATCCTCTCTGCATTGCGGACATCGCCTGAAAAAAGGGCAGCAATCGGAAACATGCTTTGTATCAGACATACCGGGAATCGGATGCATGCCATTTTCCGGCATGGCAGCCAGAAGTCCTCTGGTGTAGGGATGCAGTGGATTGGAAAAAATTTTCGATGTGATTCTGTGTTCTACAATATGTCCCCGGTACAGGACACAGATTTCATCGCAGAGCCTTTGAGCCAGTTTCAGATCATGGGTGATAACGAGCATACTGCCTGCAGACTCTTCTGCCGCCTGTTTCAGCGTTTCCATTACCTGACCGCGGATAATTGCATCCAGCCCTTTGGTAGGCTCATCGGCAATCAGCCAGCTTGGCTGGCAGGACAATCCCATGACAGTAAGAATTCGCTGATTCATCCCGCCGCTCATTTCAAAATTGTATTGGCCCATAATGGTATCGGCGCGCTCCAGACCAAATTTTCTCAGTGCTGCTGTGGAGGTTTTCTTCGCTTCCCGTTTGCCCGTCAGCCTGTGTGCCAGGGGTGTTTCTGTGAGCTGACCGCCTATTTTACGCAGAGAATTCATTGCTTCTGCCGGATTCTGGGGAATAATGGCAATTTCCTGTCCCCGGATCCGGCGCATTTTTTCAGAGGGAAGATTCAGCAGATCTTCGTCCCCATAATAACAGTGTCCCTGAATCTTCGCGGATGAAGGAAGGAGCTGAAGAACTGACATTCCCATTACAGATTTTCCGCTGCCGCTTTCACCGATTAACCCTGTAATTTTTCCGGACGGGAACACGACAGAGATATGGTCTGCCACCACAGACGGCCCCTGCGGTCCAGGAAAAGATACAGTAAAATCTTCAAATCGGATATCTTTTGCCATAACTAATACTCCCGAAAACTATCATTTTTTACATCCAGTTTGTCACGCAGCACATCACCGAGCAAATTCACGCTCAGAGACAGCAGGATAATGCAGATGCCCGGTGCCAGAAGCAGATGGGGACAGCTGCGGAAATACTTTTTTGCATCGTTAATCATAACGCCCCAGTCCGGAGTAGGCGGCTGGATCCCAAGTCCCAGATACGTCAGTCCGGCCACATTCAGGACGGTTCTTCCTACCCGGGTCGTATACACCACAATCAGATTTCCGGCGATATTTGGAAGAATATGAAAAAATAGAATTCGAAAATGTCCGGTTCCGAAACTGCGGATTCCATCAATGTATTCTTCCTGTTTTACCCGCATGACCTCACCACGTACCAGCCTTGAGAAGCTGACCCAGGAAGTAATCACCAGAGAAAACAGCATATGTCCGGTTCCCGGGCCAAGAATGCCGGCAATGGCAATCATCATAGTCATTCCGGGCAATCCCTGAAAGATATTGGAGATGGTTGTGATCAGGAAATCGACAAAGCCCCCGAAATATCCGGCAGCCATGCCGATCAGGGTACCTACCAGCATGGACAGCGCTGTAGCCGCTGCTGCCAGCAGAATAGATTCCCTTCCGCCGTACAGAATCCGGCTGAATACATCTCTTCCGATACTGTCAGTACCCAGAAGGTGTTCTTTGGAAGGCGCCTGCATTCGTGAAGACATATCCATTTCCAGCGGATCAAAGGGTGCAATGACCGGAGCAAGGATGCTGACCAGTATGATTGCCAGAAGAATCAGAAGAGGAATATAATCGGTAAGTTTCCATTTTTTCATTGTGTCTCCCCCCGCCGGATTTTTGGATTAATCAAAAGATAAAGAAGGTCAATGATCAGCGTAATTCCCACATAAATAATCCCGCTGAACAGGACATATCCCTGAACCACATAATAATCCCGACCCTCTATCCCGGCCAGTACATAATTTCCGAGTCCGGGCAGCGCAAAAATGGATTCAATGATGGCAGAGCCTCCGAGAATTCCACCGAAATAATTACCCAGTAAAGTGATAATCGGCACCAGAGAATTCTGGAAGGCGTGCCTGAGAATAACTTTCGGCCGGGTGAGCCCTTTGGCGTTTGCTGTCAGAATATAAGCTTCTCCAAGTTCCTTAATCAGGGAAGAACGTGTCAGACGGGCCGTTACACCCAGGGTTGAGCTGGAAAGAACAAAAGCCGGCATGAGCAGACTTTTCCACCCGTTGTAGCCGCTTGTCGGAAGTAAGTGCCATTTTTCAGAAAAAAGGAAAATCAGAAAAAGGGCCAGCCAGAATCCCGGAATTGAAAGGAGAAGAATGGAAAGAATTCTCAGTACATGGTCAAGAGCACCCTTTCTGTTCAGAGCCATAAGAATTCCAAATCCAATGCCAAAGAAAACCGTAAATCCCAGTGCTAAGACGGACAGCCGAAGCGTCATGGGAATTCTGCGGATAATTTCAGGAAGGACATCCCTCCTCGTAAGAAGAGATGTCCCGAGATTTCCGTGTAATGCTTCTTTCAGCCATTCGATATATTGAACAATAACCGGATCGTGGAATCCGAGCTTTTCCCTGACTTCCTCCAGTTGTTCATCTGTTGGAAATTCTACTCCCTGTTTGCGGAGAATTTCCTCGGCGGGATCGCCTGGTGATGCTTTCCCAAGCGCAAAGGCAATAATGGAAACGCCCAGAAGAACGATCAATAAGGATAACAGCCGTTTGCCTATATATTTTGCGGTTCGCATTTTTCGTTACTCAACCCATTCCACGTCTTTGAACAGTTTTCCGGACTGATAGGAATTGTTGCTGAAGCCTGTAATCAGAGATTTATTATAGGCATATACAGCTTGCTCATGGAACAGTGGAACAAGAGGCAATTCCTCTGCACAAATATCCTGCAGTTCATCGTAAATTTCTCCTCTCTTTTCCATATCCAGTTCCGTATCCGCCTGCTGAATCAGTTCATCTACGTGATTGTTGCTGTAGCCCAGATGCTGATTGATATTATTGCTTCCATCAGAAGCCATATAGGTCTGCAGCATGGAGAATGGCTCACTGCTGGGCATACTTCTCATGGCCAGACTGATGCTGTAATCTCCTTCTTTTCTCATCTCTGTTACAGTCGCTTCATCATAGATCTGAATATCCATATCGATTCCAAGCTGTGAAAAGAGTGCCTGCATATATTCGGCTTCTTCTTTGTAAGGATAACGGCTGATATCCTTCGTACGGATTAATGTTTTTGCTGTGAACCGCTGATCTCCCAATACTTCTCTGGCCAGCTCGATCGCTTTTTCTTCATCATGTTCAATGGGTGTTTCTTTGTAGAAAGGTGAAGAATTGCTGAGAATGTTGGTAGTGGGTGTTCCATATCCATCATAAAATTCATTTACAATGACATCGCGATCCACCATGAGATCAATGGCTTTGCGCATGCGGTAATCATTGAAAGGAAATTCGGTACCGTTCAGATACAGATAATGTACCAGAGTTCCTCTGATCGGAAAAGCATCGAACCGTTCATCCTGACACAATTCCTTCGCCTGGAGAGGCTGAATTGCGCCAAGGTCAAAAACACCGACAATTTCTCCGGCCTTTAATGCCGCATAACGGGTATCTGCATCCGGAATTACCTTTACCTGAATGGTTTTTACCTTTGCCGGTTCGCCATAATAGGAATCGTTGCGCTCAATAGTCACATACTGGTCCATCACAACTTCCTTCAGAATATACCGACCGGTTCCTACCGGATACTCATAGAGGAGACCATCTTCCGCACTGAAGCATTCGGGACTGAGGATGGTACTGTTATAATTTGTCATATTGTATAGAAGTGTGGGAATCGGATCACTGAAAGTCATTTTAACTGTGTAATCATCCATCGCTTCCACAGATTCAAGTCCAGGATAGTAGCTGCTCATGTCAAGACCGTCCGTTCCGTGGGTGTACCGGTCATAATTTGCCACAACAGCATCTGCATTAAAGGGAGTTCCATCGGAAAAAGAAACATTTTCCAACAGATGGAAAATCCATTCTGTACAGTCTTCGTTGGATTCCCAGCTGGTAGCCAGTTCAGGAGAGGGTTCACTGTTGTCATTGGTCGTTACCAGTGATTCCCATACGCCAAGCTGTTTAAAGCAGCCATTTACAATTCCGTAATCATCCAATGCCTGATTTCTGGCAGCAGCAAATACCATGGTTTCTGTTTCATTTTTTCCGGATGAATCCTCAGCCAGAGCGACTGTGGTGATACTGCCAAGAGCAATCCCGGCAGAAACGGTGATGGTTAAAAGAGTTGATAGAAGTTTCCTGATTTTCATTTTTCTTTCCTCCTTTTCATAGCTGACATTTGGCACAACAAGGAAGAAAATGGCACAAAAAATAATTTATTTCTTCATCCCAGAAATAAATTCTCCGCCAAGTATCCTGACTTCGCTTCATCCTTCCGGATCCCTTCCCATCAGATCATAGTCTCTCTGACAGTGGTTTTTATCCGGTCGTCCACGTTACAGTAGTGGTGACTGCTACGGATTTGCACCGTATTCCTTGCCTGGCTGACACCAGATGCAGAACAACATATGTATTTAAAATGAATGCCTTGATTAAATTAGTATAGCATTTGTATAATAAAATGTCAATGCCATCGGAGAAATTTTCAGAAATTTTAATGAATTTGTAAATACGATTTTCAGCGATGAATGAGGAAGGATTCATTTTGCTGTGTGCGTCAGCAGAGCCTTCCGTTATCCAGCCGATAGATTTCATCACAGAAATTTCTGCAAAGTTCATAATCATGGGAAATGAACAGATATCCCAGATTTCTCTCCTTCTGCAGGCTTTTCAGAAGAAAAATGACCTGTGCCTGGGAGATGACATCCAGCATACTGGTCGGTTCGTCAAGAATCAGAAATTCCGGTTCCATCAGCATGATTCGGGCCAGGGCCAGACGCTGCAGTTCCCCTCCGCTGAGCCCGGCCGGCCGCCGTTTCAAATGTTCTTCATAGATTCCGAAGGGTTCCAGCTCTTTCAGAAGATCATCCATGGAAAAGGGATATTTTCGGAAGAAATAGGGTTCCTTCATGCTGTTCAGAAGGCGCATCCTGGGATTAAAAGATACTTCCGGATGCTGAAATAAAATCTGGATTTTCTGCCGCTCTGATTTCGGGAACGGATACCCCAGCGGTTTTTCATGAAACAGGACTGTGCCGGCGGATGGTTTCAGGATGCCTGCCATGATTTGACTGATGGTAGATTTTCCGCTTCCGCTCTTTCCAAAGACAGCGACGGTTTTCCCACTTTCAACGGAAAGATGAATATTCTGGATCACCGGATCTTTTTTCCCGGGATATGTTTTATGAATTCCTTCAAGTCTCATCAGCATAGTTCCAGCACCTCACTTTCCGGTTTCTGATCTGAACCAGCGGCGGTTTTTCCAGTTCACATTTCGTTTTCTTCACAGGGCATCGCTCCTGAAAATAGCATCCTTTTCTGATCCGATCTTCCGCTTTCGGCGGCGCAAATCCCATATTGGCATGAAGGCCGTTTTCGGGCAGTGCTTCCAGCATCGCTCTGGAATAAGGATGCAGCGGAGCTTCAAAGAATTCCCGGCTGCTGCAGCTTTCGATCTGAAGGGAGGCATACATCACGGTGATGTGAGAGGCAATTGCTCTGGCAAACCGCAAATCGTGGGTTACACACAAAAGTGTCCGATCTTCCAGTCTGGAAAATGCGTCAATTACCATTGCAATCCGTTCAGTATCCAGACCCTTGGTAGGTTCATCTGCCAGAATCAGTTCTGCGTCTCCCGCAATGCCCATGGCAACCAGTGCGCGCTGCCGCATTCCGCCGCTGAGCATAAACGGATAGCTGGCGGCTGCAAGTCCGGGGTTTTCGAATCCAAATTTTTCCAGAAGCTCCAGCATCTGTTTCCGGGCCTCTTTTTTTCCTGCCCTCTTCTGCTTTTGGATGGCTTCGCAGATCTGTTTTCCTACCGGATACAGAGGATTCAGACCATTTCCGCTTCCCTGCGGGATATAAGCGATTTTTGCGCCTCGCACAGCGGCGATTTCTTTTTTGCTCATGGAAAATAATGCCTTTTTATGAAAAAAAATCTCTCCGTTCACCTGGGCATATCCCGGAAGCAGCCTTAAAATGGCAAGCAGAAGAACACTTTTTCCGCTTCCGGTTTCTCCGATGATGACCATCTTCTCTTTTTCATGAACAGAAAGAGTAAATTCGGAAACCGCCGGCTGTTCATTTCCAAATGCAATACTGACATTCTGAATTTCAAGCATGGTTCTTCCCACTCTCCTTCTGTTCCATTTTATTAATCCTTCTGACCCGGCCGGTTCCCGGCTTTTTTTTTCGGATCTGTTTTTCCGTAATATCCCAGAAGCATAAAGCCAAGTACAGAAAGGGAGATGCAGAACATTGGAGGAAGATACCACCAGTAATACCCGTTCAGAATTCCATTCCGATAGAAGGCATAATGCAGGATACTTCCCCAGCTTTTCTGTCCCAGAGTTCCAAGTCCCAGGAAACTGAGACTGGCTTCCGTCAGCATGGCGCCTGCTACACCCATAACGCCGCGCACGAAAACAATTTCTCCCAGATTGGGAAGGATATGACGAAACATGATATACAGGGATGAAGCTCCCATGGTTGTTTCCAGTTTTATAAAAGGCAGTTCCCGGATCTGCAGAACCCGGCTGCGGATAATCCGCACCGTTGAAGTCCATGCTGTGGCACAAATCGCGATAATCAGATTTTTCAGGTTTGTTTCCAGAAATGCCACAAGGACGATGGTCAGAGCCAGTGAGGGAAGGGCCATTGCCACATTGGTGATCTGAACAATCAGCCGATCAATCCATCCGCCGAAGTATCCGGCCAGAACGCCCAGAACCGTTCCGATTATCGTTACTGCCAGGGCGGAAACCACTCCAATGAGCAGGGAGACCCGGGTCCCATAGATCAGTTCGCTGAAAATATCCTGACCTACGTCATTGGTTCCAAGAAGATGTTCAGCGGAAGGCTTCTGGTAAGGGATTCCCAGTTCGTACGGGTCACAGGGCGCAAGCAGCGGCGCGGACAGAGCGGCAAACAGGAGAATACCTAAAATTACCAGGCCTGCTTTGACTGGTCTGTTCATTTCAGTCCCCCTTTCTCAGTCTGGGATCAATCAGGATATTCAGCAGATCCGCGATAAAATTAAACACAATAATACAGATTCCAATAAACAGAAAGCAGGTCTGCAGCATGGGGAAATCCTTGCTGCTGACCGATTCATAGATCAATGTCCCCATTCCTTTCCAGGAAAAAACGATTTCTACCATCATGGATCCGGACAAAATATGACCAAACTGCATACAGAGAGAGGTGATATACGGGCAGAGCGCGTTTTTCAGGACATGGCGGAAAATGACTTCCCCGTCAGAAAGGCCCTTTCCCCGGGCTACGGTAATATATTCCTCCTGACAGATTCCTTCCGCAGTGCTCTTCATCAGCATATAGTCCGAAGCGGTTTTGAAAAGTACCAGAATCATCAGCGGAAGCGCCATATGCCACAGAATATCCAGCAGTTTTTCCGTTCCCTCCAGACCGCCGCTTGTGATACCTGCAAGGGGAAACCATTTCAGCCGAAAAGAAAAAATCAGCAGGCATAAAATTGCCAGACAGTTGGAAGGAATGGAGGAAAGAATCATGAAAACAGGGGACAGAATCATGTCCAGCTTTCCACCGGGCTTCCATCCGGCCATGGCTCCCAGAATTCCGCCGAGTAAGGCAGAAATCAGGATTGCCGGAACTGTCAGCACCAGGGTCCATCGCATACGGAAAAGCACCGTTTTCAAAACCGGTGTTTTAATGCGGTAGGAATTTCCGAAATCCAGATGGAGAGTTTTATTCAGATAGGTTGTGTACTGCGTAAAAAGCGTTTTATCCAGTCCGTATTCTGCCCGGATTTCTTCCAGACGCTCCGGATTTTCCAGTTCCAGCTTGAAATACTGATCCTCTCCGATGATGTGCTTGACCGGATCGCCCGGCATAAAACGGATCAGGAGAAAATTGATGGTAATGATGCAGAACAGAGTCAGAAAGCCGGTCAGAATATGGCACCAGAGGGCATTTATTTTCATCTTGGTTCCTTTCTGAAAAAGGGCTGCTGAAAGCAGCCCTTATATTCCTACTTTTCGTACAAAGAATACCATGTCTCTACATTGATTCCGCCATAAGCGGGAGCATTCACCCATCCGCCGATTTTGTCAGTCCGGAACGGGAAGTAAGCATTATCCCAGCAAAGGGCTATCGCAATCACAGAATCCGCTGCAATCTGCTGTAAATCCTTCAGATTTTCGTTGTATTCCTCCTGGCTTCCGGAGATGCGGAATTCCTCATATTTCTCTGTGTATTCCGGAAGATTGCAGGTGGAAGTATACAGGAATACAGAATCAAAGGATGCGACTCCCGGGGTTGTATAACCGATGTAGAGCTGATAGGTACCACTTTTTCTTACTTCACTGCAGTGGTCCTTATTGCGGACACTTTCTTCGTCCAGAACGGCCTTTACACCAATATCTCCCATATTCTGGATGATGATTTCCGCAATCCGCGCATAAAGAGCAGACCGCGCTTCATTGTACTGCGGGGTTATCAGCACCTCCATAGCACTGCCGTCCGGCAGTTCCCGGAAACCGTCACCGTCGGTATCCATATAACCGGCTTCTTCCAGAATCGCCTGTGCTGCTTCGGTATCCTGTTCATTCAAAGGCAGTTCTTCGTTAAAGCCCTGCACAACCGGGGAAACAATTCCCGTTCCTGCAATCTGGCCATCCTCGCCGCCAATGGCAGCAGCAAGCAGGGTGTAATCCAGCGCTTTTGCTGCAGCCTGACGGAATGCCAGGTCGTTGGTGGGAGTTTCATTGAAGCCAAATACAAGCTGAAAATGGCCGCTGTTGGTACTCATGCCGGGATCCAGCCCTTCTACTCCTGTGAGAGACGGTTTCATACTGGAATCAAGGGAGTTGGAATAATCATACATTGCGTCCACTTCACCGGTTTTCAGGGCCATCACCAGTGCTTCATGACCGTCATAGGTGCGCACCTGTACCTTATCCACTGTAATTTCCCGTCCCAGATAGGTATCAGCAGCTTTTTCATAAGTAATCAGCTGTGCTTCCTCATCAATATCCGTTACTTTATAGGGTCCGCAGCCGATGATAGCATCTTCTCCCGTGTAAGCTTTCGGATCCTCGATATTTTCCCAGATGTGTTTGGGATAGACATATACATAGGTTGCCATACAGTTCAGAGCAGCGTAGGCTTTGGGGCCATTAAAGCTGAGCTTCAATGTTTGGTCATCGATCTGTTCCACATCTGTGATATCGCTGGTATAATAAGACTGTTTGACTTCCCGCAGATACTGAAAGGTAAAAATGATATCGTCCATGGTCAGTGGTGTTCCATCATGCCAGGTAATTCCCTGATCAACGGCAAAGGTGGCTGTCAGGGAGGTTTTATCTTCGGATATTTCCCAGCTTGTCATGATAAAGGGCTGGATGGCCCCGTCCGTTCCTCGCTGGACAAAAGGCGCTGTACTGAAAGAATTATAATTCATGACACCGTAAGAACCACCTTCAGACATGCTGTTAAAGGAATCCGCTGCCTTGGTTGTTCCAATCTTCAATACTCCGACATGCTTTCCGGTATTTTCTTCGGCAAAGGACACGGTACCTGAAGCACTGAATGCCATTGCAGCTGCCAGGATTAATGCTAAGATTTTTTTCCTCATATTTTGTTTTTAACTCTCCTTTTGCGTGTATCAGATTTTTTAGATTTCGCTTTCCATGATATGAAGCGCAAGACTCAGCTTTTCATTTCCTTTCTGAAATTCTGCGACGGCTTCTCTCACAGCTTCTGCAGCAGCTCCGGAAAGGTTGTCTGCCATTTGTGCCAGTTCTTCAGCATGATGTTCATTGTGATGGAGCATATATTTCATCAGAGTCAATGATTTTTCTTTTCCGTCCGTAGTGCTTTCACAGGAATCCATGTGCGGATGGTCATGGTGGTGATGATCATGATCGTGGTCATGCGTATGCTCATGGCAGTGTTCCGATCCATGGGGGATCATGTTTCCGTTTTCATCTTTTACAATATGCATAAAAATCTCCTCTTTTCCTTTTTTAAATGTAACTGTTTATTCTCTTTGTTATTGAAATCGGAGGTGTGCCGGTATGTGTCTTTCTCAGGAGCTTTCTGTGGATCCTGAATCAGGACGTTTTTTTGGTTACAGGAACCAGAACGCGCTTACCGGCAACGTTTCCCATAATGACCTCAACCTGATAAACGTTCCGAATTAATTCTTCTGTCATGATTTCCAGCGGGATACCGGAAGCAGCAACCCGATTATTGTTCAGAACCACAGACCAGTCACCAAAGCGAAGCGCCATGTTTAAGTCATGGATAATGGTAATTACCGTAATCCCCTGTTCCCTGCTTAACTGGTGAAGCAGCTCCATAACCTCAAGCTGGTATCGCAGATCCAGATTACTGGTGGGCTCATCCAGCAGAATAATTCCGGGCGTCTGGGCGAGGGCCCTTCCCATCAGAACGCGCTGACGTTCTCCGCCACTGAGATTTGTGACATCAGAGAAAGCATGTTTTTCCAGGGAAAAATCATGGAGCAGTTTTTCCGTAATTTCCAGATCTTTGCGAGAGGGCTTTCCGTTCATATGCGGGTTTCTGCCGGATAAAATGGTTTCCCATACCGTCAGGCCGGTTTTAAGCTCCGTGTTCTGGGGCACGTACCCGATCAGTCTGGCCCGTTCTTTCGGACGCATTTTTCCAACATCTTTTCCGTCTGCAAAAATCCGGCCTTCCCAGGGCTCCAGAATATAATTCAGACATTTGATCAGCGTGCTTTTACCGGCTCCGTTTGCTCCCAGAATGGTTGTGATTCTTCCGGAAGGAGCAGTAAAGGAAACATCCTGCAGAATCAGCGGCGATTTCTTTTTATAGGCAAAGGTTAGATTGTTTGCGGACAGTTTCATGGATCAGCCTCTCCTTTCCCGCATGATCAGATAGATGAATACAGGAACACCGATCAGTGAGACTACAACTCCCACCGGAATAATCACCGGATTGATGATTGTGCGTCCGATGGTATCCCCAACCAGAACCAGAGCGGCTCCGATGAATGCGGACATTGGGAGCAAAACCCGATGCTCTCCGCCTACAATGAATTTTGCAATGTGCGGGGCCACCAGTCTGACGAAGCCAATTACGCCGGTAAAGCTTACCAGAACCGCTGCCAGCAGGGCAACGGTGATACCACTGATGCCCCGGAGCAGTTTCACATTAATTCCCAGCGATTTTGCACTTTCGTCTCCGGAGGAAGCCAGTACATTATAATCTTTTGCATGCAGCATAAAATACAGGAAGGATGTTGCCAGAACCACAGCTGTGACCGCAACCTGAGACCAGACCACATCTGTCAGGCTTCCAAAAGTCCAGTATACGATGGACTCCAGCTGATGTTCGTTGGCAAAATACTGCAGACAGGAATTCAGTGCACTGAAAAGGTAATTAATGGCAACACCCATTAATATCAGGGTATTTGCCTTGAAATCCTTCAGAAAAGAAATTCCGTATACCGCGATCGTGCAGAGGGCTGAGAAAAGAAAGGCCAGCAGGATTACGGTGTTTGACTGATTTCCGAAGAAAACAATTCCAACGGCTGCTCCAAACCCTGCTGCACTGGAAACACCTGTGGTAAAGGGACTGGCCATGCTGTTTCCGGTAATCGACTGCATGATCACGCCGCACAGAGCCAGCCCGGCACCTGTAATGACTGCCATAACGATCCGGCACAGCCGGATGTTAATCAGAACGGAACATTCCAGCTTTGTCAGAGGCTCCGCATTCCGGAAATTCTGATGGAAAACAGTATTGAACAGCCTTATGGGAGTGACGTTGGTGACTCCCATAAAGCAGGCCAGCAATGCCAGAAGAAAAATGATGACGGTAAACGCCAGAAGGTATCCGGCTTTGATCCTTCTTTGTTTTTTATACTCCTCAGAGAGCACAAAATTTTCTTTTTCCATTTTTCAACTCCCGGACTGACAGCCAGACAGGTCAGTTTCCATAAACATGCCCGTCAATTTTTTCCATATTCTGGAATTCGGTCATCCACTGATCAAAAACTGCATAAGTATCATAGTCTTCAAAACGATCCGGATGAAGCCATTTTGCGAAAAACGCAAGACCAACGGTATTTCCGCCGCCGCGCAGGCAGAAATCGGAACACATCACAATCTGATCATTTTCGACAGCGTCCATCAGAGAAAAGCCTTCCCGGTTTTTCATTTCATCCAGGGCATATGCATAATCTTCCTCTGTGGGCGGCAGATAATTATCCTGGAAAATACTGTCTTTTCCATCGCGGTAAACGGTTTTAATGATGACGTCCGGATTACTGTTAATCACGGCTTCCGCATCGGCATAATCACTGTCTTCCACCTGCATGGTGCTGTCAATTACGTTATATCCGCCGGCCTGATAAATCATCTGACCCCAGCCGCTCTCATTTCCGAAGCACGTGGTATAGAGATCGTAGTATTCCAGATAAACTCTTACCCGCTCCTCTTCCGGCATGTCTGCCAGACGGTTTTCCACTTCTGTACGGACAGAGCTGCAGAAATCAATGACTCTTTCTGCACCTTCTTCTTTTCCGAATAGCTCCGCACATAATGTAATCTGGGCGTTGTACTCTTCAACGGTCTGACCGGAGGAGCATTTCAGCACAAAGACCGGAATATCATACTCGCCGAGTTTTTCAGCGATCTCATCCTTGTATTGTCCCGGCAAAACGATAAAAACGTCCGGATTGTAGGAAATGATTTTCTCGTAATCCAGATCACGGGTTCCGTTTCCGTATACCTGTTCTTCCGTAAATTCGGGCCAGAATGCTTCATTTGTATAAGCCAGCTTATCAATGGAAACCACCTGGTCAATTGCACCGACTGCGCGGATGATTTCCAGATTATAGCGGTTGGAAACCACCGCCCGCTCAATGGTTTCGTTCAGTGTGACCTCACGTCCGTTGGCATCCACCAGTATCCGGGTTCCCTCTGCTTCTTCTGCTCCGGCTACAGCTGAAAATCCGCAAAATGAAGCTGCCAGCAGGGCGGCACTCAGGATTATACCTGAAAAATTTTTTCTCATCATTCATCCTCCTATAAATAAAAACATCTCATGGTTTCCGGATAGAAAGAACTGTCTTTTCCGGCATTAGCAACAACATAAACAGCGCTTATTTATGTAGCAGTATAAGATATTGTAACAACAGATGAATGGCTGTACAACCCCGGCGGGGGGATGTACAGCCATTCTTATTTATCATGCGGATCCATGCGGAATCGGACGCAGAGTTTCTTTTTTGCATAAGAAAAGAGCTGTCTGACAGCTCTTTTCTATATAAAGGTCGATGATGGGTTTTAACTGCTCTGATGCTTTTGTTGGAGGTAAACACATTCAGAGAAACAACATTTAGTAATAAATGGTTGTTGGTAATATCATATCGGAAATAATTGTTCTTTACAAGCCCCGTGGGGGGATAAAAATTGACATTATTTTGAATTTTACTATGCGTCCTTTTGCCATGTGAGGCTGGACAGGTGGTGGTGCAAATGAGAGAACCACAAATCAGTTTACTATGCGGGCTATGAGCCCAAAATAAGAACCGATCTTTGCCGATATGATTATTATAGACCATCTTTATGGCAAAAGAAATAAAAACGATCGGCTTGCCCCTGTTTCATGCGCAGTGGTGCCAACGAAGGGCATGGGGGTTTACTATAAAAGTCCCGGACAGCAGCCATGTGGTGAAGCATGCTTGCATGCGCAGACACATGGATATTGGACGGGTTACCCGTATGAGCAAGCAGCGGAGCGAATTGCGAATACGGGGCGATTGCGTTAGCAATCGACTTTTATTATTGGTGATGTCTGCATCAGCAGACATTTCCGTTTAGAGTATAAAGGGGCTGTTGTTTCTGCACAAGTTCCCCCGGAGAATGAGCGGCTGACCACGGATTGGTGGGCACCCCTGAAACGTATCGGCAGTGTTCTGACGGAAAGTCCTATGCCAGATGATGAAGAACAGGAATTGTCACTGGAGGAGCAATATCATGAAATGCTCAGCGGCGGCATGGAAAATAGTACTGTAAAGTATGATATTTCCTATGATGATGATGACTGGAGCGAATCTATCCATATTTGATTTTCAGGCTACCGTATGAAAAGATCTGCCAATGAAACGGAACAAACAATGATTTCCGTCACTCTGGAAGAGCTTCCTTTTTCAGGAAAATCCGTATTCCTGTCCTGAAAATTCTTTCGCGGCCTGTTTCAGAAGCCGCATTCAGGGCTGATGCCGCCGATCCATGTGAGACCGCAGATTTCTTTCACCGTCGGGAATAAGTAGGGAATCTGTCCTATGGCAGCTTTCTTTCCGGCAAGTTGTTGCGTAAACAGCTCATAAGGGGACTTTCCTTCGTAGGGGCCTTCCCAGTTCTCCGGTTTTCGCGGTTCATACCCTGTAACCGTTTTCCAGCGATAGAAAAAGGACTGACCAACCAGTCCTTTTTCTGTTAGGTTCATAATGTAAAAAGTTATATTACAGTTTCTTTTCTGGGACGCACGGTTCTTCCGGTCACCTCGCAGATCGGTCCATACAGTGTTTCAAGAAGTTTTCCGTCCAGCAGCAGTTCTGCATTACCCTGGGCAATCAGTTTCCCGGCTTTCATTACCAATACCTGGTCACAAAACCAGAGAACATGATTGGGATCATGGGTACAAACCAGAATGGTTTTTCCTTTCTTTTGAAGGTTTTTCAGAGATTGCCAGACAATCATCTGATTTTTAAAATCCAGAGCAGAAGTAGGTTCATCCAGTATCATGATCGGGCTGTTCTGAGCCAGTGCCCGGGCAATAAGGACAAGCTGCCGCTGACCGCCGGAAAGCTGGGTATAAGAACGGGTCTTAATTTCCTGAATGCCCACTTCCAGGATCGCTTCTTCAGCAGCTGCCAGATCTTTTTGGGAAGGCCCGCGTACACCTCCCAGATGTGGTGTACGCCCCATTAGTACGACTTCTTCAACCGAATAGGCAAAAGATACCTGATGCTCCTGCGGCACGTAACAAAGCTTTCTGCTGCGTTCTTTTGCAGCCATTTCCCGGATTCTCTGACTTTCCACACAGATGGTTCCATGTTGAGGAACCAGGATACCAGCGATACATTTTAACAGAGTTGTCTTGCCGGAACCGTTGGGACCGAACAGGGCATGAATGCCGCCGGTTGTAATCTGAGCGCTGATTCCGTGCAGAATTTCCTGTTTATCGTAAGAAAACTGTAAATTTTCAAAAGAAACTGCTGTCATGATTCCATTCCCACCTGCCTGTTCATTCGTAATAAATAAATCAGATATGGCGCTCCCAGGATCGAGGTGATGATGCTTACGGGTATTTCTCCCATGATAACTGTCCGCGCAATTGTATCACAGATAACCAGAAACAGACCTCCGAGGCAGGCAGAAAACGGAATGGTATAACGGTGATCGGCACCAAGGAGCATTCGGCAGGCATGTGGAATCATCAGTCCGACCCAGGAAATAATACCTACGCGGGAAACCGTTGCAGCTGTCAGGAAGGTAGCAGTTCCCAGGGCCACGAACTTCAAAAGCCCGACCCGAATTCCCATGGTTTTCGCTTCCTGGTCTCCCATTGTCAGCACATTCAGCTGCCAGCCCAGAGCCCAAAGGATTCCGGCACCCAGAATTACAGCCGGAAGAAGAAAAAACACATCGCTCCATTTCGCTGTATAAAATCCGCCCATCAGCCAGAAGGAAATTTCACGCAGTTTACTGTCCGGAGCAACCGTTTTGATCAGATTCAGGAGAGCTGTAAAAATAGAACCAACAACTACGCCGGAAAGAATCAGGTTCACCAATGGCGTTTCTCCGCGTCTGGTTGCAATACTGTAAGCCATTGCCATTGCCAGAACGGCAAACAGAAAAGCCAGCAGGCTTACGGGTACGAGACCGGATAAGAATACAATTCCGATGGCTGCACCACAGGCCGCACCGGAAGAAATCCCGAGAATATAAGGTTCTACCAGCGGATTGCGGAAAACTCCCTGGAATACCGTGCCGGAAACTGCCAACGCAATTCCGGATAAAGCGGCAAGACAGATTCTCGGGAAACGGACATCCCAGACAACCGTCAGAAAACGTTCCTCACTGACCTGAGACAGACCGATTTTTTCACCAATCGCAGCCAATAATTCATTAAGAGGAATGGAAAGATTTCCGCGTGTGATGGAGATGATCATTCCAGCCAGAAGAAAGAGCAGGGAGCAGAGAATGATCTTTCTTTTTGATGCTGCCTTTTCTATCAGTGTTTTCTGGGTGTTATGCTTCATGTTCACCACCTGCTGTTTTTTTAGGTTTCCAGGATATTTCCACATAATTTGTCCTGTCATAGAAAATCCAGCTGCTTCCCTCTCGCTTGTAATGCGTCAGAATATATTCTGTCAGAAGATCGTCGTACTGATCAGAGGAAACTCCTACACGTTGGCGGATATTCATCAAAGCGGCCTTCAGATCCGGAAAACGGTAGCTGAAACTGGTTCCTTCCAGATGTTTTACATCAGCGGATATACCGAGCTGGCACAACGCGCCATATAAAAGATCACTTCTGGGAGAGGGTTCCAGACCGCAGCCATGAATCTGAGGATAAAGATCCATCTGCAGTTGATTCCAGGTTGTAGTACCGCAGAACCAGTACAGATATACCCTTTTTCGTGCAACCTGATTCATGGCAAGAAGCGCTTTTCGGATGTCCGGCATATTCAGAGAATAGGAAGCGATTACGTAATCATAACCGGGAAGAGAGGCATAATCCACCTGCTCCCAGGAGGTTCCGATCATATAAACGTTCTGAATCTTTTCTTCTTCGCAGTGCTTTTTCAGCAGCTCGCGCATAGCCTCAGAAGGCTCGACTGCCGTCACTTCTTTTACTTTATGTGCAAGTGGCACTGCCAGAATACCAGGACCGCTTCCAATGTCCAATACCGTATCCGAACCGGAAAATGGAAAAGCGGCCGCACGCAGGCGGCCATCTTTCCAGATTCCTATGGAATTGTCATAGGATCGTGCGGTTTCTGGATTTTCATATTGATTTCGGTTTCCGGATCCTGTCTGCATCATATCTGTCCACAGCTGACAATAGTCCAGTTTATTCATCAGAATTCCTCCACATCCATCCAGTCAAGCTGCTGAACGACTTTCAGCTGCTGAGCTTCTTCCTCTGACAGCTGATAGAGAGCTTGATGATAATCGTTAAGCCATTCGCCGACATTGATATCTTCAAACAGATCCGGATATACGCTCTTTGCGGAAATCAGCATAATAGTCGGAGCTTCCAGCCGGAAATCTCCCCACCAGGTCAGGAGACCGATCGAAGCGACTTTCTGCTCTTTTACAGCAGTCACACTGGAAAGAGGGCTGTAAAGTTCATCGTTCAGGAATACTTCCGGTGTGGGGGATACGGTACAGAGAATGATATTATCCGGATTCAGGGTGATAATCTGTTCTGCAGAAACCTGACGGATGGCTTCATGAACCGGATGAACATTCTTGATATTGGCAACCTCTTCGCTGAACTTCGCGTCTCCGTAGTTGGCACCCCATACCGTTCCGGTCAGTTCTTCTCCTTTTAATCCGCCAATGTACATTACGGATGGCTTGTCCTCTTCCTTCACATCTGCCGTACGATCCTGGATCATGGAAATTGTATCCTGCATCAGGGCGACTACCTCTTCCGCACGCTCTTCCTGTTCGAAAACTTCTCCCATGAGACGTACGCCTTCATACTGAGTTTCCAGTTTTACCTCATCATAACACCCCGGGCCGTTTACGACAACCAGCGGATAATTCAGTTCGGTTTCAATTTTTTCAATCGCTTCCGCAGTAATTTCACTGTCTTTTATGTACTCGGAATTACGCAGAATGACCAGATCAGGGTCTGCCGCCACCAGTGTTTCATAATCAACAGCACTGGTCGGATAACCGATCTGAGGAAGCTCCAGAAGCTGCGGGCACAGATACAGACTGTCTCTCTCATTGGGGTCTGTTGCACTCTGAATCAGGTCACCGGATGCTACAATTTTGTCTTCAACCCCGAGGGCTTTCATAGTCTGTACCAGAAAACCCTTGTCCAGAATTGCTACCCGTTCAATTTTTTCCGGAAGCTCAACTGTTACGCCTCTCATATCGACTACCGTACGCGTACCATCTGTTCCTTCTGCATATACGGCATTTCCTGCCATGACGCTCATCACAGCGCAAATAGCAATTCCGACAGTTGCTTTTTGTTTTAGTTGTTTCATTCTTTTTCTCCTCTTTTCTATGTATTGATCAAATGTCCCACGATATCCGTATGGTATCTTTTGCCCCCAACATCATTCTTTGAGATGCCCGACAAATGAGCCTGCCGTCGATTTTTCCGTGCTTCGCACTCCCAAAATCGACGAAAACATTCGCAAATTCGCTCATTTTTTGCGCTTACAGTACGGAATCAATCAGTTTTCTTGTATAGTCTTCCTGAGGGTGATTGATAATGTCATCCGGAATCCCCTGTTCAACGACCTTTCCCTGATAAAGTACCAGAACTTCGTCACAGAATGCCTGTACCAGGGCCAGATCATGACAGATCAGCAGGAATGAGAGATTCTCTTTCCTTTTTAATTCCATTAAAAGCTCCAGAATCTGTTTCTGCACAGTCACGTCCAGGGCGCTGGTGGCCTCATCACAGATCAGGATCGCGGGATCAACAGCCAGTGCCCGGGCGATGGCAGCCCGCTGACATTGTCCGCCGCTGACCTGGTGGGGATAACGGTCCGCAAATTCAGTCATCAGGCCACAGCGTATCAGAAGCTCTTCCACCTTTTTCCTGGTTTCCTTCCGGCTCATGCCGCTGTTTCGCAGACTTTCTCCTATACCGTCTCCTAACGTATGCCGCGGGTCAAAGGATTCCGCAGGCATCTGGAAAACCATCTGAATATCGCGATAGGTCCGGCGAAGCTCCTTCCCTCTGACAGTTGTGATATCTCTCCCCATGAGTGATACTCTTCCATCGGTCAGGTCAACGAGGTGGGTGAGCATTTTTGCAATGGTGCTTTTTCCGGAACCGGATTCTCCCACGATGCCCAGACAGTGTCCGCGCTGCAGAGAGAAACTGACATCCTCTACGGCGGTAAAGGTTTTTTTCCCGGAAGTAAAGACCTTTTTCAAATGTTCTGCCTGCAGAATGATTTCTGACATCTCTTGCCCTCCGTTTCTCACTGGCCGGATGAGGAACTGCGCTTCAAATGCAGCACAGAATTCATCAGCTTTCTTGTATACTCATTTTCTGAATGGCGCAGAACCCGGTCCGTTTCCCCATAATCCATTACCTTCCCATTCTGCAGAACCAGTACCTTATCTGCCATTACCCCGACGACGCCAATATTATGGGTTACAACAATCATTGCCGTCTGGTATTCCCTCCGCATCAGCTTCAGCTCTTCTACGACCTGTTTTTGTACGGTTACATCCAGTGCGCTGGTAGGTTCATCCGCCAACAGAAGAGAAGGATGCTGCATCATGGCGGTACAGATCCCTACCCGTTGATTCATGCCGCCGGAAAGTTCAAAGGGATAACTGTCCAGAACCCGTTTTGTGTCACTGAGACCGATTTTTGCCATGACCTCAGCAGCCCGACGGTAAATCTCCGCCCGGGAAACTTTTTCGTGTTCGGACATGCTTTCATAAATCTGGTCGCCGACTGTCCGGATTGGACAAAGAGCTGCTTTACAGTCCTGAAAAACCATTCCCATTTCCGGTCCCAAAAGCTTTCGGAGACGGTTTTCCGGCATATCCACCACGTTTTGACCTTTATAATAGATGTCTCCCCTGGTAACCATGCCGGAACCACCCAGAAGCCCCATAATCGCTTTGATGATGGTACTCTTCCCGGAACCGGATTCTCCCACGATCCCGAGAATTTCACCCTTCTGGAGGGTGAAGCTCACATCCTGGACAACCGGCTTCCCGTTATAACAGATTGTAACATGCGCTACCTGCAGCAATGGTTCCATAACAATCTCCTTACTGAATATCCAGATCTGCCGTGATTTCGTAATAATCACAGGGATGCGCTGCCATGCCGCTGACATTTGCTTTTGTAACAATCCCCATATTCAGGTGTGCTACAAAGAAGAAGGAGCAGTCATCCAGAATTTTCTGCTGAAGTTCAATGGCCAGTTCACCGCGTTTCTCTTTGTCAAATGTCTGATGAAGTTCTTCAACCAGTGCAGTCACTTCCTCATTCTGATAGTTGCCATAGTTTTTGGAACCAACAACCGTACTGGTGAAGAAGTATTCCGGATCTCCGGTAGGTGCAGTGGTTGTTGAACTCACATACAGGTCAAAGTCGCCGTTTGCTGCATAGGTTCTGTGATCGGAAGTATTGTTGATATCCACATCTATTCCAATCTGCTTCAGGGTATCATGGGCATAGGTAGCAAGCAGAGGCTGTTCCAGACGGGTCGGGTATGTCAGCCAACGGATTGTCAGTTTCTGTCCGTCTTTGTCAACATATCCATCGCCATCCGTATCGGTCCATCCGGACTTGGCCAAAAGTTCTTTGGCGCCTTCCGGATCATAGGAGGGAGCCGTTACCGCTTCATTGCCATAGGAAAAGCTGCTTGGAAATGCGCCGACAGCGGGAATGCAGCGTCCGTTTGCAAGTATGCTGCAGAAATTGTCTTTGTCAATGCCCATTTCAATAGCTTTCCGGACATTTATGTCCTGCATGATTTCAGAGTCCATATTAAACTGACCGAAGAAGCAGCGGCTGGTAGGCATGGAATTGATCACGTAGTTCGGATCGTTCTCAAAAAGCGGGTAATTATCATACTGGAGGCCGTAGGTACCCTGAATATCGCCTGTCTGCAGAGAAGCACACAGAGAACCGGCGTCGGAGAAGGATTTCACAATAACATTGTCCACCTTTACATCTCCGCCCCAGTAATTCTCATTTTTTACCAGAGTAATCTGCGTCGGAGTAACATCTGTGGCAACATACGGACCGGTTCCGGCAACATTGGCAGAGCCTCCTTCACCCTGGATCCCGTATTCCATATCAATGATTGCGCCATAGGGATCGCCCAGGTAATTGATGATGGCCGGACAGGGTTCCGTGGTGCGGATGGTAAGTATCAAACCGTCTGCTTCAATGCTGTCAATTTTCAGATCGCTGGGAGCACGGTCATGAACCTCTACCAGATGTTCCAGACATTCTTTTACAGACTGCGCATCCATGGTACGTCCGCTGGAAAACGAAACGCCTTTCCGAAGAGTAATTTTTACCGTATTGTCATCTGCAAATTCATAATCTGTGGCAAGCCACGGCTCTACTTCCATGTTATCATTATATTTGAACAGAGTCTCTCCCACGCCGTAACGCAGAGCACTCCAGCCGGAATAATTATCATGAGGATTCAGTCCGGCATCTCCCATCTCCTCACTGTATCCTGTTGTGCCGTAAACGAAGGTCTTTCCTTCCGCGAAGGCAGTAAGTCCGGTCATCCCAAGAATTACCGCGCAGGATAACATTGCTGCAATCAGTTTTTTCTTCATATGCTTTCTCACCTTTCTTTGAAAAATTGGACTGTTTCGAATATTCACTCATTCGAAACAGCCGTGTTGCTTTTATGAACAAACTGTCCGGCTTTATGTCCATTTCAGAAACCTTTGACGGACAGCTGTTTCCATGGTTTTCATCTTCTGACTGGGAAGAAAAATGTTTTACAAATTCCGCTGCTTCGGATCCATATAATCCCTGAGGGTGTCGCCCAGCAGGTTTAACACCATGACCGTGAGGAATATAGCGGCTCCCGGAGCGAGAACCATCCAGGGAGAAACCTGAAGCATACTGCGTCCTTCATTAATCATACTGCCCCACTCAGCCATAGGCGGCTTCACACCAAGCCCCAGGAAGGAAAGACCTGCCAGTTCCATCATCATCGTACCGATATCCAGCACGGAAGTGACCAGAATCGGTCCGGCAATATTCGGCAGAATATGCTTTATCAGAAGCTTCGGGGTACTGCTTCCGGATAATTTCGCGGCCATCAGATAAGGCGCATTTTTCTGAGCCAGAGTCAGTCCTCTGGCCAGCCTGGCAAATTTGGGCCAGCTGATTAAAGCCAGCGCAAGGATAGCATTCTGAACGCCGCCTCCCAGTACACCGGCCACAGCCAGAGCAAATACCAGACCGGGAAAGGCCAGAAACAGGTCAGAAATCCGCATTAAGACCGTATCAGGCAATCCGCCGCTCCAGCCGCAGAGAATGCCGATCCCGGTTCCGAAAACGGTGATAACTGCCACCAGAAGGAGTGTAGAGAAAATACTGGCAGTACTGCCGATCAGAATACGGGACAGCATATCACGGCCATAACGGTCTGTTCCCAGAAGATGGGCCAGACTGGGTGCTTTCTGGGCCATGGTCAGATCCT
Source organism: Candidatus Limivivens sp. (assembly GCA_034101475.1). GTDB lineage: Bacteria > Bacillota > Clostridia > Lachnospirales > Lachnospiraceae > Limivivens. The sequence goes on from JAXEJQ010000038.1 coordinate 58,996, forward strand.
GGGCATAGGGATCGTAAGGGCAGAGATCTTTGGCAAAAATGGCGGTCAGGATCAGCAAAACAGCCAGCATAAGAAAAAATAGGAGCTTTCCTTTCAGATGGTTTTTCCTGATTTTCTGTTTTCGGACTGTGATCTGTTTTTCGTCATTCATGCTCCGTCACCTCCCAGTCTTACCCGCGGATCCAGATAATGATATAGAATGTCAGTCACCAGATTAACCAGTACATAGATAATTGCCATCCATGCTACATAGGCCTGAATAATCGGATAATCACGCATGGTAATGGCATCCACTGCCATTTTTCCGACGCCGTCCCACATGAAAATGGTCTCTACAATGGTGGTTCCGCCCAGAAGACTGCCGATCGATAGGGCGAGAAGGGTAATGATCGTAAGCATGGAGGATTTCATAACACTTTTCCAGATGATCACCCATCCGCGGACTCCTCTGGCCCTTGCTCCTGCTACATATTCTTTATCCAGTTCTTCCAGTACCGTAGCCCGAACCTGACGTGTATATTTCGCTGCCATGGAAATCGCCAGGGTCAGGGTGGGAAGAATGAGACTCTGTGCTGTATTTCCATTGGTAATGACCGGAAGCAGACCGGCTTTGATGGAAAGATAATAGATCAGAACCAGAGCCGTAAAGAAATTGGGCATGGAATTTCCGATAAAGCTCAGAAAGCGGATCAGATAATCAATAAGTTTATTATGCTTTACTGCAGACAGGATCCCAAGTGGAATGGCAATCAGAACCGTCAGCAGAACAGATGTGACTGTCAGCAGAATTGTCGCGGGAAGCTTTGAAATAAAGGTCTCGTAAACATCCCTGTGTGAGACATAGCTCTGGCCCATATCTCCGGTGACCATTCCGGCAAACCAGGAGGCATACTGTACCAGAAAAGGTTTGTCCAGACCATATTCTGCCTTTGCCTTGTCAATAATCTCCTGTGATACATTGACACCGGCATTTTCATACATATAGGTAATGGCATCACCTCCGGCCAGGCGCATCATGGCGAAGGACAAAAAGGTAATTCCGATCAGAATCGGAACCAGCTGCAGCAGTCTTTTTCCAATATATTTCCACATGATTCTCTCACCTGTATTCGTTCATCTTCTCATTTTCATTTCTGAGCCGGTCCCTGAGAAATTCCAGAAAGCCGGAAGCCGGTTCGGAAAGGCTTTCTCCTCTGCGTTTCAGATATCCGAAAGAGATCTTTGCATCACTGTGTTTCAGGCTGATTCCTTCCTGGCCTTCCAGTGCAGCCTGTTCTGCCATTTCAGACAGATAGCCGCCGCTGATATTCACCAGGCTTCCAAAACGCAGAATCCGTTCCATGATATAATCACTGTTGGTGGTAATGACTGCTTCGGCTTCTGCTGCGGTATGCCCCTTCTGGTCTGTAATGTTCCAGTAATTGTCCGGTGAGAATTCATCCGGAAACCGCTGGATCAGCTTCAGACCGGAAAAATCAATTTCCGTTCCCGGGCTGATGCTGCCGAAACATCCTTTTCCGGGGTACAGGGTTACTTCTGTTTCTTTCAGGGAAGCAAATTCCAGATAATTTCTGGACAGAAAATACTGAAAAGCAGGCAGCTGGTTTTTCATGACATAGACAAATCCCAGATCATCAGTCCGTTCCTGCACCCGTCTGGCTACTTCCCGGCTGTCTGTGGAAAAAACCTGATAATGAAGATTTTCCTTCTGATGCAGCTCATAAAAGCGGACAAAGGCATCGGCGAACCAGGAGCTGGGATTACAGGATAACGAAAGGGTTTCAGCCTGGCAGTTCTGACTGACGGGCTGCATTTTCTGGATATTTTCCAGAACCGCCATTGCATAGGGATAGATCTGTTCCGCTTCCCTGGTCATCCGGATTCCCTTTGCCAGCCGTTCAAAAAGCAGAATTCCTGTTTCATCCTCCATAAATTTAATCACCTTGCTTACGGTAGACTGGGTCGTAAAGAGGACTTCTGCGGCCCTGCTGAAAGAACCGGTCTGCACGCAGACTACAAAATACTGAATTTCTCTGATATCCAACATGTATGGTTACCTCACTCCAAGCTCCCGGGAAAACGGGCTTTTCCTGCATCATAATACAGCAGGAAAGTATTTCGCAAGCCCCGTGGGGGGATATTTGGCCATGCAAATCCGGCATGGAAAGCCATTCCACGGAAATCTGTGTATCAGAATATCCCCCCGGGGAGCTTGTGAAAGACGGCTTTTTCTGGTATTGTTTTCATTAAGAAAATCGACCGCTGGCTCATTCGTCGGGCAAATTCATAAATAAAATCAGGATAGGAACAGGATGATATGCAGGGACAATTAAAGGAATTGGAACATTATTGGACAAACCGGGCAGAAGGCTATTCTCTGGTGAATCAGGAAGAACTGGCCGGGGAACAGCGGCAGAAATGGCTGCGGTATCTGACAGAGCGTTTTCCGGACCGGTCTCCGGAAACTATTTCGGTGCTGGACGTGGGGACCGGTCCGGGTTTTTTTGCCATCATTCTGGCTGAAGCAGGATATCTTGTGACAGCGGTGGATTATACAGCAGAAATGATGAAGCAGGCCCGGAAAAACGCTGGTGATCTGGCAGCTTCTATAAACTGGGAAATCATGGATGCCCAGAACCTGACCTTTGCCGAGAAGCAGTTTGATGTGATTGTTTCCAGAAATCTGACCTGGAATCTGGATGAACCGGCACGGGCATACGGGGAATGGTACCGGGTGCTGAAGGAAGGCGGGACGCTGCTGAATTTTGACGCGAACTGGTATGCGTACCTTTTTGATGAGGAAAAACGCCTTCTTTACGAAGCAGACCGGGCCAATGTGGCCAGTCTGGAGCTGGAGGATCAGTATACCTGTACGGATATTGAGACCATGGAGGGCCTTGCCCGGAAGATGCCCCTCTCTCAGATCCAACGGCCGGAATGGGACAGAAAGGTATTGTCTGAACTGGGTTTCTCTTCTGTCCGTATTGAGGAAGATATGGGAGATCAGGTTTACAGCTTTATGGAAAAGATCAACAATGCCGCTACACCGCTGTTCTGTGTACAGGCATGGAAATAGAGGAGATAAGATTATGGAATTTCAGGAATATATTGCCCCGGAGGCCGGGGAAATCAAAACCCGGATTGTCCGTTACTGGACGAAGCGGAGCCATGCCTTCGGCGAGCTTCGAGAACAGGAACAGGAATCTGAAGTGGGACGTGCCTGGCTGGCAGAAATCGAAGGGAATCTGCCCTCCGGAAGGAGGCTGAAAATACTGGATGTGGGATGCGGAACCGGAATGTTTTCTCTGATGCTGGCAGCCAAAGGTCATGAAGTCATCGGAATTGACCTGACAGAGCATATGGTGCTGCATGCCAGGGAGCTGGCAGAAAAACAGCATTCTACTGCCCGCTTTTTCTGTATGGATGCGGAAAATCCGGACTTTCCGGACAACACCTTTGACGCGGTGATTACCAGAAATCTGACCTGGACCCTTCCCCATGCGGAGCAGGCCTACGCTCAGTGGCTGCGCATTTTAAAAAATGGCGGAGTCCTGCTGAATTTTGACGCGGATTATGGCCATGACAGCTTCAGAAAAGAAGATGTCCAGCTCCCGCCGGAGCATGCCCACCGTACCATGCCGGAGGAGATGCTCCAGGAATGTGAGGATATCAAAAAATGTCTGGATATCAGCAGCCGGACAAGGCCTCTGTGGGATATCCGGCTGCTGGAGAGAATTGGTTACCGGCATATTACTGCCGATACCGGCATTTCTTCCAGGATTTATCGGGAAGTAAGTCCGTTTTTTAATCCGACGCCCATGTTTCTGCTCCGGGCTGAGAAGGAAGAAAGATGATTCTTTCCCTTTTCCAACAGGTGAAAATCAGCTGTACCACAGGGCTTCCCGGGTGGTGGAGACGGCGTCGGCACCGGCCTTGAAGGCATCGATGATCTCCCGTTTGTCTGAGATCAGGCCTCCGGCAATGACAGGGATCCGGGTGTGAATGCGGATTTCCCGGATGACCCGGGGAATTACGCCAGGCAGGATCTCCAGGGCATCCGGCAGAAAGGCGGACAGCTGTTTTTTGGTATTGTCCAGGGCAATGGAATCGACGATAAATGCCCGCAGGATTCCCACCAGTCCCAGTTCCATGGCCCGCTTTACCAGGGGGAGCTTGGTGCTGATAATCCCGTCGGCTCCGGTGGTTTTCTGAATGAAATCCACGGCAATATCCCTGGAACTCAGGCCCTGGATAAAGTCCAGATGGACGATGGCCCGTTTGCCTGCCTTTTTGACCATTCCCACAATTTCTGAAATGCTGCAGACATTTCCGTAGAGAACGAAAATGATCCCGCAGTCCGTCAGCAGAGCTTTCTGCAGTCCTTCGTCATCCTTGACAGCTGCAATAACCGGAGCGTTTTCCAGATCTTCTGCAAAATTCATGGCATTTCACCTCTGCTTTCCGGAAGAACGGCTCCTTCTGTCTCGATATTCTTGGTGGCAATCACTGCAACGCCTGTTCCGGCACAGTCCGGGATCACCACATCCCCGATGTGAACAGGCGCCTCTAAAACAGCCTGATGAATTTCCAGGACACAGTCGAAAATTTTCCCTTTGGGTATGTCTGACCGGGTTTTGACAGAAACCATCGGGAGTGCTCCCCCCGTAACTCTTACGCTGGAGGTCACAATCCGACGGGGATCCGTCACTTCCTTTTTTCCGTAGTCAGCCCCTCTTTTGCAGGAATTTCCGCTGACCGTCGGGGTTTCTCCCAGCGTTACCTTCAGGGGGCAGCCCAGAGGACAGCAGATGCAGGTCAATTCTCTTTCCATGATTCTTCCTCCACGCAGATTTTGATTTCACGGACATCCGGATAGGGGTCAAAGCTCTCTTTTTTCAGAACAAGCTGCTCCATTTCTCCGGGAGCCATGATTTTTTTCTTTTTTCGAAGTACACAAGAGCCGTCATAATAGACACAGATACTGTGATTTTTGTAAACCTGGCCGGTACGGAAACGGACGGTAAAGCTTTCCTGCACATGATCCAGGCAGACGCACTGGGGAACGGTGTAGCGCACTCCTGTTCCGGCCAGTAGCTCTGTCCTTCCAGGCGGAATCGGAGCTTTCCCGCATTTCTTTTCCACGTTATGTTTTTCTTCCTTTTCTTTTTCCAGGAGATATTCCGCGGCATGTTTCCCGGCAAGTGCCGCTTCGCCGGAGACATAGTCCACCAGATCATGGACATGCAGGACATTTCCGCAGGCAAAGACGCACTCCAGTGCGGTTTCCATCCGTTCATTGACCCTGGGGCCTCCGGTAACCGGATCCATCGGGACCGCAAGCTCCTTCGTCAGTTCATTTTCCGGCAGAAGTCCCACGGAAAGCAGAAGGGTGTCACAGGAATAGAATTCCTCCGTACCGGGGATGGGACGCCGCTTTTCATCCACCTGGGCCAGAACCACACCCTCCACCCGCTTCTTTCCGCGGATTTCCACCACGGTGTGACAGAGCTTCAGCGGAATGCCGAAATCATCCAGACACTGGACTATGTTTCGCTTCAGCCCGCCGGAGTAAGGCATTATTTCCGCCACGACCTTTACTTTTGCTCCTTCCAGGGTCATCCGTCTGGCCATGATCAGTCCGATATCGCCGGAGCCCAGAATCACCACTTCTTTCCCGATGGAGACGCCTTCAATATTAACAAGGCGCTGGGCTGTTCCTGCTGAATAAATGCCTGCCGGCCGATATCCCGGAATGTTCAGGGCTCCTCTGGGACGTTCCCGGCAGCCCATGGCCAGGATAATGGTATGAGCCTGAATACATTGCAGCCCCTCTTCCCGGCTGACACAGGTCACCTGCTTCTGACGGTCAATACGGATTACAGTGGTATTCAGCCGGAAATCAATGGATTCCTCCATCACCCTGGTAATATAGCGCTGGGCATATTCCGGGCCGGTGAGCTCCTCCTGGAAGGTATGCAGACCAAACCCATTGTGGATGCACTGGTTCAGAATCCCGCCAAGCCGGTTTTCCCGCTCCAGAATGAGGATGCTCTGTACCCCGTGCTTTCTGGCCTCCAAGGCTGCTGCCAGTCCGGCAGGACCGCCGCCTATAATCACAATTTCATACTCTTTCATGTTGTTCTTCTCCCTTCAGCAGCTCTGAGCCGGATGAATTTTTACAGATCTCTTCCATGGGAAGGTGTCTGGCTTCTGCCAGCAGCTCCATGACTCTGGGCGTACAGAAACCTCCCTGGCACCGCCCCATTCCGGCGCGTACTCTCCGTTTGATACCGTCCATGCTTCTGGCTCCCAGGGGTCTGGAGATGGCATCCAGAATTTCTCCCTCACTGATTTGTTCACAGCGGCAGACAATGGCTCCATAGGCAGGGTTTTGGGCAATCAGCCGGCGTCTCTCCTCAAAGGGAAGGCTGGCCGCTTTCACAATGCCCTTCCGGCAGGGAATGAAGTCCTCACGGATTTTGGCACCGGAAGCCTCCGCGATTCTGCGGGCAAGGTACTGCCCAATGGCAGGTGCCGAGGAAAGACCGGGGGATTCGATGCCGGCAGCGTCAAAGAACCCTCTGGCATCCCGGGGCTCTCCCAGGATAAAATCCCGTCCCGTCTGGCAGGCCCGAAGCCCGGCGAAGGAGGTGATCGTCTGCCGATAGGGAATGTTCTTTACACTGGCTGCGGAGATGCTCTGTACCGCTTCCAGCTCTTTGGCGGTGGCTGCAGTGTCCTCCCGGTCAGACAGATCCACGGCGGTGGGGCCGATCAGCAGGTTTCCGTGAACCGTGGGGGTGACCAGAATCCCTTTCCCGTGTTCGCCGGGAAGCTGGAAAATAGTGGAATTTACGTGGGAACCGGTTCCTTTGTCCATAAGGCAGTAGCTTCCTCTTCTGGGAATGATAGTGATTTTGTCTGCACTGACCATATTGTGGAAATGATCAGCCCAGAGACCGGCGGCATTTACCACGTATCCGGATCGGAACTGTCCCTTCGTTGTAATGGTTTCATATCCCTCTTCCAGCCTGGCTATCCGGATCACTTCCGTGTCGAAGAAAAAGTCCACACCGTTGGCCCGGGCATTTTCCGCCAGGGCAAGGGTCAGCTCAAAGGGACAGACAATCCCGCCGGTGGGGGCATACAGAGCGCCGCAGACGGCATCTGCGAGGTTGGGTTCCATGGCTTTTGCTTCCTCTTCTGTGAGAATACGAAGGCCCGGCACACCATTTTGTTCACCCTGCTCCTTCAGCTTCTGCAGACGGGGAAGCTCCTCCCGGGAGAAGCAGACGACCATGGAGCCGTTCCTTCGGAAAGGAATTTCCAGATCTTTGGCCAGCTCATCCATCATCCGGTTTCCTTCCACATTCATTCTGGCTTTCCAGGAGCCAGGCTTCGCGTCAAAGCCGGCGTGTACAATGGCACTGTTGGCTTTGGAGGTACCGGAGCAGACGTCCTCTTCTTTTTCAAGCAGGCAGATCCTGAGACGGTATCTGGATAATTCTCTGGCAATGGCTGCGCCGGTTACCCCTCCGCCAATGATGACCACATCATATTCATAGGTTTGATTCATCCCGTTTTTCTCCTCCTTTTAACGAAAAAAGAGCAAGAAAACCTGGCATGATAATGCCGCGGATTCTCTTGCTCTTCTTCTCTTAAGATTTCCGTTACCTGAATTTTATCATTGATGAGATGCGGATGTCAAGGAAAATTATCCCGGGGTTTCAGCAGCTTTTGCAGATCCGGTAATCGAAGGGCGGTGTTCAGTCCGTAAAATACAGGAAATCGCCGCAGGCCCGTTCTTTTCCGTCGGACGGATTGTTCAGTACCTGTCCCTTATAAACCAGAGTGGAGGAACCACCGCCATCCAGGTTATAGGCAAACTTACAGCCGTAGCCTTTCAGAATGCTGATCATTTCCTTCTGATTCAGGCCGCTGGAGCCTCCGGCATTTCTGCCGTCTGCAACCAGGAGCACATATTCCCCTTTTTTGACCATACCAACAGCGGTTCGGGGATCTTTATAGGCAGTCAGAGAGAAGTTCTCGTAATCAATGGGCTGGGCCTTTCCGTTTTTGATCAGCACCGGACCGAAGTTGAATGTGGCTTTTACTCCCTGATTCAGGAGCTGTTTCGCGGTAAGTCCCTGTTTGGGATTGTACATGGTCCCGTCCCATTTTACAGCCATCAGAGAATAGCTGGTTCCCAGGGCTTTATTGTAAATTTTGCCGTTTTTGATCATTACGGCATCAGGGCCCGGTTTTCCGGTTTCATAGCTGAAAGCACTTCCGTTGATGCCGATAATGCCGTTATTTTTGGAAACTACATGGGAGGTACGCTCTCTGGTACCGCCATAGCTTCCGTAGGACAGTGGTGTCTTTAACTGGGACGGATCCTTGATCCTGACCCGGGCCACCCAGTAATTTGCACCGTATTTTTGATATTTGTTCAGTTCCACCCTCAGGGTGGAGGATTCATAACGTATTTTTGTAGCTGTGGAAAGGCTGTTGGTATTCATGCGTTCGGAAAGATTCACCCTTCCGGAGGAATCCGCATAATAATACCAGCTTCCTCTTTTTACCCAGGAGCTTTTCTTCAGATTTCCCTTTTTATCGAAGTAATAGGTTTTCTTTTTGATGGTCTGCCATTTTGTCAGCATAACGCCGTTGGCGTCCAGATAATACCGCTGATTTTTACAGGTGATCCATCCGGTTTTCTTTTTTCCGCTTTTCGTGTAATAGTACCATTTTCCCTGGATTTTCTGCCATCCGCCTTTAAAATTCGGAATCCATTTTCCGTCTTCTCCGACAAAATACCGCTTTCCGTCTGTGGTAATCCACGTATTTTTGGCACGGGCACCGGTTTTTGTCACGTAATAATCGCCAATCCAGCGGCTTTTCGCTTTTTTGCCGTTTTCCAGATAGTAATAATAGGTATTTCCGCTTTTTACCCAGCCTGTTTTGGCAGCCTCCGCCGCGGCAGGCGCCAGAAAGGCCAGAAAAAGTGCCAGCAGAACAGCCAGCAGGCCGAAATTTCCTTTCTTGCCTTTTATCATGCAGTCTCCCCTTTATTGATTTTTCGGATTGCTCCCCTGATTTTGCAGTCTGCTTTATTTCTCCGTTTACCGGATCGCTCATGCCTCGATTCCACGCTCAGCCAGATAGTCGATAACGTCCTGAACCTGCCTGAGCTGCCAGACATCTCTGGTGGGAACTTCAATATCGAAACGGTCTTCGAAAGCACAGACAATGTTCATGACATCAAAAGAATTCAGTCCCAGATCTTTTACAAAGTCTGTCTCCAGCGTCAGGTTATCCGTTCCGGTAACGTGATATACGATTTCTTTGATAATTTCAAGCATCTGTCTCCTCCTACTGCCGTTTGACTTTTCTGGAAGCCGTTCGCTCAAAATCCGTTTCCCGGATATTCAGCATCTGAATCTGTTTGTAGG
>JAXEJQ010000039.1:0-2104 GCA_034101475.1 Candidatus Limivivens sp.
AGCAAACATGCAGAAAGTGTTCAGGAAAGCAATACAAAAATACGGAGTCCCGCGGATGACGCTGTTTGATAATGGCGGTACTTACAAAAACCACCAGCTGGGATGGATCTGCGGGCAGCTTGGGATACAGCAGACATTTTCAAGGCCGTATTACCCCCAGGGGAAGGGGAAGGAGGAACGCAGCCATAGAACAGAACATGACCGCTGGCAGAACTGTACAGACTGGTCGGAGTTCCATTCCCTGGAGGATATCAACAGGAGCTATTGGGCTTATCTGGATAAAGAATATAACAATCATGTGGTGCGCACTACAGGAATGACTCCGAGAGAGCGCTATATGAATGATTTCAGCAGGCTGCGTTTTATGGACAGCGAATCCCTTGACGAGGCATTTCTTCACCGTGTGGAGCGAAAAGTGGACCAGAATGCGTGCATCTCCCTTGGAAATGTAAGATATGAGGTACCACAGCAGTATACCAGCCAGAAGATCAGTATCCGTTATGATCCGGAAGACCTGTCCGTTGTTTATGTCTATGATGAGAGGGAACGGAGGCGTCTTCATGAAGCAAGACCAGTAAAACTGGCAGATAACGCAAAAAGAAAGCGCCGTGCAAATATCAGTTACGGGGAAATGGATGGTGGCAGTACAAATGTATAAAACATACTGGGGAATGACGGTAAATCCGTTCAGTAAGGAATTGAAAGTAAGCGATGCATTCCACAGCCAGGATTATCTGGAAGGAAAAAAACGGTATGAATATCTGAGGAATGTGAAAGGCATCGGCCTTTTTACAGGCCTGTCAGGAACAGGAAAAACATTCAGCCAGAGGTGTTTTGTGGACAGCCTGAACCCAAGCCTGTATAAGATCGTATACATTACCATGACAACTGTTTCATCTGCGGATTTTTATAAAACCATAGCGCAGGATCTTGGGCTGGAGCCCTGTTTCCGGAAGATAGACAATTTCCGAAATATACAGGACCGTATCCGGAAACTGTACAGGGATCAGAAGATCGTCACGGTAATCCTGGTAGATGAAGCACAGTATTTAAGTAAATCGGTCCTGGCAGACCTGAAACTTCTGATGAATTTTGACATGGACTGCCGTGATTATGCGATTCTGGTACTATCCGGACAGCCGGTCTTAAACTCCACTTTATCCATGCAGGTTCACGAGGCACTTGCCCAGCGTATCGTGATCAGCTATGATTTTCAGGGATTGTCAACGGATGAGGTGGCAGCCTACGTGCGCGACCGGATGAAAATGGCTGGAGTGATGCAGGAGATCTTCCAGCCACAGGCACTGGAAGCAGCATCTGGATACTGTCAGGGGAGTGTCCGGAAACTGAATAACCTGATACACAGGGCACTGATGATCGCCTGTGACCAGAAAAGTCCTGTGATAACAGCGGAAACAATCATGGCCGCATCCAATGAGATCGAGCTGGTATAGGGAGGAGAAAGGTGGAATATTTCTTTGAGTGTAAAAGCAGAGTCAATTCCCGCTCTGCCGGTTGGAAAGGAAGGCTGCGTATTATAAAAAGCGGGGATCCATGTGAAGCAGATGTACAGGCCAGAGGCAGTTTCTTCCATATCCTGCTTGGTTCGCATATGTATGGAAACTACATCTGTGTTCCTGAATGGAATATCGGAACAGGCCTGTCATACTATGAAGATGTATTTTGGAATGAAGAACATCTTCGATCCCTTGGCAACGTAAAAAAAGCAGATGCGGTAAGTTTAGCCTGTGCAATCAAATGCATTGGCGAAAAGAATTTCTAAAAAACCCTTTCCCGGCAGCACTCTGTCCGGGAAAGGGGTTTTTATCATGAAATATGGTGGAGCAAATCTGGAAAAACACGGTGAAAACATTTTGAGAATGAAGATTATAATGTGGTAATCGATAAAAGAACAGGTGAAAATAAAACGAAAAAAATAGGTGACGACAATCTGCAAATCTACACTCCCTGCCACAGCTCATCCATTCGATGATAATGAAAGCGCAGAAGGTATCTGTTTTCTGCGTAGTCATTCAGGAATGCCAGAAATTCACCGCGAAGCGTATCGGCAAAAGCGCTGTCTGTCATCTTCTCCGCAAGCGCT
>JAXEJQ010000040.1:0-13325 GCA_034101475.1 Candidatus Limivivens sp.
CCGGACAGACAACCGTTTATAGATCAGGACAAAACCATCCGGTTCACGGAACAGAGCTTTGATCCTGTCCCGTCTTCTTCCACAGAACAGGAAGAGCGCACTGGATGTCGGATCCATCTTAAGCTGGTCTTCGATAATGGAACAGAGACCATCGATCGATTTGCGCATATCTGTATAGCCACAGACAATGTAGATTTTTTCGAGGCCGGAGATATCACCTAACATGAGGTCTCCCGGATCAGGCGGAGTGTCCTGGTGAGCAGGACAGGATCGGCATCATTACTGATGCGGATTGTCACATCATTCATGGACACTTCAATCGTATGTGAATTGTCAAGGTTCGTTTGGTGCATCTGCGATGCTATATGCTGCTCCGGAAGGTGATCCGAAACAATGTCAATGGGAACCACGTCCTGCTTTGAGCGCGGAATCTCACAATGACCATAATTCGGTGCGGGGATCTGATCCGCTGCTCTTTCCTGCAACGGCTGACCCAGTTATAAAAAGTGCTTACTGCGATGTCATTTTCACGGCACCAGTCAGCATCTGTCATACCGCTTTGGCGGCATTCATTGATAAGCCTGATCTGTTCCGCCATCGGAACACGGGCTTTGCGAGTAGTTGCCATAACCTATCCTCCGTAATTGTAGTGAAATAGTCTAAATATCTTTCGTCTACAATTATAGAGGAAATCAGAGTATTAGAAAATCCGCAGGAATATTTGGCGCTTACCTTACAGAAGTGAGTAAGGGGCTGAATGAAAGGGGGAAGAAGGTTATTTTCACAAGTGACAGGCATCCGGATGCTTTAGAGCTTTGTGAAGAAGCAAAAGAGTTCCTGAAAAAGGGCTCTATTTTGGAGATCAATTGGCCAGGCTATGAATGCAGGAGGAAAATCCTTGATAAAAAAATAAAAGAGCACTTTTTAAACGATCCGGAAATACAGGAGGAAGTTTTGGACTACATAGCTGCTCATGGAAAAGAGAATGTCCGGATTTTGGAAGGTCTGCTTAATAAGGCTGTGGCAATGGCACGATTGGAGAGGGTAAAAGCAGTTGATCTGGCATTTGCGAAAGAGTCTCTTGAAGAGAGTATATCGCTGATTGGATGATGAATACGGAATGTCAATACCATCTTCAGGCTGCCGAATATTGAGTAGACTTATGGAAGTGCGAAGCACGGAACAATCCGTATGGCATCTTTTGACCTCAACATCATTTAATGTGTAAAAGTGATATGAGGAAATCTTTTTCCAGGAATCGAACCAGTTTTGGCTGAAGTCAATACCGATTCGATTCCTGGAAATAACAGCGCTGAGGAATGGATCCCTCAGCGCTCATTTTTACCCGCCAGCCTTATCAGACATGTTTTCCCAAAAAACGCTGCACCATAACACAGGACTGTTGTATATCCTTCTATCTGGAGGTTTTTCATATATTGCTTTTCCTTGATCTGGTTCAACGCATCTGCACATTCTTTTTCCAGACTTCGCCCACTCTTTCCGGGCCATTTCGCTTCGATTACAAGTACGCGTCTGTGACTCTGATCTTTTACAATGATGTCCGCACGTCCGATTCCCTGTTCAGAATTTGTTCTGACGTCATATCCTGCACCAGAAAATAACCCGGCAACAAACGCATGATAAAAATCTTCTTTATAATCAAAGTAGCTGATCGTCCTGAAAAGGATATCTGTAACCTTCTGTGTCAGAGTCTCTTCATCACCGTTCCACCATGCCCGGAACAGAGAACTGCGGTCACTTACAACAATTTTTTCTTCGAACCATTTTTTAACGGTATCCCCAAACACAGATTTCACTTCTTCATTCGGGATACGGAGAATCATAGTTCCATCGACTGCTTTCATTCCTTCAGGCACTTTTTCAGGCAAGACCCGTGTCAGATATCCTGTCAGATACAGAATGCTCCATAAATTATCCTCCGTGGAATTGGCAATATCATAAGTCAAATCCTCATGGATCGGTTCCTGGATCATACCGCCTGCCAGCAATGTTTCAAACTTGGCATTGACGTTGATATGGGGGTGTTCAATAAAGCGTTTGATGATATTGTTATGGCTTGTGTCCAGCCAGTAATTATTGGGTTTCGCAGTCGGCTTCCTTATCAAGGCCCGGACATGATTAATGACATCCCAAGGGCAATAAATCTCTACGTCACCAAAGAGGTATCCATCGTACCATTTCCTCATTTCAGGCAAGGCATCCTGTAAATCGGCAGCCTGTAACAATTCACGGACTTCCGTCTCACGAAAGCCAAAATAATCCTGATAGCTTTCATCGGATATGGAATTTGAGATAAAATTGTTCGCACCTGTGAAGATGCTCTCCTTCGCAATTCGGAGACATCCAGTCACTACAGCAAATTTCAGACTGGGATTAGACTTCCATGCGATGCCGAGGAAACTTCGCATTATGTCCAGCATATCCTTGTAATATCCATGATCGCTGGCTTTTGCTAATGGAACGTCATACTCATCGACCAGCAAAATTACGTCTTTACCATAATATGCTTTCATCATTCTCATTAAGACAAGCAGTGCTGTTTTTACATCTGTTTTATTCCCATTCTGGCTCAACAGACGCACAAAGCGATCTTTGTCTGTCTGTGAGATTTTTTCACTGTCCAATAAGTATCTGTGTACATCATACAAAGAAGAAATGGTAAACTGAAGCATATCATATGCATCATCAAATACAGCTCCGTCTACATCCTTAAGCGTCAGGAATAACACTGGCCACTGGTTCATCCATTCAGCGCAGAAATCTGGATCCCTAGCAATCTCAAGCCCATCAAAGAGCTTTCTGCTGTCCTTACGGATATCGAAAAACTCTGCAAGCATACTCATTGTAAGTGTTTTTCCAAAACGTCGCGGTCTGGTAATCAGGTTCACATCAAATGTCTCGCTTAACAGCTCTTTAATGAAGCCGGTTTTATCAATATAGTAGCAATTGCTACTGCGCACCTTTGCAAAATTGTCAATGCCATATGGGAGATTCACTTTTGTCATGCTATCCTCACACCCTTTCTGCTCACAAGTGTTTTGCACGTTCATTCATATGTTTATGATACCATAAAGCCCTCTGCTGTTTCAAGTGAGTTTATAAATGGAGCGTTATGAAGCAGAGCAGAACTTGCTCACGTTTTTTTATTGGAAGAAGGAAAGAAGACAGGGACATCAGATTAAATGGGAGATTGTTGCTTAATACTTAGAGGAGGGCTGCTGATATTTGGCAGTCTTTTTACTGATTTGAAAAGTTAAAAAACTCAATTACATATTATAACTGTGAAACAATAATCAGCTGGCGAAGCCTTTCGGGACTTCGCCTTATTATTTTGCATAAAAGAAGGGGGGATATGATGAAAGCAGTTATCTTAATCATCTTAGGCGCTGTAATCTCAGTCGTCGAAGAAGTCTTTAAAAATGAGTAGCAGTATTTCAGCTTGAACAAATTGAATGATTGAAAATTATCAGGAAGTGAAGGAGGATTTATTATGGCAGCAAATGTTGAAAGTATGTTTTATGTAAGGGAAACCCCGTGGCATGGCCTGGGAACGCGTGTGGTTACGGCTCCGTCATCAAAGGAAGCATTGGAACTGGCGGGGCTTGACTGGAAGGTTCATCAGCAGCCGATCTACACAGAAGCGGAAGAGATACCCGGATATAAGGCAAATGTCAGAAGTACGGATGGCAAGGTTCTTGGTGTGGTAACAGACCGTTACCGGATTATTCAGAACGATGAAGCTTTTTCCTTTACCGATGCTCTGCTGGGAGAAGGTGTCCGTTATGAAACTGCCGGATCACTGCTGGGAGGGAAAAAAGTCTGGCTTCTGGCCCGTATGCCCCATGAGTATATCATTTCGGGAGAAAGAATCAGTCCATATCTGGTGTTTTCCAATACGCATGATGGTTCCGGCGCTGTGAAAGTTGCATTGACACCAATACGGGTAGTCTGCAGCAACACCTTGAATCTCGCGCTTTCCACTGCAAAGCGGTCCTGGTCTATGATCCATACCGGAAATATCGAAGAGAAGCTGCAGGAAGCGAAGGATACCCTGTTCATGGCAGAAAAGTACATGGACAATCTCGGAAAAGAGTTTGAAAAACTTCGCAGGATCAAAGTAACGGATCAGCAGGTGATGGAGTACATCGAACTGCTCCTGCCCATTGAACCGGACGCGACTCTGCAGCAGCGCAGAAATGTAAACCGGCTGCGTGATGATATGAAAATGCGATATTTTGATGCGCCGGATCTGAAGGATCTGGGGAATAATGCTTACCGGTTCGTAAATGCGGTATCTGATTTTGCGACACATTCTGAACCGCTGCGTAGGACCAGGAATTACAGAGAGACCATGTTTGCCAGGACAGTAGAAGGTAATCCGCTGATTGACAAAGCTTACCGGATGGTGTGTGCTGCATGAGGAGAGGATATGGTAAAGAAATTATCAGAAAAATGTATCGATTCTTTTCTGGAGCACAGGAGCATACTGACCTTTTACGAAGAGGCCGCAAAAGAGTGTGGCCTGAGAGTTACCGAAAACAGTGTGTTCGACTGTACCAGAATTCGGATTGCGGAGAATATTCTGGAAAAATGGAAAAGAGATTTCGCAGATCATTACGGTCAGGAAAATGTAATTCAATTGATGCAGCATTTATGCCTGTTCGGTCCGAAAGCAGCAGGAGATTTGAAGGATAATGAAGCAGAAATATCGAAAGGATTCCTTTCGGAGAAAGAAGATGCTGAAAATGAGTCAGGAGTTTTTTGAAAAAGATCAGAAAAAGGAGGACGCTGCATGAAAAAACTCATATCAACTCTGGGACTTCCCAGAGAAGAATGGCTGCGGTTTCGAAAGAAAGGGATTGGTGGCTCTGATGCCGGGGCGGTATGCGGGGTAAACCCCTATATCAGCCCGCTGCAGGTGTTTGCGGATAAAACCAGTGAGGAAATCTCTGTGTATGACAATGAGGCGATGAGACAGGGACGTGACATGGAGGATTACGTTGCCCGCAGGTTTATGGAAGCGACAGGCAAAAAGGTCCGCAGGGCAAACGCCATGTTTCAGGACGAACGTTATCCGTTCATGCTTGCGGATGTGGATCGCCTGATTGTCGGAGAACGTGCCGGCCTGGAATGCAAAACAGTAAATTTGTATTGTGCGGAACAGTGGAAGGATGGACAGATCCCGGAACATTACAGGCTGCAGTGCTACCATTATATGGCGGTTCTGGATTTGGACTGTTATTATATTGCTGCTTTAATCTTTGGAAAAGAGTTCGTTTATCAGAAAATAGAACGGGATGAGGAAATGATACACGATCTGCAGATGGTGGAAAAGGATTTCTGGTATAACCATGTTTTACCGGGAATTCCTCCGGCACCGGACGGTTCGGAGGCAGCAAATGAGTGGATCAGGGACAGGTTTCCGGAAGCAAGGAGCGGGAGCCGCATCCCTTTATATGGTTTTGACGAAAAGCTCAAAAGAAGACAGGAGGTTTCGGAGTTAATGGAGAAACTGAAAAGAGAGAAGGAACAGATTGAGCAGGAAGTGAAGCTGTATCTGGGAGATGCGGAAGAGGCGGAAAATAGTCTGTATCGGGTAACATGGAAAAATACAGAGAGCAGCAGGTTTGATACAAACGGGCTGAAGAAAGAGCATCCGGATATGTACGAAAAATATTGCAGACGGTCTGTCTGCAGGAGGCTGCTGGTTAAAGCGGCGTGAAGAAAGGGGAGGAATTTCATAGGATGGGGCAAGCATATTTTGCGGATCATTCAGGCTTGACAGCAGAGGAGGCAAAAATGGATAAGAAAGAGAAAGCAGAGATGATTCGTCTGCTTCGTGCAGATGAAATTGAATGCAGGGTGTCCACGGTCAGTGAAAAAGGGCTCAGCCTGCTTTTGTTTAAAGATGCGCGGGTGGACCAGAAGATTTTAGATGAGACGTTTACACCCTTTGGCTGGCGGAGGACACACCAGAGCATTGATGGGAACCTGTATTGTACGGTAGAAGTATGGGATCAGGGGAAGGAGCAGTGGATTGGAAAACAGGATGTAGGTACGATGAGCTATTCTGAGAAGGAAAAAGGACAGGCGTCTGACTACTTTAAGCGGGCCTGCTTTAACTGGGGGATTGGACGCGAACTGTACACAGCACCGTTCATCTGGATTCCGGCATCAAAAACCAGCATTCAGCAAAGGGGAGACCGTTATGTTACACAGGATCGTTTTGCTGTACGGAGAATCGCTTATAATAAACAGCGCGAGATCAGTGCCCTTGAAATTGTGAACGGCAAAAACCAGAAGGTGTTTGAGCTGCGGGACAGCCAGAGGGAAGCGAAAGAGGCGGAGAATGGAGGATTGACCGACAGTCACCGAAAAGCATTGGAGAGCGAACTGGACCGTACCGGAGTTGCCCTGGGAACCGTACTGGAACGGTATCATATTCAGTCCCTGGAACAGATGACGCAGGAGATTTATGTGAATGCTCTCAACAGTCTGAAAAAGACGAGAACCAAAGAGGCAGCTGCCGCGTGATTTGGGAAGGACGGCATAAGGCAAAAAAAGAAAAAGGCATATTGACAGGGGATGCGGATGCGCCTATACTGAACCTGTAATAATCTTTTACACGATACAGGAACGATTGAACCGGCAGAAAGGAGGCCTATCATGACACAGGAAATTTTTAACAGAAACCATCTGAATAACAATAACAGGGATAGGATTGCCATAGCCGGGACAGGGGAAATGTACCGGTCTTAGAAAGATATCCGTATGACAATCGGTATCCCTGCTTACAGGGGTACTTTTTCTGCGCTTTTTTATGGAAAAAGTACCGGAAAAGAAAGGATACCATGATGAGAATAATAGACGGAATCTATTCGTCAGCAGTCGTATTCACGACAGAAAACCCAGAATATGCCATTGATGATTATGCTGTGGCACAGATTAAAATGCTTTGTGACAATGAAGCATCCAAAGGCTGTAAAATCCGCATCATGCCGGATGTCCATCCCGGAAAAGTGGGGACGATTGGCTTAACCATGACGGTGGGAAAAAGAATCCTGCCAAACCTGATTGGGATTGACATTGGATGTGGGATGTCTTTGATTAAAATTAAGCAGAAGAAAATCGAGTACCAGAAGCTGGATGCTGTGATACGGGAAGGAATACCGGCAGGCTTCAGGGTACGGAAGCAGCCGCACCGCTATAGTGAGCAGTTTGATTTTTCAGGGCTTCGGTGCGGAAAAAGCATCCGGAAGGAAAAAGCGGTTTTGAGCCTTGGCACACTGGGAGGCGGGAATCATTTTATTGAAGCGGACCGGAATGAGGAAGGAAGCATTTATGTTGTCGTACATTCCGGGAGCAGGCATTTAGGGAAAGAAGTTACAGAATTTTACCTGAAAGAAGGCCAGAGGGAGCTGAAGGAAAAAGGGGAAGAGGTTCCATATGAACTGACGTATCTGGAAGGAAAGCTTATGGATGATTATCTGCATGATCTTCAGATTGTTCAGGAATTTGCTTCTCTGAACCGTGCTGCCATACTGGATGTGCTTATCAAGGGAATGAAATGGAAGGTGCTGGAAGAACGCTCCTGTGTCCATAATTATGTACAGGAGATCGGGGACGGAAGTATCCTGCGCAAAGGGGCAATTTCAGCGCAGGCTGGGGAAAAAGTGATTATCCCCATTCATATGCGGGACGGTGTGATTCTCGGAACCGGGCTTGGAAATGCAGAATGGAATTATTCTGCCCCGCACGGAGGCGGACGTATCCTGAAAAGAGAAGATGTGGCAAAACGTTATACGGTGTCCTCTTTTAAAGCCGAGATGAAAGGGGTTTATTCCTCATGCATCAGTCAGGATACCCTGGATGAAGCACCCTTTGCATATCGAAGCCTTCCGGAGATCCAGTCGGTTATTTCTGAAACTGTAAAAACGGATCAGGTTCTGAAACCTGTCTACAATTATAAAGCTGGCGGGAGCCAGTGAAGAAGGGAGAAAGTATGGTTTTGCAGATAAGTTCCGGACAGGGACCGGCAGAATGTGAACTGGCAGTAGGAAAACTGTATCAGGCACTGAACGAGGAATATCCGGATATGGCACTGATTTCGAGCCGCAGATCGCGGATGTCGGACGGGTATACGTCCATCATCTTTTCAACAGATTTTGATCTGGCTGCTCTGGAAGGAAGTATCCAATGGATATGTAAAAGCCCTTATCGTCCGCATCATAAAAGGAAGAACTGGTTTGTGGATGTGAGTGTCCTGACAGTGGATAAGCAGGAATACAACTTTAAAGAGACAGAATTGAAGTTTGAACGATTCCATTGCGGCGGCAAAGGCGGACAGAATGTCAACAAAGTCGAGACAGGGGTTCGCCTGATTCATCTTCCAACGGGGATTTCCGTTACGTCCACGGCAGAGCGCAGCCAGTACAGGAATAAGGAAGATGCATTGGAAAAGCTTGCTGTGATCCTGCATCAGAAGGAGATTGAGGAAGAGAAACAGCAGGTTCATAACGCATGGCGGGAACATAACCGGATTATCAGGGGAAACCCGGTAAGGATTTATGAGGGAATGGATTTCCGCAGGAAAAACAGCGGTAACAGATAACCTATTTTGTTAAAACGTCCGGAGATTGCTTGTGGATGAGATTTTCAGAAACTCAGCTGCAGACATCTCCGGACGTTTTTTGTAAATATTTCGTAACTGTTCAGAAGCCACTGTGAAGGTACTGAACAGATGCAGAATTTCAGAGAATAAAGGAGAACATATGAATTACGAATTATTTTTGGAAACGATAAAGAACTGTCTGCAGGTACAGCTGGGTGATGAATACGAGATTCAGATCGGAAATGCGCCGAAAAATAATCGGTCTGATTATAAAGTACTTGGAATTTTCCGGCTTTCGCCTGCGGGAAACAGGATCAGCAGGGCAGTTGGGCTGGAGGAAATCTATCAGAAATATAAGGCCGGCAGAACAATCGAAGACTGTGTGAAGGACCTGGTTGAAATCTATCGCAAAGAGGAGCCGGAAGCGAAGAATCTGATTGATATTGCAGAGGAGCTGAACAATTGGGAATCAGCGAGAGAACGGCTGTATCCTATGCTGGTTTCCAGAGAAGGAAATGAGAAGCTTTTCGAGGGGCTGGTACATCGTCCGTTCCTGAATCTGGAAATTATTTATTATCTGGAGGTTGATGTAAATGAGACAAAAGGAAATATAAAAGTTTCGAATGCTATGAGCAGGCGGTGGAAGCGCTCAGAGCAGGAGCTTTATTCTCAGGCAATGGAGAATCTGGAAAAAGACCGATATGAATTGATCAGTGTCAGGGAATTGGTGGAAGAAATGATGGGATCTGCAGCGAATGTTGATGATGAGGTCTGCTTATATGTATTGCTGAGTGAAAGAGAGTATTATGGCGCAGCTGGTGTTCTTAATAAGGAGGTTCTGAAAATGTGCGAAGAAAAGGTGGGAAACTCTTTTTATCTTCTTCCTTCCAGTGTGCATGAATGGATGGTTGTGCCCGACAATGGACATTATCTGCCGGAGGAGCTGAAAGTAATGGTAATGGAGGTAAACAGGGAGCAGGTGGTTCCGGAAGAAAGGCTTGCGGACGCGGTCTATTATTATCAGGAAAAAAGCGGTGAGGTACAGTTGGCTGTGTAGCCATTTCGTTTTGGAATGGTGCAGATGAAAGATGTGAAATACCCGCCCCGGAGGCTACGAGGGCAGAAAAGGAGGCTTCTGTGAAGCTGGAATTCGGTTATGAGATGCTGAAAAAGCTGCAGGAAGCGGCACTTCTTCTACATGAAGAACCGGCAGTACACCTGTTAAAGATGGACAGGGAATACCAGAAATTATCAGAATATGAAAAGAAATGCGAGCATTTTTATCAGCAGCTGCAGGAAATACTTCCAAAGGAAGATGCGGCATCGCTGGCGGAGATACTGAATGTGCGGGATCGGGAAGCGATTTTGTATCATTTCGTATCTGTTCAGCACCTTCACAGATACGATTCGCAAACCCATGAAAATCGGCTGCGCCGATGGGGTTTGCTCACACCTGAATCATATTCTTACGGCCTCATCAGCAGATGATTCGGCCTGTCCTGAACAGATACATTATTTCTATATATTCATTGTAGGGATAGAATGGGGAATTCTATGGCATGAGCTGTTAAGCGGAGAGAAGGATCAGGAGGAAAATGAAAAATAAGAACTTGCGCGGTTCCTATATTTTTTGATTTACAGAGAGGCGAAGGATGGATAGACGGATTTTTGGATACGCGCGCGTAAGCAGCAAAGAAAAGAATCTGGACAGACAGATCCTGGAATTACAAAAATATGTGAAGCCGGAGAATATTCTGGTGGATAAAGCCAGCGGCAAAGATCTGAACCGGGAAGGATACCAGGCACTGAAAGGAGCTTTAGGACTACGGGCGGGAGATATTTTATATATTACATCCCTTGACAGACTCTCCAGGAATAAAGAGGAAACAAAGCGGGAATTGCAGTGGTTCAAAGAGAATAAGGTTTGCCTGAAAATCCTGGATCTGCCAACTTCACTTGTGGAGGTGCCCAAAGGCCAGGAGTGGATTCTCGAGATGATTCAGAATATTCTGATGTTTACTACCCGACTGGTTGAAGCGGGAGTAAATATTAAGGTAATACAGGAACTCTGTGGACATAGCCGCTCAGATGTCACATTAGATATCTATACGACTGTCACGAAGGAACTTAAGCAGAGGGAGTTTGGTGATTTTGAAGTAAAGTTGAAACAGCAGAAGCAGGAATGGAAAGAGAGGATAAATATTGAAGAAACAGAAGAGGGGGAGTAATCTCCCTTTTCTGTTTTGGGGGAGATTTCTGAATCAGAAAATCGAGTTGCATGATTGCGTGTTTGTGGATTATAATAACAATAAAGAACAAAATATCTTTCAATGGCAGTGTGTATATGTAATCTGTTTTTCATAATTTTGTAGGAGGAATAACAGTGTCAGAAAAACGTCTGAATAATACCATTTTTCTCATGTTTCTGGTGACAGAAAACTATAAAAAGAAACACAATTTGTCATCAGAAGAATTTCTGAAGCTGGATGATAAATATGCTATTTTAAATTATGTGTCGGAGTGTCCGGATATCTTTGACAGTATGAATGGAGAAGAAATGGTGGAGGAAATTGACCAATATGTTCGAGAAATATAAAACGGTATTGTATCATGGAACAGTATCCCGAATTGAGCACATAGATATGAAATGTGGACGCGGGAATAAGGACTTTGGAAGAGGCTTTTATATGGCTGTTTCCAGACAGCAGGCAATTGGAATGATGCATAAAAAGTATAAAGAAGCAGTAAGGAGAAGCAGGAATAAGAAAAACTTTTCATTTGAAGAAAGGCTTTATGAAATTACGCTGGATAAGAAGTATCTGGAGACACTCACCATAAAACAGTTTGAAACAGCAGATCAGGAGTGGCTGGATTTTGTTTTGTTGTGCAGAGAGAACGGCGGCATGCCGCACGACTATGATCTGGTAATCGGTCCTACGGCGGATGACGATACCATGTTGTGCTTGAAAGCGTATTGGGATGGATTATACGGAAAAGTGGGTTCCTCTCAGGCAAAAACGATCTTGCTGAATAATCTGGAACCGGAAAATCTTGGCATTCAGTATTATGTAGGAAAACAGATGGTGGCAGACAGACTGATTTCCAGTATGAAAGAGATCCCATGGAGGTAGAGAAGGATCATGAGTGAAAGCAAAATTGAAACTACAAAGGGGTTCTGTGTGGTTGCATTAACAAAGTATCTGATGGAGGTATATGGAATATTACAGGATGAAGCGTATAAGAAGTTAATTGGGATGGAGCTGTATGGATTACTGATGGATGAAGATACGCGGCTGTTTTTGGAACCAAACGATTATTTGTGTGAGTGCTGCAGAATAGAGTGTGAAAACGGCATAGATGCTTTATACAAATATATTAACCAGTGATTGTGGCCGACTTGCGTTTGTACCAATCTTGTACCATTTTTGTACCAAATGGAGGTACAGAGTTGGAGAGTTTCAAAGAGATTTGTAGTGATAGAATATAGGAAAGATGCCGAAAAGTAGAGAAACGTGACTATATGAAGATTTTTGTTAAGTCTTAACTTCCTAACAAATTAACTCTCGTTCTTCCTTATATCCCGTATTCTTCGTACAATGTCCCCATGAAAACCATGATGGCATCTTTATATCCTTAACTTCCAGATATTTTAACTCTCGTTCAAATAAAAAAGAATGTAATATCATTCATATTTTTTTCGATATTCAGCGGGTGATTGCCCTGTATATTTTTTGAATACCCGGGAAAAATGGCTCAGGGATGAAAAACCCAGATAAGCACCGATCATAGTTGCCGTTTTGGATGTATAACGGAGGAGACGTTTTGCTTCTTCCGTTTTTTCTTTTAATATAAAATCGGTGAGCGTTTCCCCTGTTTCTTCTTTGAATTTAGATGCCAGATACGGACGACTGAGAAAAAGCTCCCGCGCGATGGCATCCGTACTGATGGTTTCCGAGAGGTGGCGACGGACATAGTCTGACACATCCAGGGCCAGTTTGGAAGAGGATTTTCCCCGTCGGATTCGTTCCACCTGTTCCGTATAATCCAGTACCATATGATATTGAAGGTTGCTGATCTGGCGGGGCGCATTTAGCAGTTCACATTTTCGGATATATGCATCGCTCAATGAAAATGCTTCCTCTTCGTTCATTCCGCCTCGAATCGCAGCTCTTGACACCAGTGTTGCGGATACGATGAAGGTATTTTTTAGCTGGCGAAGCTGTTCTCCGGCGAGTGTACCTCCCCGTACTGCGGGGGCAGAAGCAAACCATTCCTTCAGGGCAGAAGAGTCCCCTTTTCGAACAAAACGCAGCATCAGTTCTTCCTGAGAGTAAGAATTATGGGACTCTGTAATTTTATTTTCTTCTAAAACAGAAGAAAATTTTTTTTCGGCTTTTTCCCGTCCGATAAGTTCCCGCAGATCATTTTGCTCTGTATCGTGAATGGTAATATCTTTTAACTCCAGTTTCTCATGATTTAAAGTATAATTTAAAATGCATAATATCTGAAGAACACTTTCCAATGGAAGCCGGACGATTTCTTTCATACCGTCTATAAAGTCATCCACATCTGCGGGAGGAACATCAGCGCGAAAAGCCAGTTCCCGAAGCTCCTGGTCGTGGCCGGTTACCTGACAGGTGGGGCCGATGACCAGTTTTATTTTTCCCGAATTTACAACCCCATAGTAATTAAA
>JAXEJQ010000041.1:0-20174 GCA_034101475.1 Candidatus Limivivens sp.
GGCTGGATGAAAAACAGCTGAGAGAAAAAGGCAAATGGAAAATTCAAACACACCAGTTTGATCCAGTTTGCAAGCAGAGTAAGCAGATGATTGCCGTTTCAAAATGCATGGGATGCGTTTTGGAGGGATCAAACACCTGGCAGGCCAGTTTAAAAGAGCAGGGACTTCTGTCGGATAGCTGCGAGGACGCTGTCGGTTCCATTTATGGCAGTCAGGATATTCCCATTGACTACATAAAGGCTGTAGAAGACATAAGCATGTACGGTGACGAGAACTGTAAGAAAGGCAAAAACCCTTCTCTGAAATTAAAAATAAATGGTTGACAAAGTTGCGATCCGGGCATATACTATCATTACTATATTAAAGCGATAGGAATACAATGGATAAAGAAAGCCGAATATCAGCGGGAGGTACAATCATGATGCAGAATTGGAAGAAATCCATGCGTGAGAGCAGGGGGATAGTCATGCCGCTGCTCGAAACAGGTTGTTATGAATATTGGAATGGTACAGGCTTCCGGATCAGGCAGGCTGCATAGGAATTTTATGCGTAGCGCAAAAGGAATTTCAGGATTTCGGCCTGTCCTGAACAGATACTCCTGAACTCATTTTTTAGATGGAAGCGGAGACGCTTCCTGTTTTTTTGGAGAGATCCGGCTGCAGGAGAAAAGAGGAGGAAATGATTATGGCTTACCAGAGAGAAACCCAGTGTATTTACGGAAAGGAGAGAGGGGGAAAACCGCATTCCTACGGTGCGGTTTCAGTTCCGATCTATCAGACAGCGACTTTTTCCCATCCGGGAATCGGCGAATCCACAGGGTATAACTATACGAGGGAGAGTAATCCTACCAGAGCGGAGCTGGAGCGGATCGTGTCGGATCTGGAGGGAGCTGCTGACACGGTTGCCTGTTCATCGGGGATGGCTGCCATCAGCCTGTGCCTGGAATTATTTCAGTCAGGGGATCATGTCATCTGCTCTGAGGATCTGTACGGCGGTTCCGTAAGGATCTTTCAGACAGTGGGCGCAGAGCGGGGCAGGACTTTTTCGTATGTGAACACTGCAGATGCTGAACTGGTGGAGCGTATGGTTGGAGAAAGCACGAAAGCTCTTTATATTGAGACACCCAGCAATCCTACCATGCAGGTTACGGATCTGGTGAAAATGCGGGAGGTGGCTGACAGACATCACCTTCTGCTGATTGTGGACAATACCTTTCTCTCACCCTATTTTCAGAATCCCATTGCTTTGGGAGCGGATCTGGTCATTCACAGCGGGACGAAGTTTCTGGGGGGACACAATGATACACTGGCCGGTTTTCTCTGCAGTGCCAGGAAGGATCTGGCGGAAAGAATCCGCTTTCTGTACAAAACCACGGGTTCGGGCCTGTCTCCCTTTGACAGCTTTCTGATGCTGCGGGGAATCAAAACACTGGCGGTGAGACAGGAGCGTCAGCAGGAAAATGCCATGAAAATTGCCAAATGGCTGCAGAAACAGGAAAAGGTGAAAAAGGTTTTCTATGTGGGGCTGCCGGAGCATCCGGGATATGAGGTGAACCGAAAGCAGGCAAGAGGATTTGGCAGTATGATTTCCTTCCAGACCGATACAGAGGAAACCGCCAGAAGTGTTCTGGAACGGGTCAGACTGATTTCCTATGCAGAAAGTCTGGGCGGTGTGGAGTCTCTGATTACGTATCCCATGCTGCAGACCCATGGGGATGTGCCGGCAGAAGTCCGGGAAAAGCTGGGAATCACCGGGACATTTCTGCGGATGTCGGTTGGAATTGAACATGTGGAGGATCTGATTGGGGATTTGAAACAGGCATTGGCATAGAAACAGGAGGATGAAGAATGAGCTATGATTTTGATACTGTCATTGACCGAAGAGGAACGAACTGTCTGAAATATGATTTTGCCAGAGAGCGCGGAAAGAGGGAGGACGTACTTCCGCTCTGGGTGGCGGATATGGATTTCCGGACGGCGCCGGAGATTCTGGAGAAGCTGGAACAGACAGTACAGCATGGTATTTTTGGCTACAGTGAAGGAAAGGAAGGCTATTTCCGGGCTCTGCAGAACTGGTACAGGGATCATTTTGGCTGGGAAACCCAGCCGGAATGGCTGGTGAAAACTCCCGGTGTTGTGTTTGCCCTGGCAGCGGCTATCCGTGCGTTTACGAAGGAGGGAGACGCCGTACTCCTTCAGCAACCGGTTTACTATCCCTTCAGTGAAGTGATCCGCGATAATCACCGGGTTCTGATTAACAGTCCCCTCAGACAGAAGGAAGGGCACTATGAAATTGACTTTACGGACCTTGAGGAGAAGATCGTTCAGAATCATGTGAGACTGTTTTTACTGTGCAGCCCTCATAATCCGGTGGGACGTGTCTGGAAAGAATGGGAACTTCGGAAAATCGGAGAAATCTGTCTGCGCCATGGCGTGCTGGTCGTCAGCGATGAGATTCACAGCGACTTTACCTATGCGGGGATTCAGCACCACGTTTTCGCAGATCTTGAGCCGGCATTTGCGGATATTGCCGTTACCTGTACCGCGCCCAGCAAAACCTTCAATCTTGCAGGACTTCAGGTATCCAATATTTTTATTTCCAATCCAAAACTGAGAGGAAGGTTTAAACAGGCCATTGCTGCCGCCGGATACAGCCAGGTCAATCTGATGGGTCTGGCAGCCTGCCAGGCGGCTTATGAGGAAGGCGATCCCTGGCTTTTGGAACTGAAGGAATATCTGGCGGATAATCTGGCATATGTCCGGACATATTTAAAGGAAGAACTGCCGGAAATCAGGCTGGTGGAGCCGGAGGGAACCTATCTGATCTGGCTGGATTTTCGCGCCCTTGGGCTGACGGAAAAGGAGCGGGAAGATCTGATTGTCAACAAAGCGCGTCTCTGGCTGGACAGCGGTGCCATGTTCGGCGCGGATGGAGAGGGATTTGAGCGGATCAATATCGCCTGTCCCCGGGCAATACTGCGCCGGGCCTTTTCTCAGCTGAAAGAGGCGATTCAGGAAGAAAAAGAAAGGGGATACAGCCGTGAAAAATCCACTTCGTTATCAGATATCCGAATATGATTGTGGCCCGACCTCCATGCTCAATGCTATCAGCTACCTGTTTGAACGGGAAGAAATTCCGCCGGAGGTGATCCGAAACATCATGCTTTACTGTCTGGACTGCTATAATGAAGAAGGCGTGCCGGGGAAATGCGGGACTTCCACTGCGGCGATGATGTTTCTGAGCAACTGGCTGTGCGGTTTTGGAAAAATCGGGCGGCTGGAGATTTCCAGCAGCTATCTGTCCGGAAAAAGTGTTTACCTTGGAAGAGAAAGCAGGATTAACGATGCCCTTCGGCGGGGCGGGGCGGCCGTGGTGCGCCTGTATTACGAAAATGAGCATTACGTTCTGCTGACCGGGGAGGAGAATGGAAATCTGCGGATGTTTGATCCTTATTACGAGGAGGGCTCCTTCGGACAGACCGATATCCGGATGGTGAAGGATCAGCCCTGCGCCTGCAACCGGGTGGTGCCGGAGTATTACTTTAACAGGGAATCCAAAGAACTGTATGCTTTTGGTCCTTATGAAGGGCGTGAAGCGGTGCTGCTGTTCAACAGAAGGACTATGCTGACACCTGAGAAAACCATCGAATACTTCATTTAAGCAGACGCAGAAGGAGTCTGAGAAGGCTGCGATGAATGAGATTGTCTGTATTCATTAAATGCTGGATACTGCTTATGTTTATGGAACGGAGGGATATATGATGATTCCAAAGTTCTGGCGTGCTGCAATGTTTCAGATTGACAAAAATGGCAGGGTGGATCGAAGCAGCGGGTATTAAGGAAGGGAGTCCTGGCACGGGACTTAGGTCTGCAAAGCAGACAAACTATGAATCCGAATCCCTGTGCATCCTTGAGGAGCAGAATTTCAACGGATCTCTTGCAGTCTGGCAATGGGCGTAGTAGAATAGAGAGCATCATAGAATTTCTGTCTGAAAAGAAGAACGGATGCTGAAGGAGAATCGCCAATGAAAATTACATGGTACGGGACGGCCTCCCTTTCAATTGAAACGGCCCTGTCGAAGATACTGATTGACCCTTTTCTGACGCCCAGGGGCAGCGAAAACCGGACAAGTCTGCAGGATTTTGCCGGATATGACACGATATTGCTTACTCACGGACATCTGGATCATATTCAGAGCATTCCGAAAATTCTGGAGGGAAATGAAGCCGTGGTATTCTGTACGGCCACGCCGGCGGAAACGCTGGAAAGAAAGGGGGTTCCCGGGGAACGGATCATGGAGATTCAGCCGGGAATCCAGCTGGCATTCCGGGATATTCGGGTGACCGTCCTGAAAGGAAAGCACATTCAGTATGACCGAAAGCTGGTGGAGAAAACGTTCCTGAGCTGGCGGATGCTGCGTTATGCATATCGGATTCCATCTATGTTTTTCCAGAATCGGGCCTTCAGGGAGAATGGAGAAACGGTGACTTATCTTCTGGAAGCGGCAGGAAAGTCCGTGCTGATTCTGGGAAGCATGGGATTGGATGAAGAGGAGGAGTATCCGGAGAAGGTGGATATCCTTGTGCTGCCGTTCCAGGGAATGTTGGATCCGTCTCTTCCTGCGGCTGCCGTTATTGACCGGATCCGGCCTGGGATGGTCATGCTGGACCACTTCGATGATGCGTTTCCGCCGTTCAGCAAGACGGTGGATACCCGGTCGCTGAAGAAGCTGCTGGATAAACGGGATCCGGATTTGTGTGTGGTGAAGCCAAAAGCCGGAAAAACCTACTGTCTGGATTAGGGGTAACTTTTTTCGCCTTTTGATTGATTATTTGCAGAGAACTATGTATAATAGAAAGCGAAAATTTTGGCAGGGTCAGATCCTGCCGCCTACAAAAGGAGGAGAAAGTAATGAGCAACTCAAATGAAGCGATCCGCGATGCACGGAAGCTGGGTGTCCCCAAAATGCTGCTTTTGGGACTGCAGCATATGTTTGCGATGTTCGGCGCGACGATTCTTGTGCCGATTCTCGTGAACAGTTATTTTCAGAGTGCCTGCGGAGAGCCGCTGACCAGGGGGCTGACCGTATCGGT
Source organism: Candidatus Limivivens sp. (assembly GCA_034101475.1). GTDB lineage: Bacteria > Bacillota > Clostridia > Lachnospirales > Lachnospiraceae > Limivivens. The sequence goes on from JAXEJQ010000041.1 coordinate 5,094, forward strand.
GACGCTTTTCTGTGCCGGCTTCGGTACCCTGTTTTTCCATGTGTGTTCAAAAATGAAGGTTCCTGCATTCCTTGGATCATCCTTTGCCTTTCTCGGCGGATTTGCCACGGTGGCGAATTTAAGTACCGGGATTTATGAGGGAATGGGAGCCGATGAGAAGGCAGCCTATGCCTGCGGCGGCATTGTGGTTGCCGGACTGCTGTATCTTGTGCTGGCGTTGATTATCCGTCTGGTGGGGGTAAAACGTGTGATGCGTTTCCTTCCGCCGGTGGTGACAGGACCGGTGATTATCTGTATCGGTCTGAGCCTTGCATCTTCAGCCATCAGCAATGCGTCCACAAACTGGTTTCTGGCACTGGTTGCCCTTGCGGTGATCGTCGTATTTAATATCTGGGGAAAAGGAATGTTCAAGATCATCCCGATTCTGATGGGAGTTGTGATTTCCTATATCGTGGCAGTGATTATGAATGCCTGCGGAATTGTGAATCCGGACGGTTCAGCAATTCTGGATTTTTCTTCCGTGGCTTCTGCAAGTATTGTGGGACTGCCGCCTTTCCAGATCTGCAAGTTTGACCTGACGGCGATTCTTGTTATGGCACCGATTGCCATTGCTACCATGATGGAGCATATCGGTGACATGTCCGCTATTTCCGCCACTGTCGGCGAGAATTATCTGGCAGATCCGGGTCTGCACCGCACCCTGATGGGGGATGGCCTTGCAACGGCTATGGCAGGTCTGATCGGCGGACCGGCCAATACTACCTATGGCGAAAATACCGGCGTTCTGGAACTCAGCCGTGTTCACGATCCCAGAGTCATCCGGATTGCTGCGGTTTTTGCGATTATCATCAGCTTTATCCCGAAGATTTCCGCAGTGATCGGTACAATGCCGGCTTCGATTATCGGAGGTGTCAGCTTTATGCTTTACGGTATGATTTCTGCCATCGGTGTTCGAAATGTGGTAGAAAATGAAGTAGATCTGACAAAATCCAGGAATCTGATCATTGTGGGTGTGATCTTTGTCTGCGGCCTTGGGTTCGGTAATGGTCTGACCTTCCAGATCGGCGGTGCCTCCATTACGCTGACTGCGCTGGCGATTGCTGCCATTGCCGGAATCGTTCTGAATGCGGTTCTTCCGGGCAATGACTACGAATTTGGCGTAAATCTTCAGGGGGATATCAATCGCGGTGTTCATCTGACTCCGGAAAAAAAGAAAAAATAACAGAAGCAGATTTTGGAAGGGGAGGTGCTGACAATGTCTTTCTGGCAGACAGCCAGCGGAATCTGGATTCCGTTTTTGGGAACATTTCTCGGCGCGTCATGCGTGCTTTTTATGAAAAAGGATCTGAATCTGCTTGTGCAGCGGGCTCTTACCGGGTTCGCTGCCGGAGTCATGGTGGCAGCTTCCATCTGGAGCCTGCTGATTCCGGCCATGGAACAGGCAGAAAGTATGGGAAAATGGTCTTTCCTTCCGGCTGTGGCAGGGGTCTGGCTGGGGATGCTTTTTCTGCTTCTCATGGATCGGCTGACCCCGCATCTGCATCTGAACAGTGAGCAGGCAGAGGGACCGAAAGCCGGGCTGAAAAAGACGACCATGCTGGTTCTGGCAGTGACTCTGCACAACATTCCGGAAGGAATGGCGGTAGGAGTTGTATTTGCAGGCTGGATGACCGGAAATTCGGCTATCTCCATGTCTGGTGCGCTGGCCCTTTCCATTGGAATTGCCATTCAGAATTTCCCGGAGGGTGCTGTGATTTCCATGCCGCTGCGTGCAGAGGGTATGAAAAAGCGGGATGCATTCCTGTATGGGGCACTGTCCGGAATTGTGGAGCCGCTGGCATCGATCCTGACGATCTGGGCTGCGGAGCTGGTGATTCCGGCGCTTCCTTATCTGCTGAGTTTTGCAGCAGGGGCCATGCTGTACGTGGTTGTGGAGGAACTGATTCCGGAAATGTCTTCCGGACATCATTCCAATCTGGGAACCATGTTTTTTGCCCTGGGCTTTACGGTGATGCTTGCTCTGGATGTAGCTCTTGGATAAGAGCGGGATTTTGGAAGAAGAGACCGCTCATCGGGGCTTCCGATGATGGAAACAGAGAATCCTGGACGGATGAATCTGACTGTTCGAAAGGACAGCCGGTTCGTCCGTTTTTTTGCAGGAAAATATCATTTCCTGGATGATTCTGACAGTAAATAACTGGACTGGTTAAAAAGATCAAAACTGGATATTTCAATCAAACCATTCTGGTGGTATGATACCTACCAATCAAATCCCTTCCGGCGCAGTCCCACAGGCCAGCGGCCGCAGGTCCGGCTGCGTGCCTTTTGGAAGGAAGCAAAAACAATCAGGAGGTTTGTATATGAGCACAGAAAGATACGAGTTGAATAAGCAGTTGGCACAGATGTTGAAGGGAGGCGTCATCATGGATGTAACGACTCCGGAGCAGGCCAGAATCGCAGAGGAAGCCGGAGCCTGTGCCGTTATGGCCCTGGAGCGGATTCCGGCGGATATTCGGGCAGCCGGCGGAGTGTCCAGAATGAGCGATCCGAAAATGATTAAAGGAATTCAGGAAGCTGTGTCCATTCCGGTTATGGCAAAATGCCGGATCGGTCATTTTGTGGAGGCGCAGATTCTGGAAGCCATTGAGATCGATTATATTGACGAAAGTGAAGTCCTTTCTCCTGCAGACGATGTGTACCATATTGACAAGACAAAATTTCGGGTGCCCTTTGTGTGCGGGGCCAGAGATCTGGGTGAAGCTCTTCGGCGGATCAGTGAAGGAGCGTCCATGATCCGGACAAAAGGGGAACCGGGAACGGGAGATGTGGTTCAGGCGGTACGCCATATGCGCAGGATGAACCGGGAGATCGCCCGGGTGGTTTCCATGCGGGAGGATGAGCTGTATGAAGAGGCAAAGGAATTGCGGGTGCCCTATGAGCTGGTAGAATTTGTGCACAAAAACGGCCGTCTTCCGGTGGTGAACTTTGCGGCCGGCGGCGTGGCCACACCGGCAGATGCAGCGCTGATGATGCAGCTCGGCGTGGAAGGCGTATTTGTAGGATCCGGAATTTTCAAATCCGGCGACCCGAAAAAGCGGGCTGCAGCCATTGTAAAGGCGGTTACGAATTATCAGGACAGCAAAATGCTGGCAGAGCTCTCAGAAGATCTGGGGGAAGCCATGGTCGGCATCAATGAACAGGAGATTCAGCTTCTGATGGCGGAAAGGGGCAAATAGGATGAAAATTGCGGTTCTGGCTGTACAGGGAGCCTTTGCGGAGCACCGGAAGAAACTGGAGGATCTGGGGGTGGAATGCATCGAACTTCGTCAGAAGAGCGATTTGCTGGAACCCTTTGACGGACTGGTATTGCCGGGAGGAGAAAGCACCGTTCAGGGGAAGCTTCTGCGGGAGCTGGATATGTTCGATGTTCTGAAAGAGAAAATCGAGCAGGGAATGCCGGTTCTGGCCACCTGTGCCGGATTAATCCTGCTGGCGGAAAGACTGAGCAATGACAGCCATGTTTATTTCGGAACCCTTCCGGTTACAGTGAGACGCAATGCCTATGGGCGTCAGCTGGGAAGCTTTCATACTTATGAAGAATGGAAGGGCATCGGAACGGTGCCGATGACCTTTATCCGGGCACCCTATGTGGAGCGTGCGGGAGAAGAGACAGAGGTTCTGGCCAGGGTGGATGAGCACATTGTTGCGGTGCGGTACGGATGCCAGTACGGCCTCTCTTTTCATCCGGAACTGGACGAGGATGACCGGATTCACAGGATGTTCTTGCAGTGCTGTGAAGGCCGGGCATAAATCCCGGCCTTCATAGCCCCTTATTCTTACAGGAAAGCCTGCAGACATTCCTGTTAAGGAAAAAGAAATCATTCATCCTTCAGGGGAGCAAAATCTTCGGGCACTTCGAAGCCCAGCTGCTCACAGATGACTGGATTATAGGTCTTTGTGAAGCTGGACGCGAACTGGACGGGAAGTTCGGAAATCGCCTTTTCTCCGGTGAGGATCTGGACAGCCATTTCCCCGGTGGCGCAGCCCAGGTCATAATAATTGACAGAAAGGGAAGCGATGCCGCAGATCCGGCAGGTACTCTCATCCCCGGTAATGACCGGGACGCCGCCTGGGATACAGATGTTTGCGATGAGCCCGGCATTGGATGCCACGGTGTTGTCGGTAGGAATGTAGAGTACGCCGCATTCGGAAGCAGCAGTCATGGTGACGGAAGACAGGTCACTGGAATCCACAAAGAGATAGGATTCACAGGTGTATCCCTTTTCCTTCAGAAGTTCCTGGATCGCTTCCGCCTGATACCGGGAATTGGATTCCGAGGAACAGTAAAGGATCCCGACCCGGGTGCCCTCCGGAAACAGCTCCCGGATCAGAGCGGCCTGTTCTTCGGGAGGAACCAGATCAGAGACGCCGGAAATATTTCCTTCTGTTTCTCCTTCGAAATCCGCCTGCTGGAGAGCGGTTTCAAAATCTGTGACGGCCGTTCCCAGAATGGGAATTTCGGTGGTTGCCGTTGCAGCGGTCTGCAGTGCGTTGGTGGAATTCGCAAGGATCAGATCCACCTCTCTGGAAACCAGGTCATTGATGAGAATGGTACAGATATGATTGTCTCCGTTTGCTTCTTTCTCTTCAAAAGCAACCTGCTCGCCCAGCTCCTGGGTGAGCGTGTCCTTAAAACCTCTGGTGGCAGCATCCAGAGAGTCATGCCGGGTAAACTGACAGATTCCCACAGTGAAGACGGGAGCTTCTTCTGCCTGTACGGCTTCTGCGCTGCAAATGAGACATGCGGACAACAGCAGGAGAGCCGTTTCTTTCTTTTTTCGAAATTTCATACTTTTTCTCCTTCCCTTCTTTTCATTTCTGTTTCTGATAGAGATATCCGGGAAAATGTTCAGGCCGGATATCGCGGTTAAAAATATTACAGCGTTTCTGCAGGATTTTTAAATTGATTCAGAAAATCTGAAATCCGCAGCAGGAGTCGGTCAGCAGTTCCAGAAGAGAAGTGCTGTCCAGTGATTCGATCCCATTCTCCGGTGACTGCCAGGAGAGAGAAGCCGTTCGTTTTTCCAGATCGGCGAATACGATATCTCCGATGCTGTCATAGGTTTCTTCGCTGATGTCTGCGCCGTCGGCATCGGTGCAGGTGATGACCGGAGTGGAATCCTGAGAGAGGGTGGTCCGGTATGCCAGAAACTGATTCCGGATGACGCCGTCAGACAGAGAAATCGCCCGCTTATTTTCATAGAGTTCGGCGTAGCCGTTCCGGATCATATCATCAAATACATAGAAGTAAATGTCCTCTTCCGTATCACAGTAAACAGGAACCGCAGAATACATAAGATCCGCTTCGGAGGCTCCTTCTTCCAGATCCTGTTCACAGGCATTCAGCCCATCCAGGGCTTCATTCACTTCATAGTAAGAGCTGTAAGTAAATAAGCCGGTTCCCTGGCAGGTGGAAACAAGGATCTCCAGGCGTCCGTTCTGATCCAGGTCCGTCACCGCATATTGATACGTGGAGGTGAATTCCCTGTCGCCGGCCCAGAGATCCAGGTTATCGGCAATGAGCTGCAGCTGTGTCTCTGCCTCCTCAGACAGATCTGCGCCGGATGCGGTCACAGTTCTCTGATATTCGGAAATCCCCTCTGCCGCAAAAGACTGTTCCGTGATCTGTTCCTCCAGTGCCGAAGCAGGGCTGAATGCCATCAGGCCGGCCAGCAGCGGAAAAGCAGCAGGAATCCATTTGTTCTTCATCGTAATCATCCCCCATGTTTCCTGGAATCGGATCAGAAGAAGGGGGTCTTCCGGTCTGATTCCCGGTCTTTTTTCTTTATCATATCATAACCGGGAACCGGTTCCCAGCAGAATATCCTTAAGATTTCTTAATCCGGATTCGCAGCGGCCGCACAGAAGGATTGAAAATAGCGGATAAACTCTTCTGCCATTTTTGACAGAGGAGCATCCTTTAAACAGCACAGAGAGATCTGTGTGGAGATGGTGGGAGACACCTTTACCATGGCAAAGGGCATGGAAGGTCCGGCATCACAGAGATTGTGCATATGCTGGTTCATCAGCAGGGCCACACAGCCTCCGTAAGTAACCATATCAAAAATACTGTCCAGCCGGTGGCTGTCAAAAACGATATCCGGAATGAAGCCTGCTTCCTGACAGGCAGAGCGGCTTAAATCGTATATCAGAGAGGTTTCCTTCAGAAAACAGAATTTTTCTCCCTGGAGACTGCGCAGCGTCAGTTCCTTCCGGTCCGCCAGAGGATGCTCCTTTGGCAAAAGAGCCACCAGGTAATCGGTCATATAAGGAATATGTATGATTTTATCATCGGTTTCAAAGGTTTCCGTTCCGGGATGCTTCTGCTCCCGCAGGAAAATCAGCTCACATTTCCTGCTGAGCAGCAAATTCCGAAGGTTTTTTGCGTCATCCTCGATGATCTGAAACCCGCAGTTTGGGAAAAGCTTCTGAAAATCCAGCAGAATCGTGGTGATGCGGTACTGGGCCATCACCGGGATGCTGCCGATGGCAAGCTGGCTTTTGTTGTGATTCTTTTTCTGAAGCAGCATGGCGGAGTAGTCGAACTGGGTCCGGACGATGGACTGGGCATAGGGCAGAAAGGCTGTTCCGAATTCTGTCAGTTCGACCTTTCGGGTGGTTCTGGCAAAGAGCGGAACGCCGAGCTCCTGCTCCATGGCCTTGATATGTTTGGAGAGGGTGGACTGGTTGATATACAGTCTTTCTGCAGCCTCCCAGTAGTTTTTCGTTTCCGCGAGGACGGAAAATTCTTTGAAATAATTGATATCCATGGCGGCCTCCTGAATTAATTCCATTTACGACTTAATTATAAAAAAAATCGAATTGTTTGTCAATATTGTCCAGAATATAATGGAATGAGCCAAGGGACGAATGCAAGTTGAATGTTCTGTTTCTGCAGATGCGGGATGGCCGCAGCAGAAACAGGAAAGGAGAGGTATATGAATAACAGAACAGATATTTTGGACCTGCGCACTGCGCTGGAGGTTTTGAAAGAGATTCCGGGTCAGCTGGTGGAAACGGACGTGGAGGTGAATCCGGAGGCGGAGCTGTCCGGTGTGTATCGCTATGTTGGAGCGGGCGGTACGGTAATGCGTCCAACCAGGGTAGACGGCCCGGCTATGATGTTCCATAATGTGAAGGGACATCCGGATGCCAGCGTTCTCATCGGCCTTCTGGCCAGCCGGGAACGGGTGGCGACACTGTTTGGATGCAAAAAGGAGGATCTGGGAAAGCTGCTGTGTGAGTGTGCCAAGAATCCCATTGAGCCTGTTGTGACCGAGGATGCGGCTCCCTGCCAGGAGGTGATTTACCGGGCGGAGGATCCGGATTTTGACCTGTTTAAGCTGATTCCGGCGCCTACCAATACGCCGCTGGACGCAGGTCCTTATATTACCATGGGCATGTGCTATGCGACGCACCCGGATACGGGATTGTCGGATGTGACCATTCACCGGATGTGCATTCAGTCCAGGGACGAGCTGTCCATTTTCCTTCAGCCGGGCAGCCGCCATATCGGAGCCATGGCAGAGCGGGCTACGGAGCTGAATCAGCCCCTTCCCATTTCGATTTCCATTGGAGTGGATCCGGCCATTGAGGTGGGGGCCTGTTTTGAGCCGCCCACAACCCCAATGGGATATAATGAGCTGTCCATTGCAGGGGCCATTCGTCAGCAGCCGGTAAAGCTGCATCCATGTGTATCCATCCGGGAAAATGCCATTGCAAATGCGGAATATGTCATTGAAGGGGAGATTGTGCCGGGAGTCAGGGTTGTGGAGGATCAGAATTCTCACACCGGCTATGCCATGCCGGAGTTCCCGGGGTATAACGGAAAGGCCTGTCCGGAGTGCTGGCTGATTAAGGTCAGGGCTGTGACGACCCGGAAGCATCCCATTATGCAGACAGTGATCGGCCCCTCCGAGGAGCATGTGAATCTGGCCGGAATTCCCACGGAAGCCAGCATTTACAATATGATTGAAAAGGCGCTGCCGGGGAAGGTCACCAATGTGTATGCCCACACCTCCGGAGGCGGAAAATATATGGCGGTGCTGCAGTGCAAAAAGACAGTTCACACGGATGAAGGAAAGCAGCGCCAGGCGGCTTTGCTGGCCTTCTCTGCATTTCCGGAGCTGAAGCATGTGATCCTGGTGGATGAGGACGTGGACATTTTTGATACCCGGGATGTCCTTTGGGCGATGAATACAAGGTTCCAGGGAGACCGGGATATCATTACGATTCCGGGGGTCCGCTGTCATCCGCTGGATCCCAGTTCCAATCCGGAATACGATCCTTCCATTTCTGATGTGGGCATCAGCTGCAAGACCATTTTTGACTGTACAGTTCCCTTCCATCTGAAGGAGCGGTTTAAACGGGCGCAGTTTCTGGAAGTGGATCCGGAAAAATGGCTGAAATAAAGGCGGGAGTGAAAATGAAAAAACGTCTGGTGGTGGGCATGAGCGGCGCCTCCGGGGCGCCCATTGCCGTTGAGCTGCTGCGGCAGCTTCACAAGATCGAGGAAGTGGAGACCCATCTGATTGTCACCAGGGGAGCACAGCTTACCCTGGAGCAGGAAACCGGGCTTACCCTGGGAGAGGTCCGGGAGCTGGCAGATGTCTGTTATGAAAATGACAGCATCGGTGCGGGACCGGCCTCCGGCAGCTTTCGGACGGAGGGGATGATCATTGTTCCCTGTTCCATGAAAACAGTGGCGGGCATTGTATCCGGCTACAGTGAGAATCTTCTGCTGCGGGCTGCGGATGTCACTCTGAAGGAGAGGAGAAAGCTGGTTCTGGTGGCGAGAGAATCGCCTTTCAGCACCATCCATCTGCGCAATCTGTATGAGCTGAGCCGGATGGGAGCGGTGATTATGCCTCCCATGCTGACCTATTACCAGAAACCGAAGTCCCTGGAGGAATGCACCAGGTTTCTGGTGCAGCGTCTGCTGAGACAGTTTGAGCTGGGGGAGGATGTTTATGAATGGGAAGGAATGTAGAACGATCCGGGTTCTGAACCGGGAAATCCGGATTCATATTCTGGATACCGGAAGGGGAATCAATGTTCTGATTGAAGGCGGGGATCTGGGACATATCGGAGCGGTGGCAGCGGCAGGAGCAGGCCGGGAGCTGACGCTGGTTTCCTTCCCCGGACACAGAGAGGATGTTATCTGCAGACAGTGGGCTGAAAAAATTAGTGCTGTTTATCCGGGCCCGGTTGTTATTGAGGCTGGGGTTCATTATGACGGCATCAGCCGTGGGGAGATTCAGGAGATTTTGGAAGCTTTGGGAAAAGAACTGGATACGCTGGTTCGGATGATAGAAAGCGGGGAATGGAAGAAATGACGGAAGAAATCTCAATAACCAATCGGACAATGGAGCTGGCAGGCTGTAAAGAAAGCTGGTTTTTTGACGAAACCTACGGATGCTGGTGCCTGGAGGATATTCTTTATACAGACCGGGCAACAACACCGAAATTCCAGCGTCTGAGCATTTATGTGCCCGGGCCCTATATGAAAGAAAAAGGAGAAAAAAACCCGGAGGGTACCCTGAACGGTTATACGGCCGAGAGCGCGCCGGTGATTCTGTGCAATAACTCCGCCGGGTATATGCAGATGCCCCATATGTGGCTGGGGGGCCCCAGGTGTACGGCAGAGAAATACATGGAGCATGGATTTGTCTATGTCACCTGCGGAAACCGGGGCAGCGAGTCCAAAAACGCCAAAGGGGAATGGTGCGGAAAATCTCCTGCGAATCTGGTGGATTTAAAGACGGTGATCCGTTTTCTGCGCCACAATGCGGCCTGCATTCCCGGAAACCTGGATCGGATTGTTTCCGTGGGTTCCAGCGCAGGCGGAGCCATGTCCTCTCTTCTGGCAGTTACCGGAAATAATCCGAACTTTGTCCCCTATCTGGAAGAAAATGGCGCGTTTATGAATGAACGGGATGATATTTACGCAGCCCAGATTTATTGTCCCATTGTGGATCTGGAGCATGCGGATCTGGCTTACGAATGGATGTTTGCAGCCGATAAGGAGAATGAAAATTCTCCGGCAGGTCCGGCAGGCGTTATGACACCTTTCCAGGAAGCCCTTTCTCAGAAATTGAAGGAACGGTATATTACTTATTTTAACGGACTGAATCTGAAAGATCCGGATACCGGGGAGCCCCTGCGTCTGGAGGCAGACGGCAGGAGCGGAAGCGGCTATGAGTACCTGATGAAAAAAATCAATGAGTCGGCTACGGTTTATCTGCAGAAACTGGAAAAGGGGGAACTGGAGGAAACCTATTCTCCCGAAGATTACCGGAAAGGGAATTATGAATATCGGACCACAGCTCCCGTGGGCGACAAAAAAGATCAGAAAAAGGCAGATCTGATGCAGGGACATGCCGGCCCCGGCGTCGCGCTCCGGAAAGTGGAGGATCAGGCTGAGTGTCCTTCTCTGGGTGATCTGGTATCCCGTCCGCCCAAGGGTGTTCCCTTTGTTGGAACGGAGCCGCCGATGATTACGGTACAAGGAAAAGAGAAAACTCACTGGCTGACCTGGGACGGGAGAGAGGCAAGGGTGTCCGATCTGGATACCTATGTTCTGAATCACAGAAGAAGGATGAAGCCCTGCACCTCTTTTGATACCCTTGGCATGGACAGCGGAGAAAATCGGGTCTTCGGATCACGGGAACAGCATTACATGCATTTTAATCAGGAGATTACAGCAGCTATCGCGGAGCTGAAGGAGGCGTTTCCGGAGGAATATGAGAACTATTATGCTTCCTATGCGCAGTCAGCAGGGGATTCGGAACAGGAGCGCAGAATCTATCTGATCAATCCGATGAATTTTATCGGAACGAAAGAGCAGAGCGATCAGGCCTCTTTTTTCCGGATCCGGGTAGGGGCCAGTGATGCGGATACTTCTTTTACCATCAGTATGGCTCTGGCACTGAAGCTTAAAGAAACCGGAAACCCGGTGGATTATGCACTTGTCTGGGAGAAGCCTCACTGTGAAGCGGATTATTCGGGAGAGCTTTGTGCCTGGATTGAGGAAATCTGCAGAGAACGCGTATGATACGACATTCAAAACGGGAACGATTCAATCTTTGGAATCGTTCCCGTTTTGTGTTATAATAGAAAAAAGTGCAGGAGCAAAACAAGAGGAGGAAATAGACATGGTAAACTTTCGTGCTGAAAAACTGTCGAAAAGGGTCACAAGGATTTATGGCGTCTGTACCGAGCTGATGTATCTGGTGGAAGGGGAAGAAAAGGCTGCGCTGCTGGATACGGGCAGTGGATTCGGTTCTCTGAAGGCTGCTGTGGAAAAGCTGACGGATAAGCCCCTGCTGGTGCTGCTGACTCATGGGCACACGGATCATGCCATGGGAGCGGGTGAGTTTGAGATGGTCTATATGAACCACAGGGATGATTATATTTACGTTCCCCACGGGGAGGAGCCATTTCGGAGAGAGGGAATGCATATGGCGGAACCGGGGGTACTGCTGGAAGATTCGGATTATATCCCGACCGTTTCCCAGGAGGTCTTCCGGGATCTGAAAGGCGGAGATTCCTTCGATCTGGGCGGCGTGACCATAAAAATTTATGACTGTGCCGGGCATACCAAGGGGTCTGTGGTGATGCTGATTCCGGAAGAACGGATGCTGCTTCTGGGGGACGCCTGCAACAGCTTTACCTTTCTGTATGATGATTATTCCCTGACGGTTACCGAATATGAGGAGAATCTGAAAAAGCTGAAGGCGGACACCGAAGGGACCTATGACCGGGTTCTGGCATCCCATGGAGACGGGGAGCTGCCGCCGGATATCATAGACAGTGTAATTGAGGTGTGTGAAGATATTAAGGCCGGACGGGCTGAAGAGATTCCCTTTGAATTCCGGGGCACCCACGGTCTCATTGCAAAGGCCATGAAGGGACCGGGGCAGGGGCGTTTGGACGGCGGCAGCGGTAATATTGTGTACAGCAGGGACCGGATATAGAAAGGTTTTACGAGTATGGGATACAGGCTGATTATTGCGGATGATGAACCGAAGATTATTGATCTGATCAGGCAGCTTGGACACTGGGAAGAGCTGGATATTACGATTATTGACGAATGCAGGACCGGACGGCAGGCTTATGAGAGCATTCTCCGGAACAATCCGGATTTTGTGCTGTCGGATATCAGGATGCCCGGATATGACGGCATTGAACTGATTAAAAAGGTTCGGGAGGTAAATCCGGAGCCGCTGTTTATTCTGATCAGCGGCTACCGGCATTTTGAATATGCCAGAAGTGCCGTTTCTCTGAACGTCATGGATTATCTGCTAAAGCCCGTTGACGAAAAGCAGCTGAATGAGACGCTGACCAGGGTCTGCCGCAGAATCGATCAGATTCGCATTCAGCGGGAGGAAAGCAGTGTGATGTCCGCCATCCGGGCGGTAAAAAGCAGGCAGGAGATGGAGGAATTCTGGAAGCTGCTGCTGGAATACGGCATGAAGAAGACAACGGTCCGTTTCCGCTCTGAGGAGGAATGCAATGCCAGATTTCATACGGAATTTGTTCCGGGCTGCTATCAGATTCTCTGCGTCTTTTCGGATCTGAGTGCCGTGCTGGGCCAGGAAGACTCTCTGAGCAGCTCCAAGGTGGAGAGCTTTATCCGGGAAAGCTTCCGGAATCTGGCCAGGGTTTATTACCATACCACTTATATGGGAAGTGTGATCGTTCTGAATTTTCAGGAGAAGAATCGGGCTGCCGTTCGGGAGGCCATTTCCGTTCTTTATTACAATATCCGGGATTTAAGTGAGCTGTATGGAGAATTCCGGCTGAATATCGGAGTGAGTCTTGTGAAGGATTCCATATCCGGACTGTCGGAGGCGATTGTGGAGGCTTATGCAGCGGAATGGGGAGGTCTGGTTCTGACCAGAAACGGAATTCTGGATTATTATCAGATTTCCGGACTGCCCCGGTTTTCCGGAGAACGTCTGGTTACGGAGGAAGAGACAGCCCAAATAAAGGACTGTATGAAATACTTGCGCAAAGAAGAGCTGAGTGATCTTTTTGAGCGGATTTACCGGAGGGCAGGAGAGCTGAGCAATTCTTATCCGGATGATATCCGGAAGGTCTTCTTTGAACTGCAGACCAGTCTGGTAGGATGCATTATGCCTATCTGAACGGAAAGAATTTTCCGCAGGTTATGAAAAATGTCTATCTTGTACTGGAAAAATATCTGGATGAGGAACAGAAAAAGCTGCGGGAGAAGATGGGGCAGCCCATTACCATGGCTGTCCGGTATATCCGGGAGCATTACGGGGAGCAGATTTCCCTGGAGGATGTGGCGGAGGCCGGGAATGTCTCGGGAAATTATTTAGGCAGGCTCTTTAAGGAGGAAATGGGAGTGGGCTTTCATGATTACCTGACCCAGGTACGGCTGGAGGAGTCGGAAAAGCTTCTGGCGAAGACGAATCTGACCATCAAGGAAATCGCCTTTCAGGTAGGATATCTGGATGAAAAGTACTATTCAAAACTGTTTAAAAAGGTGACCGGCATTAAACCTACGGAATATCGCCGGATCTACAGCTGAAAAATGGGAAAACGATGAAGAAAATATTGATTTTACTGGCAGCCGCCGAGGGAATTCTGGCGGCTGCGGCTTTTCTGGTTCTTTTGGAAGGGCCTGCATTTCTGGCGGCCGGGGCAGTCTTCCTGGCAGTATGCCTGATCGGCGTGTCCATTGGCTTCTGTGTACAGCAGATGCGGGTTATGAAATACTTGATTCTGGACAGCCGGAAGCGGAAGCGGGATAATCCGGTGGTTCTGACTTCCAGAGTCGGTGCGGCGGCAGCTGGTACCGCGGCAGGCACGGAAATTACGGTTCTGACCGGCGTTCTGGTGGGCGGTGTTTCCGTCCGGGGCGGTGAAGGAAAGATTTTCAACTGTGTGGCCGGTGTGCTGATCATGGGACTGCTGGCAAACGGTATGCAGCTGGCCGGGCTGAATACTTATTATCAGTATGTGGCCAAGGGCGCCATTATGCTTCTGGTAATGTGGTTTGATGCGTTCCAGATCAAACGCAGGGCCATTGCGGCAAATAAACGAAAAGAAGAAAAAACAGCGTAAGAATGGTGAAGAAGCAAACGGGAAAGGTACAGCCCCAGGCAGTCTTTTGGATGCCTGAGGCTGTATTTTTTTTCTTAGAAATTTCTTAGTTTTTCTGTTGATGGTTTTTTTATGGGAAATGTTGTGGTATAATTTTCCTGTATAAACTGTACGTGATTTTTACCCAAAAAGGAGGAGAGCTATGAAAGGAAAAAATGTATTTCTGACAGCACTGGCGGCACTGTGCGTCTGCACCGCTCTTTTTGCTCAGGCGGAAGAAACGGAAAAGGAAAAGGAGAAGGAGACGGTACCTGTTCCGCAGATGTCCTATGAGGAGTATCCCAGGATTGATGGGTCTCTGGCCTGTGTGCCTCTCTGCGAGGCGCTGGCGGTGCGCGTGACCGGCTGTACGGATGCCCAGGCAGAGGAAACCATGGCAGACTTTACCAATACCAACCCCTGCTATCTGCAGTTGGCCAAGGGAGAGACCGATATTCTGCTGGCTTATGAACCGGCGGACAGTACCAAGGAGGAACTGGAGGACTATGAACCGCTGGACATGGAGCCGGTGGGAAAGGACGCGCTGGTTTTCCTGGTGAATGAAGACAATCCGGTGGAAAGTCTGACAAAGGAGCAGCTTTTTGATATCTATACCGGAAAGATTACCAACTGGAGCCAGGTAGGCGGAACGGATGAAGTGATCATGGCCTTCCAGCGCCCGGAAACCAGCGGGAGTCAGACCATGATGCGCAAGCTTCTGATCGGGGATGCCCAGATGGCAGAGGCAGAGAAAGAGATGATTGCTTCCGGTATGGATGATATCATTGAGGCGCTGAAGGAATATGATAATTCTGCCAATGCTCTGGGATATTCGGTTTATTATTATGCATCAGAAATGTTCCGGCAGCCGGGACTGAAATTTCTCCAGGTGGAAGGTCAGCTCCCGGC
>JAXEJQ010000042.1:0-16897 GCA_034101475.1 Candidatus Limivivens sp.
CGGCTGCGCCTGGCGTTCTTTCACAGATGACTGCTGGTATGGGTTCCGATGCAGACGGTAGGCAGATTTTTGAAAGATTTCCGAGCATAGCGACGGGGAGTTTCTCCGACCACGGTTTGATGGAGGGAAACTCCCCGTCGAAAGGCGGCGCAGGAAATCTCAAAAATCAACGTGTCTGCGCAGAAAGCTGCAGGCAGCCCCTTACGCATCCTGTGGCGCAGAATCAAGGAGGCACTACAAAAACAGAAAGGAGTCTTTTTATGTTCGGTATCCTGATCGCCCTCCTCTCCGGCGCTCTCATGAGCATCCAGGGCGTCTTCAACACGGAAGCCACCAAATCCACCAGTCTGTGGGTAGCCACCAGCTTTGTCCAGTTTTCGGCTCTGATCGTCTGCCTCATCGCCTGGTTTTTCACCGGGCGGGAGAGCTTCGGCGCACTCTTTGCCATGCCCCGCAAATGGGCGCTTCTGGGCGGTGTCATCGGCGCGTTTATTACCGTGACAGTGATCCGCAGCGTGGCAGCTTTGGGTCCTGCCAGATCGGCCATGCTCATTGTTGTTTCCCAGCTTCTGGTATCCTACATCATTGAACTGCTGGGCTGGTTCGGCGTTGACAAACAGCCCTTCGAATGGAAGAAGGCCGGCGGAATGTTTCTTGCGATTATTGGAATTGTAATATTTAAGTGGTAATTTTGTAAAAAAGAGTTGTAATTTTTGAAATGTTCGTATAAAATATGAGTATCTGTACCGGGGGCTTTTTACCGAAAGGTGAAAGGATGATACAGATATTATGAAGAAATTGAAGAAGTGCATGGATACATTTTTAGGTGCCTGTCTTCTGGCCATTCTGGTCAGCGGATGCAGCAGGAGGACAGATACCTGTCTGATAAACGATACGCTGGAGACAGCCTTTTCGGAAGATACCAAGGACCTGATGACAGAGCCCGGGACAGAGGCTTCTGGTCAGGGTTTTCTTTATGTTCATGTGTGCGGTGAGGTAGAGCAGCCGGGGGTATACGAACTGCCCCGGGGCTCCAGAGCTTATGAAGCCATTCAGGCTGCCGGAGGCATGACCTCAGAAGCGGCTGCCGAGGCGGTGAACCAGGCATCCCTTCTGACGGATGGCCAGCAGATTGTGGTTCCGTCGGAACAGGAGCAGAGCACAGCCATTCAGGCCGAGTCTTCCTCCGGACTGGTGAACATCAATCTGGCGGGAGCCGCGGAGCTGATGACTCTGCCGGGCATCGGAGAAGCCAGGGCGGCGGATATTATCGCTTATCGGGAGGCGAACGGCGGGTTTGCCAGGATTGAGGACATTACAAAGGTGAGCGGCATCAAGGATGCCGTATTTCAGCGGATTAAGGATAAAATTGTAGTCTAAAGGAGAATGAGCATGGCGAAGAGAGTATTGGTAGTGGATGATGAAAAACTGATCGTTAAGGGAATCCGCTTCAGTCTGGAACAGGACGGCATGGAAGTGGACTGTGCCTATGACGGCGAGGAAGCACTGAAGATGGTAAAGGAGCGGGAGTATGATATCGTGCTCCTGGATGTGATGCTGCCCAAGCTTACCGGATTCGAAGTGTGCCAGCAGATCCGCGAATTTTCCAGCGTTCCGGTTGTCATGCTGACTGCAAAGGGAGACGACATGGATAAGATTCTGGGACTGGAGTACGGCGCGGATGATTATATTACGAAGCCCTTCAATATCCTGGAGGTAAAGGCGCGTATCAAGGCCATTATCCGCCGGACCGGGAAGAAGGCCGCCGAGCAGGAGAAGAGCAAGGTGGTGGAGGTCGGTGATCTGGTACTGGACTGCGAGGGCAGACGTGTCAGCATCGGGGGGAAGGAGATCAACCTGACAGCCAAGGAATTCGATGTCCTGGAGCTTCTGGTCTTTAACCCGAACAAGGTATACAGCCGTGAAAACCTTCTGAATATTGTCTGGGGTTATGAGTATCCCGGCGATGTGCGGACGGTGGATGTACATATTCGAAGACTGCGCGAGAAGATCGAGGAGAATCCCAGCGAGCCCAAGTATGTCCATACGAAGTGGGGCGTCGGTTATTATTTTCAGCATTGAGGAAGGAAAACCGGCAGGATGAGGTCAGAGACAGATACGTTGTCCCTGTAGCAGCAGGATTTGAGGAAGAACCGTGCATAAAATACGAAATAATAAATTTTTCAGAAAATACGGAAAGAGCCTTCAGTTCCGTATTTTCATTATTTTTATCCTGGTGGGGATTATTCCCCTGTGGCTGATGAAGTACGGGATATTGCGAGGATATGAGGAGCAGTCGGTGCGGCAGCGCGGAGATATGGTTCATAACCAGTGCGTTTCCATTGCGGACCAGCTCAGTGAAACGAATTATTTAAGCGGAAACAGTTCCGGGATTGTGGAGATGGAGCTGTCTCAGCTGGCCACTCTTTACAGCGGGCGCATTGTCATTGTGAACCGTGCCTTCCGGATTATCCGGGACACCTATGGACTGGATGAGCAGAAGGTGATTGTATCCGAGGAAGTGGTGAAGTGCTTTAAGGGAGAGGACACCCTGGCTGTGAACAAGGAGAGCCAGTTTATTGAAATGACGGTGCCCATTCTGGATTCGGTGACCCGGGAAGTCATCGGTGTGATGATTGTCAGTACGCCCACCACGGACATTCAGGAGAACCGGGAGGCCCTGGCTTCCCAGGTGTTTGTGCTGCAGATTGTTCTGGCAGTGGTGATTCTGGCGGTGGCCTTTTACGCTTCCAGAAGTCTGGTGAAGCCCTTCGGAAAGGTTACCCAGTCCCTGGACGAGCTGACAGGTGGTTTTCTGGAGGAGGATATTTCCATTCCGGGCTATACCGAGACCCAGCTTCTGTCTGAGGCTTACAACCGGATGAGGGCCAGGATCAAGGCTCTGGATGACTCCAGGCAGGAGTTTGTCTCCAATGTGTCCCACGAGCTGAAGACGCCCATCACCTCCATGAAGGTGCTGGCAGATTCCCTGCTGATGCAGGAGGATGTGCCCGCGGAGCTGTATAAGGAGTTCATGACGGATATCGCGGAGGAGATCGACCGGGAGAATCAGATCATCAACGACCTGCTTTCCCTGGTAAAGATGGACAAAAAGGCACCGGATGTCAATATTCAGGAGACGAATATCAATGAGCTTCTGGATCTGATTGTCAAGCGCTTAAAGCCCATTGCGGCCAAACAGAATATCGACCTTCTTCTGGAAAACTTCAAGCCGGTGACGGCCCAGGTGGACGAGACGAAGCTGACGCTGGCCATTTCCAATCTGGTGGAAAATGCCATCAAATACAACACGGAAAATGGCTGGGTTCATGTGTCCGTGAACGCGGATCACAAGTACTTCTATGTGAAGGTGGAGGATTCCGGCATCGGGATTCCCGAGGAGGCCCAGGAGCATATTTTCGAGCGGTTCTACCGGGTGGACAAATCCCATTCCCGGGAGATCGGCGGTACCGGGCTGGGCCTGGCCATTACCAGAAGCGCCGTGCTGATGCACCGGGGCGCGATCAAGGTTTACAGCAAGGAAGGGGAGGGCACGACCTTTACCGTGCGGATTCCGCTTCAGTATGTGGATTAGCAGGAGGAGAACCATGAAAAAGTTTCAATACGGGATTTTAGCCATTCTGGCAGTTCTGCTCCTTTTTGCCTGCAGCAGGAAAACCCAGGAGACCTTCGGGTATCAGATCAATTATGTCAATACCGAGGGAGTCCGGCTGGTGGAGGAGAATTACATTCCCGAGGCCAAAGGGGGCACCGGGCTGATTCAGGAGCTGTTGGACCGGATGCGGGTTCCTCAGTACAGCGGGGAGTATCACAGCGCCATTCCGGACAGTGTGGAGCTTCAGGAGCTTTCTCTGGAGGGGAAGAGCGCGTTCCTGGATTTTAACAGCGCTTATCTGGAGATGGACACCATTGAGGAGATTCTGATGCGGACGGCGGTTGTGGAGACCCTCTGCCAGATTCCCGATGTGGAGGATGTGACCTTTACAGTGGACGGAGAGCCGCTGCTGGATGCCATGGGAGCCCAGACCGGGAAGATGACGGCAGATACCTTCATTGACACCAGGGGCGACGGTATCAATTCCTACAAATATGCTTCCCTGACCCTGTATTTCCCCAGTCAGGACGGGGAGCATGTGTCCATGGAGATGCGCAATGTTCATTATTCCACCAATACCTCCCTGGAGCGGGTGATTGTGGAGCAGATGTTAAAGGGTCCGGCCAATATCCGGCTGGGCAGAGTCGCTTCCGCTTCCACGAAAATTCTGGGAGTCAGCCTGAAGGACGGCCTTTGTACCGTGAATCTGGACAGTACCATTAACCAGGCTCCGGGAGAGGGAAATGCTTCGCCGGAGGCCTGCCTGTATGCCATGGTGAATGCCCTCTGTGACAACTGCCGGGTAGAACGGGTACAGTTCCAGATCAACGGAGAATCCGATATCAAATTCCGGGACAGCATCAGTCTGGTGGAGCCCTTTGAGCGAAAGAGCAGTCTGATCCTGAGCGTGGAGAATAATCAGACGGAGACACTATCGGAGGGGACATCCGAGAGCAGCAGCAAAGTTCTGGAGCCCTCCATCGGAGTGGATCCGGTGATGAAAGGGGGAAATGCTTCCTGAGAAAACGGCCATTGGCAGTTTGTTTCCTGTTTCTGGTACTGCTGATCGTCTTCGGGAAGAGCAGCGGGCGGCTGGATACAGTCCAGCCGCTGCCGGAGGGCCTGGAGGGTACGGAGGTTACCCTTCAGGGAACCCTCTATAAACGGGAAACCAGATCCGAAAAAAAACTTCTATATCTGAAAAACATTTCATTTCTTTTCGAAAATTCAGAATATCTCACTTATTCCGCAAATGCGATTGTTTATACAAAAGAAAAAGAATGCAGGGCAGCCTGCAGGATCGGAAGCAGGATTCGGGTGAAAGGGATCTGCTATGCACCTCAGGCGGCATCCAATCCCGGTCAGTTTGACCAGGAAGCGTATTATCACGGGCAGAAAGTCGGAATGCTTCTGCAGAAGGCGGAGGTCCTGGGGGAAAGCGGCGGCTATGAAAAAGGCAGAGAACTGCTGGCATCCCTTCGGGAAAACCTGAAGGCAGGGCTCCTTGGGGCCCTTTCGCGTCTGGGAGAAACGGAGGATACGGGAGTCCTGGCTGCCATGCTGCTGGGAGAAAAGGGACTGCTGGAGGAAGAGACGGAAAAGCTGTATCAGACAGGGGGGATTTCCCATATTCTGGCGATTTCGGGCCTGCATATTTCCATGACAGGCATGGCTCTCTACAGCCTTCTGCGGCTCCTGCTTGGGGGATTCGCCCTTCCGGCGGGCATCAGCGGCCTGATGATGGCATTCTACGGGTGGTTTACCGGAGAAAGTCCTTCCGCCACCAGAGCCGTGGTCATGTTTCTGGTTTTCCTGGGAGCCCAGGTCTGGGGGCGGGAGTATGACCGGCTGTCCGCCCTGGCCTTCGGAGGAATCGTCCTTCTGCTCCGGGAGCCTCTGCAGCTTTTTCAGTGCGGGTTTCAGCTTACCATGCTGTCCGCGGCGGGAGCCGAGGCCTATCTGACGCTGGCGGCCGGATGGAAAGACAGCGGGGCAGGAGGAAAGCTTCTTCAGGCTGCCGGGCCGGGACTGGTGATTCAGGCCTTTACCCTCCCCTGTATCCTGTACTGGTTTTCCGAAATCCCCCTTTACGGCAGTCTTCTGAACCTGGCGGTGCTGCCTCTGATGCCGGCGGTTCTGTTCTCTGGCGCCGCAGGCATGGCAGCAGCCTGCTTCAGCGGTGCCGCTGGCGCCTTTCTCCTGGCTCCGGCCCACTATATCCTGAAGCTCTATGAGCTGCTCTGTGCCTGTGCCGGGGCACTGCCCTGCAGCAGGCTGGTCTGCGGCGCGCCCGAAATGGCGGAGCTTGTCCTTTACGCTGCCGGCCTGCTCCTGCTTCTGGCCGGCGGAGGGAAGCTTCGAAGACAAAAAGGAGAACGAAAGTCCTGTTCTGGTGCCGGGAGAGGCCGCTTTTTCCGGGTGTCCGGCTGGCTGGCTCTGACTGTGGGACTGCTGGGCCTTTTCTGGCCTGCTCTTACCAACGGAGGCAGCCTTTCGGGGGAAGTTCTGCGCACGCTGCAGGGCGGCAGCCCGGAGCTTTCCATGACCTTTCTGGATGTGGGCCAGGGAGACAGTATTTTCATCCGTTCCCCGGAGGGAGTTACCTGGCTGATCGACGGGGGAAGCAGCACGGAAAGCGCAGTGGGGACTTACCGGATTCTTCCCTTTTTGAAGCATCAGGGTATCCGGCGGCTGGATTACCTGATTCTGACCCATATGGACGCCGATCACATCAACGGGGTGAGGGAAATTCTGGAGAAGCCACCGGAGGGAATTTCCATCGGAAATCTGCTGATGTCTCCGGATGCCCTGGAGGATGCCCGGGGTCAGGAGCTGCTGGCCCTTGCCGGGCAGTCCGGCATCCCTGTGGGGGTGCTGTATCGGGGAAAAAGCTTTCGATGCGGCAGTCTTCAGATCGATTGTCTCTGGCCGAAAAAGGAATCCGCCTTCCGTGAGAAAAATGAGAATTCTCTGGTATTTCAGGTAAGCTATGGGGCCTTTCGGGCACTCTTAACCGGGGATCTGGAGGGAGAGGCAGAAAAAGCCCTGCTGGAGACCGGCGAACTGGGGCAGGTCTGGCTGCTGAAGGCAGGACATCACGGCTCCAAAGGAGCCACCTCCGGGGAATTTCTGCAGGTTCTTCGGCCCGGGGCGGCCATTCTCTCCTATGGAAAAGGAAACCGGTACGGCCATCCC
Source organism: Candidatus Limivivens sp. (assembly GCA_034101475.1). Classification (GTDB taxonomy): domain Bacteria; phylum Bacillota; class Clostridia; order Lachnospirales; family Lachnospiraceae; genus Limivivens. The sequence goes on from JAXEJQ010000042.1 coordinate 6,812, forward strand.
GGTCCGGAAACTCTGGAGCGGCTGGAACAGGCCGGCGTGCAGGCCTTCGGCACGGCAGAATGGGGCGCGGTCACCGCAGTAAGCGACGGCGCGAAGGTGACTCTGCAGTGTTACCGCCAAAGAAGAGAAGCGTAACGAAAGGGCTTTGGCGATTACAAAAAAAGAAAAATATAAGAGATTTTTCTGAATTTTTTTGCTATAATGATGTTGAGAAAAACGGACGGCCCGAACCGGGAGGCGTACGGAAGGAGGAGCACAAGCGTATGACCATACGAGAAATGGCGGAGCAGCGGGAGCAGGAATATTTCAGCCCCTATGCGTCCTTAAGCATTCATTCCAGAGGGCGGGATATCTACGAAAAGCCCTGTGATATCCGTCCGGTGTATCAGAGAGACCGGGACCGGATTCTCCACTGCAAATCCTTCCGCCGGCTGAAGCACAAAACCCAGGTATTTATCAAGCCCCAGGGAGATCATTACCGGGACCGGCTGACCCATACCCTGGAGGTGACGCAGATCGCCCGGACCATCGCCAGGGCTCTGCGGCTGAATGAGGATCTGACAGAGGCCATTGCCCTGGGCCATGACCTGGGCCATACCCCCTTCGGGCACTCCGGAGAGCGGGCGCTGAATGAGGTCTGCCCCAGCGGCTTCGCCCACTATGCCCAGAGTGTGCGGGTGGTGGAGCTTCTGGAGAAAAAGGGAAAGGGTCTGAACCTGACCTGGGAGGTCCGGGACGGCATCCGCAACCACCGTACCAGCGGGAATCCCGGTACCCTGGAGGGAAAGATTGTCCGTCTGTCTGACAAGATTGCCTACATCAACCATGACATTGACGACGCGGAGCGGGCCGGGATTCTGAAGGAGGAGGAGATTCCCCTGGAATACCGCCAGGCCCTGGGCTATACCATCCGGGAACGGCTGAACACGCTGATTCACGACATTGTGGACAACAGCCTGGATAAGCCGGATGTGATCATGTCTCCGGATATGGAGAAGACCATGCGGGAGCTTCGGATTTTTATGTTTGACCATGTGTACAAGAATCCACGGTCCAAAGCCGAGGAGAAGAAGGTGGTCAATATGCTCCAGCAGCTCTACCTTTATTACAGCAGGCACCTGGAGTTTATTCCCAGGGAATATCTGGACCTCATTGAGGAAAAGGGAGAGAGCGAGGAGCGGGTGATTTGTGACTACATTGCAGGAATGACGGATGAATATGCGATTATGAAATTTTCAGAGATTTATATCCCGCAGTCCTGGAAGGCATAAAGGAGCAGCTTATGTATTACGCAGAAGAACTGGTAGAAGAAATCAGAGAAAAAAATGACATTGTGGATGTGATCTCCGGCTATGTCAAGCTGCAGCGGAAGGGATCTTCCTACTTCGGCCTGTGTCCTTTCCACAACGAAAAGTCTCCCTCGTTTTCCGTAAGCCCGGATAAGCAGATGTATTACTGCTTCGGCTGCGGAGCCGGGGGAAATGTTTATACATTTATTATGGAGTATGAAAATTTCACCTTCCCCGAGGCGCTGAAGCATCTGGCGGACCGGGCTGGGGTGACCCTGCCCGAGCAGGAATACTCCGAGGAGGAAAAGCGGGCGGCGGATATCCGCACCCAGATTCTGGAGCTGAATAAAATGGCGGCCAATTACTTCTATTATCAGCTCCGCACGGAAAACGGAAAGCAGGCCATGGACTATCTGAAGGGGCGTCAGCTCTCCGATGAAACCATCAAAGGCTTTGCCCTGGGCTTTGCCAATAAATACAGCAATGACCTTTACCGTTACCTGAAGAGCAAGGGGGTATCCGATGAGCTTCTGAAGGAATCCGGACTGATGAATGTGGATGAGAAGCATGGGATGTATGACAAATTCTGGAACCGGGTCATGTTTCCCATTCAGGATGTGAACGGCCGGGTGATCGGCTTCGGCGGCCGGGTGATGGGGGACGGGAAGCCCAAATACCTGAATTCCCCGGAGACCCGGGTCTTTGACAAGAGCCGGAACCTCTACGGCCTGAACATTGCCCGGACCACCCGGAAAAAATATCTTCTGGTCTGCGAGGGCTACATGGATGTGATTTCCATGCATCAGGCCGGCTTTAAAAATGCGGTTGCGTCCCTGGGAACGGCTTTGACGACCCAGCATGCCGCTCTGCTGAAGCGCTATACCAATGAGGTGATTCTCACCTACGACAGTGATGAAGCGGGAGTCCGGGCAGCGCTGCGGGCCATTCCCATTGTGAAGGCCGCGGGACTGAGCGCCCGGGTGCTGAATATGCGTCCCTATAAGGATCCCGATGAATTTATCAAGGCACTGGGGCCCGGGGCCTTCCAGGAGCGGATCGATCAGGCGGAAAACAGCTTTCTCTTTGAGATTTCCGCCATGGAGCGGGAATACAACCTGAAGGATCCGGAAGGGAAAACGGATTTTTTCAAAGCGGTGGCCAGAAAGCTCACAGAGTTTGATCAGGAGCTGGAACGGGAAAACTACATTCAGGCCGTGGCGGAGAAATACCAGACGGGCTTTGACAGCCTGAGAAAGCTGGTAAACCGGACGGCCCTCTCCGGAGTAACCCAGATCCGGCGGGAGCCGGAGAGCGGGGAGAGGAAAAAGCAGCCCGGGGATGACGGGATCCGCAAATCCCAGCGGCTTCTGCTCACCTGGCTCATCGAGGAAAAGGGCCTCTATGCCCGGATCAGAGACTGGGTCAGTCCCCGGGATTTTACCGAGCCTCTGTACCGGCAGGTGGCAGAGGAGCTGTTTGCCCAGCTGGAGACCGGAGAGGTGAATCCGGCCAGGATCGCCAACCATTATGAGGATCCGGAGCAGCAGCGGGAGGTGGCGTCCCTGTTCAATACCACGCTGCAGGTGGAGACCAGAGAGGAACGGGAAAAGGCCTTAAAAGAAACCCTGTATAAAGTATTGAAAAACAGCATCGAATGCCGGACCGCCAGCCTGGAGCCCACGGATATGGCCGGGCTGCAGGAGCTGATCAATCTGAAGCGCCGTCTGCAGGATCTGGGGAAAAGGACCCTGTGACAGCCTGCTGTGATGTATATTCCGGCCTTTTGCGGAAAGAATGAAGGATAGCGGCGGATCTGCAGGAGCATGAGCAGATCCCGGCGGAAATCTCCGAAGGAAAGGCAGAACAGCATGGAATATCAGGACAATACGGCAGAGGATACGGTGCGCATGTATCTGAAAGAAATCGGCAGGATTCCCCTGCTGACCGAGGAAGAGGAGATGCATCTGGCGAGACAGATGCAGGAGGGAGATGAACAGGCCAGGGAACGGCTGGCCGAGGCAAACCTGCGTCTGGTGGTCAGCGTGGCCAGGCATTACCGGAACCGGGGGCTTTCCTTTCTGGACCTGATTCAGGAGGGAAATCTGGGGCTGATCAAGGCCGTGGAGCGGTATGATTACCGGAAGGGCTACAAATTCAGTACCTATGCGACCTGGTGGATCCGTCAGTCCATCACCCGTGCCATAGCAGATCAGGGGAGAACCATCCGGATTCCGGTTCACATGGTGGAAACCATCAACCGCACCAGGCGGGCGTCCCGGGAGCTGACCCTGGAGCTGGGCCGGGAACCGACTCCGGCGGAAATCGCCAGGGCCACCGATTCCACCCCGGAGCGGGTGGAGGAGGTGCTGAAGCTGTCCCAGGATACCATTTCCCTGGAGACGCCGGTGGGCGAGGAGGAGGAGAGCCATCTGGGCGACTACATCCGGGATGAGCAGATCCCCCTGCCCGGAGAGGCAGCAGCCTTCGGCCTGCTGCAGGAACAGATTGAGAGTGTGATGAAAACCCTGACAGAGCGGGAGCGGCAGGTGCTGAGCCTGCGCTTTGGGCTGGAGGACGGCAATCCCCGGACCCTGGAGGAGGTGGGCCGGAGCTTTCACGTTACCAGAGAGCGGATCCGGCAGATTGAGACCAAGGCCCTGCGGAAGCTGCGCCATCCCAGCCGGAGCCGGAGACTGAAGGATTTTCTGGAGTAGTATTGACAGACAGAGGCCGGTACTTTTCCGGCCCGTGGAAAATGGATTGGAGCAAAACATGCAGTTATCACATAGAATGCAGAGAGTCAGTGATCTGGTGACGCCGGGGATCTGTCTGGCTGATATCGGCACAGATCACGGCTATATTCCTATTGAAATGGTACGGCAGGGCAGAGTCAGGCGTGCCCTGGCCATGGATGTCCGGAAAGGCCCCCTTCTGCGGGCACAGGAGAATATCCGGCGTTACGGCCTGACAGAGCAGATTGAGACCCGGCTCAGTGACGGGGCGGCAGCTCTGAAGCCCGGGGAGGCGGACCGGGTGGTGATTGCCGGGATGGGAGGCGGTCTGGTGGTCCGGATTCTGACGGACGGGGCAGCCGTGTTTGACACCGTTCAGGAGCTGGTTCTCCAGCCCCAGTCCGAGCTTTCCAGGGTCCGGGAATTCCTGCAGGAGCATGGATACCGGATCGAAGCCGAGGATATGGTGCTGGATGAGGAGAAGTTTTACCCCATGATGCGGGCGGTTCACGGATGCATGGAGCCCCTCCCTTTGGAGGAAGCTCTTTACGGTCCCCTTCTTCTGAAAAGCGGGAACCCGGTCCTGAGGCAGTTCCTGGAGAAGGAGCAGAAAAGTTTTGAAGCCATCCGGCAGGGACTCCAGAGAGAAACCAGCGAAAATGCCAGAAAACGCCTGGAAGAAATCGAAGAGAGACTGTCCCTGATCAAAAAAGCAAAGGAGAAAATGCCATGAATGGAAGAATTCTGATCAGCCGCCTGGAGGAGACCTATCCCCGGCACATCGCGGAAAGCTGGGATAATCCGGGACTGCAGGCGGGAAGGAGAGACAGGGAAATCCGAAAAGTATACATAGCGCTGGATGCCAGCGATGAAGCCATTGAACAGGCAGCCGGCTGGGGAGCGGACCTTCTGCTGACCCATCATCCCCTTCTGATGTCCGGAATCAAAGGGGTTACGGCGGATGATCTGCCGGGAAGGCGGCTGCTCCGTCTGATTGAGAGCGGGGTTGCCTGCTATTCCATGCACACGAATTACGATATTGTATCCATGGGACAGCTGGCTGCTGACCGTATGGGCCTTCAGAATGCGGAAGTTCTGACGGAGACGGGGACGGATCCGCAGACCGGGGCGGCCATGGGCTTTGGAAGAATCGGCAGTCTGCCCGGTTCCATGACGCTGGCAGCCTGCGGGGAGCTGGTAAAAGAAAAATTCGGTCTTTCCAGTGTGAAGCTGTTCGGAGATCCGGAGCGGATTGTGGAGCGGGCGGCCATTCTGCCCGGTTCCGGAAAAAGCATGGTGGGGGATGCCCTGAAAAAGCAGGCCCAGGTCATGATCAGCGGCGATTTCGGCCATCATGACGGGCTGGACGCGGCGGATCAGGGGCTGATGATCCTCGATGCGGGCCATTATGGCATCGAGCATATTTTTATTGCCCATATGGCCGGATATCTGAGAACGTGCTTTCCGGAGCTGGAGATCAGAGAAGCGCCTCTGCACCATCCCTTCCAGGTGATCTGAGGCAGCAGAAAGGAGCAGTTTATGGAGGAAAAGATGATTCATGTCCGTGTGGGGAACCGTACAAAGGAATATCCCGCAGGCGTTACCTACGGGAAAATAGCAGAAGATTTTCAGGGAGAAAAAGAGTATGATATTGTGCTGGTAAACGTTGACGGAAAGCTCCGGGAACTGCCCAGGCAGGCTTTCGGCGACTGCCGGCTGGAGTTTCTCACCACCGCGGACCGGATCGGATTCCGGGCATACCAGCGCAGCCTGACCCTGCTGATGCTGAAGGCCGTTTACCATGTGGCCGGCCATGAGAATATCCGAAAGGTCGGCGTCCACTTTGCCGTTGGCAACGGATTCTACTGCACGCTGGAGGGAAACCAGGAGCTGACTGCGGACTTTCTGGAGCGGGTGAAGGCCTACATGGAGCTTCTGGTGGAGCAGAGACTGCCCATTGACAAGAGAAGCGTAGAAACGGATGATGCCATCTCCCTGTTCGGCGAATACGGCATGAAGGACAAGGAAAAGCTGTTTCACTACCGCCGGGTATCCAATGTGAACCTCTATAACCTGGACGGCTTCGAGGACTATTATTACGGCTATATGGTGCCCCATACCGGGATCCTGAAATACTTCGACCTCTGTCTGTACGATGAAGGCTTTATGCTTCTCATGCCCAGGCCCGCCAGCCCGGATCAGCTGCCGGTCTGGACACCCAGAGAAAAAATCTTCCATGTGCAGAAGGAATCCCTGAAATGGGGAGAAATGCTGGAATTGTCCACCGTAGGGGATATGAACGAATACATTGTAAAGCATGACGCGAGCCAGCTTGTCATGGTGGCGGAAGCCCTGCAGGAGAAAAAAATCTCCGAAATGGCAGCGAAAATCGCTTCCAGTCCCGAAAAGAAGATCATAATGATTGCCGGTCCCTCGTCTTCCGGCAAAACAACCTTCTCCCACAGGCTGTCCATTCAGCTTGCGGTACACGGCCTGAAGCCCCATCCCATTCCGGTGGATGACTATTTTGTAGAGCGGGAAAAAACGCCTCTGGACGAGGACGGCAAGCCCAATTTCGAATGCCTGGAGGCCATTGACGTGGAGCAGTTCAACGAAGACATGAACCGCCTGCTGGCAGGGGAACGGGTGGAGCTTCCCACCTTCAATTTCAAAACCGGAAAACGGGAGTACAAGGGCAATTTCCGCCAGCTGGGCAAAGACGACGTGCTGGTCATCGAGGGGATCCACTGCCTGAACGACCGTCTCTCCTACAGCCTTCCCAGGGCCAGGAAAATGAAAATCTATATCAGTGCCCTGACCCAGCTTAACGTGGATGAACACAACCGCATTCCCACCACCGACGGCCGCCTGATCCGCCGGATTGTCCGGGATGCCAGAACCAGAGGTACCTCCGCGAAGAACACCATTGCCATGTGGCCCTCCGTGCGCCGGGGGGAGGAAGCCTACATTTTCCCCTACCAGGAGGAGGCGGATCTGATGTTCAATTCCGCTCTGATCTACGAGCTGTCCGTTCTGAAAATGTACGCGGAGCCCCTGCTTTTCGGTATCGGCAAGGATGAGCCGGAGTACCAGGAGGCGAAGCGTCTGCTGAAGTTCATGGATTACTTTGTGGGGATTCCGGATGACAGCATCCCCAACCATTCCATTCTGCGGGAGTTTATCGGGGGAGGATGCTTCCATGTGTGAGGGGATGAGAAGAAAAACGGAAAGCTCATTTGGCGGGCAGTTCATAAAATATCATGTAGGGAGGTTCCTATGAAAAAGTACGTAATGGCCCTGGATGCGGGCACCACCAGCAATCGCTGCATCCTTTTTGATGAATGTGGCCGGATTGTCAGTCTGGCTCAGAAAGAATTCACTCAGTACTTTCCATGTCCCGGCTGGGTCGAGCATGATCCCAATGAGATCTGGTCCACGCAGCTTGGTGTCGCCGTGGAAGCCATGCAGAAAGCAGGCGTTTCCGCAGAAAATATTTCTGCCATCGGCATCACGAATCAGCGGGAAACGGCCATTGTATGGGATAAAAATACCGGCGAACCGGTCTACCGGGCCATTGTCTGGCAATGCCGCCGGACGGCGGAGATCTGTGACGAACTGAAGGCGAAAGGGCTGACAGAAACCATCCGCCGGAAAACGGGCCTTGTGATTGACGCCTATTTTTCAGCCACCAAGATCAAATGGATTCTGGATTATGTGCCGGGGGCCAGAAAGCGGGCGGAACGCGGAGAGCTTCTCTTCGGAACCGTGGAGACCTGGCTGATCTGGAAACTGACCCGGGGAGCCGTCCATGTGACCGATTATTCCAACGCATCCAGAACCATGCTGTTTAACATTCAGACCCTGGACTGGGATGAGGATATCCTGCGGGAACTGGATATTCCCAGATCCATGCTGCCCCAGGTACGCCCGTCCAGCTGCCTGTACGGCCATTCCGATCCCATGTTCTTCGGCGGCATGATTCCCATTGCAGGTGCAGCAGGCGATCAGCAGGCAGCGCTTTTCGGCCAGACCTGTTTCCGGTCCGGAGAAGCGAAAAATACATATGGAACGGGATGCTTCCTGCTCATGAATACCGGAGAAAAACCGGTATATTCGGACAATGGCCTTGTGACCACCATTGCCTGGGGAATCGACGGGAAAGTAAATTATGCTCTGGAAGGTTCCATCTTTGTGGCGGGCGCGGCCGTTCAATGGCTGCGGGATGAGGTTCACCTGATCGAATCGGCGGCAGATTCCGAGCGGCTGGCCCTGGAGGTGGAAGATACCAACGGCTGTTATGTGGTGCCGGCCTTTACAGGACTGGGAGCTCCCCACTGGGATGCCTATGCCAGAGGAACCATTGTGGGGATCACCAGAGGCGTAAACCGTTCCCACATTGTGCGCGCAACTCTGGAATCCGTGGCCTATCAGGTGCAGGATGTTCTGAAAGCCATGGAGGCAGACTCCGGCATTCACCTGAGTTCCCTGAAAGTGGATGGAGGGGCCAGCGCCAATAATTTCCTGATGCAGGCCCAGGCGGACATTATCGACGCGCCCGTGCAGCGTCCGGTCTGCGTGGAAACCACTGCCATGGGAGCTGCTTATCTGGCAGGCCTGGCGGTGGGATACTGGGAAAGCAAGGAAGAGGTCTTAAAAAACTGGGCGGTGGACCGTGTCTTTACGCCCGCTGTCAGTGAAGAGGAGCGGCAGAAAAAGCTCTCCGGCTGGAAAAAAGCAATAAAATGTGCCTATGGTTGGGCAAAAGAAGAATAAAAGAAAATAAAGAAGAATAAAAGAAGAATAAAAGAAGGATAAAAGAGGAATAAAAATAGCGTAAAGAAACCAGGAAATTCGTCAAAATAGTCAAAAAAATTTAAAAAGCAGCCAATTATGACAAAAAGTCGGTGAATCTTTTACAAATGATGTCTTAGATATTGATTTCAGGGCATGTTCAAGATATAATAAGAATGTGAATAGAAAGACCTTTTTAAGGAATACCTGGCTATGTATGTATGCGGCGCGAAAGCAGAGAGCTGAAAAAGAACAGGACACAAGAAACATTCGGTAAAAGCTGTCAGCATGTAGTATGGCGTGATAGATTACGGAATGTTTCTTTTTTATTCAAAAGATAACCTTACCAGTTTTACCATACAAAGGGAGAGTGTGAGATGAATACGAGCGAAAACGCGAATGACAGGCCTGTACGAATCAACAGGAAAGAAAATTTGCGCAATCACCGATGGTATTGGATTGGACGCAGAACCCAGGATATCATTTTTTCTTCGCTTGCGCTGGTCGTTCTGTCCCCGCTGATGCTTTTGATTGCAGCGGCGATTGTGATCGATGATCCTTCAGCCGGCCCCATTTTCTGCCAGGAAAGGATCGGACGAAAAGGCGTTCCATTCAAGTTTTACAAATTTCGTTCGATGTGTCCCAATGCCGAGGCAAAGCTCGACGATTTGCTGAAGCAAAACGAAATGGATGGCCCGGTATTCAAAATGAAAGAGGATCCCAGAATTACCAGGGTGGGAAAGTTTATCCGGAAGACAAGCCTGGATGAACTGCCGCAGCTCTGGAACATCCTGAAGGGAGAAATGAGCATCGTGGGTCCGCGCCCCGCATTGCCCAGAGAGGTCGCCCAATATGGAGAATATGAATGGCAGCGCCTGTATGTCACTCCCGGGCTGAGCTGCTACTGGCAGATCGCACCCCATCGAAACGATCTGTCCTTTAATGAATGGATGGATCTGGATGTGAAGTATGTGATGGAACGAAGCTTTCTCGTAGACTGGAAGATTATTTTCAAAACATTTGTCGTTTGCTTCTTCGGCCATGGAGAATAGAGGGAAACAGAATGCAACATTCTGTCATTCAACGTTTCATTTCAGGAGTTTTTGATTAATTTTTGATTTACAGGATTACATAATGATACATTGGAAGAAAGACAAACCGATCATTCCGGCAAGAGCAGAAAACAAAAAGTAGTAAACATAAAATATAAAACAGAAAACATAAAACAAAAACATAAAACAGTTAAAAGTAAAAAGTAAAAAGTTATAAGATTT
>JAXEJQ010000043.1:0-4252 GCA_034101475.1 Candidatus Limivivens sp.
AAAACTGTCCAGATGCTTTTGGTACAGCTTCGTACTGAGAAACCAGTCATGCAGTTTCCGGGAACTCTTTGCGAAGCAGAACACCGTCGCCATGTAAAAGGGAACCGTCGGCAGGATGGGCAAAATCACCCCAACCGTTCCAAGACCCAGACATAAAAAGCCCAGGACCATCCAAAAGATTCTCAGTGGATTTTTCCTTTTCATCATTCTTCCAATATGGACCTTGCCATATTCCCCTCCTTTTTCTCATCTAATTTTTATTAGTTATTTATAACTTTTGTTAGTTTATCATATCTTCCGGATATCCGTCAACTGGTTTCTACGGGAAATTTCAGATGTCCAAAACACAAAAAAGACTGGCCGGATTTCTCCAGTCAGTCTTGCTTCCCTTTTCAGGACATATTTGCAAAGCGTTCCACTGCTTTTGTAAAATTTTCAATGGTCTGATCCGCGTCTCCATGCTCAATACCGTCTCTCACACAGTGCTTGATATGGCCTTCCAATACAACCTGCCCCACCTTATGCAGAGCTGACTTTGCCGCATTGATCTGAGCCAGGATATCCTCACAGGGAACATCCTCATCTACCATCCGGTCAATTGCCTGCACCTGTCCGATAATCTTCTTTAATCTGCGATGCAGATTGTCCGCATCCATACATTGCTTCATCTTGATTCCTCCAAATACCCCATTGGATATGTAACCATTTCTGTATCCCTTTTGCTCTTTCTCCTGTTCCATCCGCACAGACTGCTTCCCTGTCCATCCCCTGTGGTAATGACCACATCTCCGGCAGAATTCTTCCCCATATTCCTCACCAGGAACCTGTCGTTCGTTTCATAAGTCAAAAATGAATCCATACCGGATTGTTCCCGGAAGCTGGCACCGTTTCAGGCAGCCTTCTTCACTCCTGTTTCCTCCAGTTCAGCAGGAAGGCAGAATTTACAATTACCAGAACAGATCCGGCATTATGCACCAGAGCCCCTACAACCGGATTTAATACGCCCGTAATAGCCAGCAGCATCGCAAGAATATTCAGCGTCATGGAAAATGTGAGATTCCATTTGATTGTACGCATCATCCGCTTCGCCAGATACAGCAGATGGGGCAGTTCACTGATTTTATCATTGATCAGCGCAATATCCGCTGCCTCAACCGCAATATCGCTCCCGACTCCGCCCATGGCAATTCCGACAAATGCTTTTTTCAGGGCAGGCGCATCATTGATTCCATCTCCGATCATGCAGACCCATTCCCCTCTTTTCTGATAATCATCGATTTTCTTCAGTTTCTCTTCCGGCAGGCAATTTGCATATACCTCATCAATCCCCAGTCTGTCTGCCATGGATTTTGCAGCGCTTTCCTGATCCCCTGTCAGCAGAACCGGAACCCCACCGGCTTCCCGGATTTTGTGGATTACAGCAGCAGCATCCTCCCGCATCGTATCCGACAGGACAAGATATCCGGCTGCTTTCCGGCTGATTGCAAGATAGATAATCGTACAGCCTTTATTTAAATAATCTTCCGCCTCTCTTTTCACGTTCTCCGGCAAAATGACCCGGTTCTCGGCAAGCAACTTCTGGTTTCCCGCAAAAACCTCTTTCCCATCCACCCGGGCAATGACCCCCTGCCCCGGTATCATCTGAAATGCTTCCGGCTGACTGACCTCTCCGGAGATTCTGTTCTTATAACCGACCGCAATCGCTTTCCCCAGGGGGTGTTCCGAACGCAGTTCCGCACTTGCAGCAATTCGGTAAAGGGCCTCCTCTGTCCACTCACTGCAGCAGGAAACCGCAGCGATCACTTCCGGGGTCCCATGGGTCAGCGTTCCCGTCTTGTCAAACGTAATCCTTGATACCGATGCCAATCGCTCCAATGCGTCACCCTCCCGGACCAGAAAACCATGTCTGGCGGCATTTCCAATGGCTGCCATAATCGCAGTGGGAGTGGCAAGAACAAGGGCACAGGGGCAAAAAACCACAAGAATCGTAACTGCGCGAATGATCTCCCCGCTGAGCACCCAGGTCAGGACCGCGGCAGTCAGTGCAGCCACCACTATCCAGGTGGCCCAGCGGTCCGCAATCCCTACGATCTTTGCTTTGCCGGCATCGGCTGTCTGTACCAGTCTGATCATACGCTGTATGGAACTGTCGTCACCGACCTTCAGTGCCTTCATCTCAAAAGAGCCAAACTGATTCACTGTCCCGCTGGCAACGGGATCCCCTGCCGTTTTATCCACCGGCAGCGATTCGCCTGTCATAACAGCCTGGTTCACAGAAGTCTGCCCGGATAAAATCACACCGTCAACAGGAATGGTCTCACCAGGCAGCACACGCAGAAGATCTCCGATCTGCACCTGTTCCGCAGGAATGACCGTTTCCGTATTTCCGGCTATGATCCGTGCGGTGCGGGGTGTCAGATGGACCAGTTTCTCAATTCCCGCCCTGGCTTTTGCCACAGTCAAATCCTCCAGCAAGGCTCCCAGCTGCATGATAAACGCTACTTCCCCTGCTGCAAAAATTTCCCCGATCATCACCGATGCAATCAGAGCAATGGAAACAAGGACGTCTGCTTTGATATTAAATTCCGTTACCACTCCCACAATTGCTTCCAGAAGAATCGGAATCCCACAGAAAAAAATCGCAATCCATGCAGGATTCACCCCGAATGGACGAAAAGAAACCAGACTCGCAATCAATGCAGCTCCGGAGACAGCCAGACACACAATCTCCCTTTTTACACCTCCCCATTCCAGAAACACTTCCATTTTCTTCACAGTCAACATCCTCCTTTTATACCCCTATAGGTATATATTATTATACCCATAGGGGTATGGGCTGTCAACTAAGAAATAAAATCTCGTTTTTATGTGGTTTCCTTTTCCAGCTCAGGAAGTCCGGCTGCCGAAGTCAGCAGTGACAGCACGCCTGCCAGAACAGCTGCGGATACCACTACCCGCCAGTCCACATCACTGATCACCGCCGCACTCCCAATTGTCGCTGCCGCTGTCTGTGCCACAGTTTTAATCGCTCTTACACCTGCCGCTTTTACCCATTTTTTCCAATCCCGCACTGCAGATTCCTCCTTTTTTCCTGCTTCTTTAGTTTATGGTCTGCAGCATCGATTGGTTCCTATGCCGTTTCTTCGATGGGAGCTGCCCCGGCTCTGTTCATGCTTTGAATAATATCGTATTTTGCCAGAGCATGCCTTACCCAAGCAAGACTCGCCTGCGAGTTTTGACAACTGAGTACTACACCTGTTCCAAATGTGTATCAGCTGTAATCTCTATCTGATTTCCTTCAGGATCAAGTATACAACTTTCATAATAGCCATCACCTGTTATACGAGGACCACTTATTACTTCATATCCATCTTTCTTTATTTTTTCTGTAATTCTATCTACCTCCTCTTTCCCGCCAACTGTAAAGGCAATATGTATAAATCCTGTTCGCTTTCTACATTTTTCTATATCATCCATTTCCGTGTTATGCATTAATTCCAGCCTTGCTCCATCATGAAATTCCAGGAAATAAGAACTGAATCCAATTTCCTCATGTACATATTTATCTCCCGCTTTTGCATCAAAATAGATTTCAAAAAATTCCTTCTCTTTTTTAAGGTTATTTACATACATCGCAACATGTTCTATACGCATATTGTTTTCTTCCTCCTTGAACAGCCCCAACCGACTGACGTCGGATGGGGATTCGCACAGGCCTTCGCCTGTGCCCTGCATACTCCAGCTTGCAGGTAACCCTTGATGGAGCAATGTCATCACCCGAAGGATAGAGCATGCCCGGAACATTTTGGGAAAACGAACCGTTCCATCAGGGCTGAGACTCGGATATCAACCGTCCATCCTGCCCTCATGCGACTGTGTTGTGCACAAAAACAGGCAGCGAAATCCGAAAAGTTTACGGGCTGCAAAAGTTTATGTCCAGGCCGGGAATTCCGGCCTTTTTCAAAATCTCACCGACTGCATCGGATTCGATATTGCATTTCGTTAATTTATATTATCTATTCGTAAACGATAGTCCAGTTTCTCATCTCGTCTGCCAGAATTGTAAGTGTCTTCCGTTTTTTACTGGCGTTTCTTTCATTATTCAACACCTGGAAAGGAACCCCACGGAAAAAACTATGGTTCCTGACTCCATGAAATGATTTCCTTATCTTATCCCAGACTTTCATCAGGTCATCCATGTCAGCGTTTCGACTGTGTGGGTCTGCACTTCTTTTCTGCGTCCGATCTGCAT
>JAXEJQ010000044.1:0-54200 GCA_034101475.1 Candidatus Limivivens sp.
CAAATTATCGACGATACAGTTGGTAACACATTAGTATCTGCTTCCACTCTTGAAAAAGAAATCAAGGCAGAGCTGGAAAAGACCAATAACGTTGATGCAGCAGCATATCTTGGAACTGTTATCGCAAAGAAAGCTCTGGAGAAGGGCATTACCACTGTTGTCTTTGATAGAGGCGGCTTCATTTATCAGGGTAAGATCAAAGCATTAGCAGATGCAGCCAGAGAAGCTGGTCTTGAATTCTAGGACAAGGAGGGAAAGAACACATGAAACGTACTATTATTGATGCTAGTCAGCTGGAATTGACTGAAAAAGTAGTATCAATCAAACGTGTAACAAAAGTAGTGAAAGGTGGTCGTAACTTCCGTTTTACAGCTCTCGTAGTTGTAGGTGACGGTAACGGTCATGTAGGCGCAGGCCTTGGAAAAGCAGCCGAAATTCCGGAAGCTATCCGCAAAGGTAAAGAAGACGCTACAAAGAAGCTGATCTCTGTAGCCCTTGATGACAACGCAAGTATTCCTCATGATTTCCAGGGTAAATTCGGAAGCGCATCTGTACTTCTGAAGAGAGCTCCGGAAGGTACCGGTGTTATCGCCGGCGGTCCTGCCCGTAGCGTACTGGAGCTTGCAGGCATCAAAAATATCCGTACAAAATCTCTGGGTTCCAACAACAAACAGAACGTTGTACTGGCAACTATCAATGGACTGGCACAGATGAAATCCCCAGAGGAAGTTGCAAGACTTCGCGGGAAATCTGTAGAAGAGATTCTGGGTTAAGGAGGTCTTCAAAATGGCAGATAAATTAAAAATCACGTTAGTAAAATCTACGATCGGAGCAATTCCGAAGCATCGCGCAACGGTTGCTGCTCTGGGTCTTAGAAAACTCAACCACAGTGTTGAAATGCCGAACAATGACGCTGTCAAAGGTATGGTGGCTCAGGTTCGTCATTTAGTAAAAGTTGAAGAAATCTAATTGAATTTTTGACAAGGAGGTGTACAGAATGGATTTATCAAATTTACGGCCTGCAGAAGGTTCCAAGCACAGTGATAACTTCAGAAGAGGACGTGGCCATGGTTCAGGAAATGGCAAGACCGCTGGTAAAGGACATAAAGGACAGAAGGCTCGTTCCGGCGCACCGAGAATCGGCTTCGAAGGTGGACAGATGCCTTTATACAGACGTCTGCCGAAGCGTGGATTTAATAATCGGAATACTCTGAAGATTGAAGCGATCAATGTAAGCGATCTGGAGAGATTTGATAATGATACCGAAGTAACCATCGACCTGCTGATCGAGACCGGTGTTATCAAAAACCCGAAGGATGGCGTGAAAGTTCTTGGTAACGGTGAACTTACAAAGAAGCTTACTGTGAAAGTGAATGCCTTCAGTGAAAGTGCAAAAGCTAAAATAGAAGAGCTTGGTGGAAAAGCTGAGGTGATCTAATGTTCCAAACTCTGCGAAATGCATTCAAAGTAAAGGATCTGAGAAGTAAAATTCTCTTTACCTTTATGATGCTGATCGTTGTCAGGCTTGGATCTCAGCTTCCGGTTCCCGGTGTAGACCGGTCGTATTTCTCCGAGTGGTTTGCACAGCAGTCCGGTGATGCATTTAATTTCTTCAGTGCATTCACCGGCGGATCCTTCGAGCAGATGTCCATTTTTGCATTGAACATCACTCCGTACATCACATCCTCCATTATCATTCAGCTTCTGACCATTGCGATTCCGAAGCTGGAGGAAATGCAGCGGGATGGAGAAGACGGCAGAAAGAAACTGACTGCAATTACCCGTTATGTGACGGTGGGTCTGGCTCTGATCGAATCTACAGCGATGGCTATTGGTTTCGGCCGTCAGGGACTTATTGAGGAATTTAACGCACTGAATGTGATTACGGTAATCGTGGCGCTTACGGCAGGTTCCGCATTCCTGATGTGGGTAGGTGAAAGAATCACCGCAAAGGGTGTTGGAAATGGTATTTCCATCGTCCTGATGATCAATATTCTCTCAAGAGTGCCCAGCGATCTGGTGAGTCTGTTCGAAACCTTTGTAAAAGGAAAAAGCCTTGCAAAGGGTGGCCTGGCTGCTCTGATTATTCTGGCAATTATTGTTATTACCGTTGTTCTCGTTATTCTTCTGAATGATGCGACCAGAAAGATCCCGGTACAGTATGCAAAGAAAATGCAGGGACGCAAGATGGTAGGCGGACAGTCAACCTGTATTCCGCTGAAGGTTAATACCGCAGGTGTTATTCCGGTAATCTTTGCTTCTTCGCTGATGTCCATGCCTACCATGATCCTGACTTTTGCAGGAAAGAGCGGCATCGGCGGTGTGGGCGGAACGATTCTGGGTATGCTCAGTCAGAATAACTGGTTCAGCCCCAGCAAGCCGGTCTATACCGTTGGATATCTTCTGTATGCGGTGATGATCGTGTTCTTCGCATATTTCTATACCTCCATCACCTTCAACCCGATCGAGGTAGCAGATAATATGAAGAAGCAGGGTGGGTTTATCCCCGGTATCCGTCCTGGAAAACCGACTCAGGATTATCTGAACAAGATTCTGAATTACATCATCTTCCTTGGAGCAATCGGTCTTCTGATTGTTGTGACGATTCCGATTTTCTTCAACGGAGTATTCGGCGCATATGTTTCCTTCGGCGGCACTTCAATTATCATTATCGTAGGCGTTATTCTGGAAACATTAAAGCAGATCGAGTCTCAGATGCTCGTTCGTAACTATAAGGGATTTTTGAGTGAATAAGTGTACTGCTTTATCTGCTGTTATCCGTTCTTCGGATAATGGCAGGTAGGTTAGTGCACTAAAATGCTATATAGCGAAAACTGTTTTGTACAAGAAAGGTGGGGTAAGTATATGAAAATTATCATGTTAGGCGCACCGGGGGCAGGAAAAGGTACTCAGGCAAAAAAGATTGCGGAGAAATATCAGATTCCGCACATTTCCACCGGAGATATTTTCCGTGCAAACATTAAAAATGGTACAGAGCTTGGCAAAAAGGCAAAGACCTATATGGATCAGGGTCTTCTGGTACCGGATGAACTGGTCGTAGACCTGGTCGTAGACCGTGTACAGCAGGCAGACTGCAAAAACGGCTATGTACTGGATGGTTTCCCGAGAACCATTCCCCAGGCGGAAGCTCTGGACGCTGCACTGGCAAAGCTGAACGAAAAAATGGACTATGCAATTAATGTAGACGTGCCGGATGAAAACATTATCAATCGTATGGGCGGCAGAAGAGCCTGTGTAGGCTGCGGTGCCACCTATCATGTTGTCTACAACGCACCCAAGGCAGAAGGAATCTGTGATGCCTGCGGCGAAAAGCTGATTCTTCGCGATGACGATAAGCCGGAAACCGTTAAAAAGCGTCTGGATGTTTATCATGATCAGACCCAGCCGCTGATTGATTATTATACAAAGGCCGGAATCCTGAAGGATGTAGACGGAACCGTTGATATGGAAGACGTTTTCCAGGCAATCGTCGGGATTTTAGGAGAGTAATTTTTATGTCGGTATCCATTAAATCTGCGAAAGAAATTGAACTTATGAGAGAGGCTGGCAGACTCCTGGAGCTGGTTCATGAGGAACTGGCGGCCAATATCAGGCCGGGAATCTCCACCTGGGAGCTGGATCATCTGGGAGAGAAGAAAATCCGCAGCTTCGGCTGTATTCCGAATTTCTTACATTACAATGGCTATCCCGCATCATTTTGCATTTCTGTGAATGATGAAGTGGTACATTCGATCCCGAATAAGCATAAAATTCTGAAAGAGGGCGATATCGTCAGCATAGATGCAGGCCTGATTTACAAAGGCATGCATTCCGACGCCGCCAGAACCTACGCGGTAGGCGAGGTTTCTCCGGAGGCCAGAAGGCTGATCGATGTCACCAGACAAAGCTTCTTTGAAGGCATCAAGTATGCCAGACCAGGGTATCATCTCCATGACATTTCCAATGCCATTGACGCTTATGTAAAGCCCTTTGGCTATGGAATCGTAGAGGATCTGGTAGGACACGGAATCGGTCATTCTCTGCACGAGGATCCGCAGATTCCGAATTTTGCACAGAAACGCCGGGGGATTAAACTCCTTCCCGGAATGACTCTGGCTATTGAACCCATGATAAACATGGGCCGCCCGGATGTGGAGTGGCTGGATGATGATTGGACGGTTGTGACTGAGGACGGCAGCATTTCCGCACATTATGAAAACACGATTCTGATTACAGAGGGGGATCCGGAGATCCTTACGCTGAGCCATTGAGGAACCGACTTATGGATGACAGAATAGAAAAAGGCATGCTGGCCGTTTCCAGGGCCGGGCATGACTGTGGAAAGCTGTATCTGATTGTTGATGCGGACAGCCGCTTTGTATGGCTTGCGGATGGGAAGCTGAAATCTGTTTCAAAGCCAAAGAAAAAAAGCAGGAAGCATATTCAGGTAATCCGACGGGAGCGCAGCTGCCTGCCTGAAACGGCTGCAGATGAAGAAGTGAAGAGAATTTTAAAATTATACAGGGAAAAACAGGAGGTTTGGAATGTCTAAAGCAGATGTAATCGAAGTAGAAGGAACGGTGCTGGAAAAGCTGCCCAACGCCATGTTTAAAGTGGAACTGGAAAATAAGCATGTGGTTCTGGCACATATCAGCGGAAAGCTGAGAATGAACTTTATCCGGATTCTTCCGGGAGATAAAGTAACCATCGAGCTTTCTCCCTATGACTTATCCAAAGGCAGAATTATTTGGAGAGACAAATAAATAACTGGGAATATTTTATAGCCCGGGGCAAATGCTCCGGGCTTTTTGTGACCATATCTGAATATCGGGGCGGGTCAATCAGTCATAAAACCACTTATGCGTACTCTCAAAATCGACGAAAACATTCGCAATTCGTTTTCTTGCTCATGTTTTGCGGAACCCATAGACATGAAAATCCATGCAAACATGGATTTTCATGTTCATTTGTCCCTTGGTTCATACTTTGAAATTATTGAGCGAGATTGTGGACAAGTTGCATAAAAAATGAATAAAAAATGAAAGAAAACAATGGAAAAAAGATAATACACAGTAAAACAGAGAGTGATATATAGAAGAAAACGACAAGAAATAAAGCAAAATAATAGAAAATACCGAAATATTTACCAATATGCCGAAACCAGTCCATGTTCAGAGGAGGGGTTCTCTGATAGAATGAAGACATCAATAAGAGGAGTAAGACATCAGAGGTTACAGGAGGACATTTATGAAAAATACAGGCATCCGAAAAACATCACTGGGAAAACGGCTTTATCGGTACCGATATGTTTACTTGCTGGCTTTACCCGGAACACTCTATTTTTTATGCTTTAAGATTTTTCCAATGTGGGGAGTTGTTTTGTCCTTTGAAAAGTTCAAGGTGTCAAAAGGTGTATTTGGAAGTGAATGGGTTTGGCTCCAGAATTATTTTAGCTTTTTTAAAAACCGGAATTTCCTGAAAATGCTGCGAAATACGCTGGCAATCAGCAGTATGAATCTGTTTCTGGGATTTCCGCTTCCGATTATACTGGCAGTTCTTCTGAATGAAATACGAAATCAGAAATTCAAAAAGATTACTCAGACCTTTGTGTATCTGCCGCATTTTATGTCCTGGGTGGTGATTTCCGGGCTCACCTTTTTCATCTTTTCTGTAGATATTGGGGTTGTCAATAAACTGCTGGTGGCTGCCGGGCGTGAAAAAGTAAGCTTTTTGACGGAACCTAAGCTATTTTGGTGGATCTTGTTCGGACAAAGTACCTGGAGAGAGTTGGGCTGGGGCTCCATCGTCTATCTGGCCTCGATTTCACAGATTGATCAGACGCTGTATGAGGCGGCAGAGGTAGACGGAGCAAGTAAACTGCAGCAGATCATTCATGTTACGCTTCCGGGCATTATGCCGACGGTGATTGTCATGTTCATTATGCGGCTGGGCACGGTACTGGATACAGGCATTGAACAAATTCTTTTGATGAGCAATACGTTTGTGTCGGATGTTTCTCAAACCTTTGATCTTTACGCATACCAGCAGGGAATTCAGCAGGGCAATTACAGTGTTTCAGTAACGGTCAGTGTGTGCAAGGGACTGGTGGGACTGATTCTGGTGATTTTATCAAACAAAGCGATTAAGAAAACAGGAAATGAAGGAATGTTCTGATATGGTAAAAAGAAGGAAGAAAAAACTGTCGGGGATGGAAATCATTGCATATATAATTGTGACTTTGACGGCCTTGTGCTGCATTGTACCTTTCTTATATATTATCAGTGTATCACTGACGGCACAGGAAGTATATGTACCTTTTGAATTCCGTCTGTTTCCGAAAAAAGTTTCTCTTGAAAACTACATCTATGTACTGAAAAATGACGCATTTATTAATGCGCTGCTGAATACGGTTTTTGTTACTCTGATGGGAACCGTGCTGTGTGTGGGCGTTACCTTTACCTTTGCGTATGCATTGACAAAAAAAGATATGCCCGGATATCGGTTTATGATCGGTATGGTGATTGCCAGCATGCTGTTTAATCCGGGAATTGTTTCTCTGTTTTTAACAGTAAAATCCTTCGGGCTGCTGAACAGCCGCTGGGCGCTGATTATTCCTGTTTTGTCCAGCTACTATTATGTAATTCTGGCGAAAACCTCCATTGCCGGAATTCCGGGAGAGCTGGAAGAAGCAGCCAGAATTGATGGAGCCAATGATCTGACAATTTTCTTCAGGATCATAATTCCGCTTTCTAAAGCTGTTTTAGCAACACTGGTATTGTTCCTGGCCGTGTATCACTGGAATGTCTATTTTAATTCTGTCGTGTATATCAGCGATTCGAAACTGCGCACCCTGCAGGTTTATGTAAAAACACTGATTATTGATAATGCGGTGGACAGTATCGATGTGGAAAAAGTACCGTCGGAGCTGGTGCGGTACGCAACCGTGGTTCTTGCCATGCTTCCGATTGTAGTGGTATATCCATTCCTGCAGAAGCATTTTGTTAAAGGCGTTATGGTTGGTTCGGTGAAAGGCTGAATTAAAGAAAAATAAAGAGAAAAGAAACGTAGGAAATACGTTTTTATAGAAAGGAGAAAAAACATGAAGAAAAAAACAGCGTTATTATTGACAGCAGCACTCGGGGCATCCATGTTCATGGGAACCATGGGGATGGCAGAGGAAGCAGCAGCGCCCCTGGAGGTGACAGGAATGGCCATGGAGTACAATACAGCTCCGGCAAAGGAGGGAGAATACTGGTCAAACATTGAGCAGGCATTGAACGTGGACTATACCGTTGACTGGGTCAATTCAGACAATTATTATGAAAAATTGTCTTTGAACATCCTCTCCGATTCTCTTCCTGACATTGTGGAATGTACGGACATT
Organism: Candidatus Limivivens sp.; assembly: GCA_034101475.1. Lineage (GTDB taxonomy): Bacteria > Bacillota > Clostridia > Lachnospirales > Lachnospiraceae > Limivivens. The sequence continues at coordinate 7,385 of JAXEJQ010000044.1, forward strand.
ACAAACGCAGTGGTACAGAATGCAATTGAAGAAGGCTATTTCTGGGATCTGACAGATTTCCTGGGAGATTTCAGTGAATATCCGAATCTGGCCGCGACAAATCCGGATGCATGGAATTATGCAAAAGTGAATGGTTCCATCTATCTGATCCCGAAGACAAGAGGAAATCTGGACTGTTGTATGATGATTCGTCAGGATCTTCTGGACAAACTCGGGCTGCAGACTCCTACTACCATTGAGGAATTCGGAGAAGTAATGAAACAAATGGTTGACTCTGGTTCTGTGGATGTTGGTTTTGTTCCCTTTGCTTCCACAACATACTATTTTGGCGGTGCATTTGGAGTTTTTGATCTGCAGAAAGATGAAAATGGCGGACTGATTCATGAAAAGCTTACAGATGCCTATGCAGATATGATTTCCTGGTATGCAGAAATGTACGCGGCAGGTGTGATTCCTTCCGAGTATACGCTGATCGGTACCAGCCAGCAGGAAGAATATTTTACAACCGGAGTCAGCGGAGCATTATTTAAAAACGCATGGCATCGTTATGATTTGAACGAGAATATTCACAGTCAGTACAGTGAGGATGCCTCTGTCAGCATGATTCCTTACTTAAAGGGAGATGCAGGAACGGCTGGTTACTGGGATCTTGGCTATTTCGGAGGGCTTCTGATTTCCAAAAATGTCAGTGAGGAAAAGGTGCCTGAAATTCTGAAATTCCTGGATGCCTGCTGTGCACAGGAAAATTATAACATGCTGAATTATGGCGTAGAAGGATATCATTGGAATTACGATGACGAAGGCAATGTGGTATCTACAGATGCCGGCAATGATGAGGTAACAAACTCCTGTATGCAGGCATTTATCTGTGCAACAAACGAATGGGCAAAAGTTGATTCCAAGGCAGCTTCCAAAGAATACAACGATGAAACAAGGGAAATGATGTCCGTGCTTTATGATTTTGGCGCAGATGAGCTGATGGACTGGTGGAAAGTTCTGCAGTCTTCAACCTGGAGCAGCACATGGACCGAGTATCAGGATGATTTTGACGCAATGGAAACAAAGGCTGTTTCCGGACAGATTTCCATCGATGAATTCAAGGAATATCAGGCATCACTCCGTGAACTTCCGGAATTCCAGCAGGCTTTCCAGGAATTTGCAGAGCATTATGAATCTGTTCAGAAATAATTCTGAACAGATGTAAAATGATGTTTGGGTCAAAAGATGCCATACGGATTGTTCCGTGCTTCGCACTCCCACAATCCTGCCCAATATTCGGATATCGTGGGACATTCGTCCCACTTTTATCCTCATATTGGGGTGGGTCAATCAGTCATAAAACCACTTATGCGCAAGCGCATCGTGGTTTATGACTTTTGACCCTGGCATCATAAAATATTAAAACTGTTCAGAACAGATACAACATATTTAAAAATCACTGGATATGCCGGGCATAGATTTTGCCCGGCTATCATGGACAGAATGAAAAAAAGGAGTAAAATATGTATATCAGAGAAGTGGCATCCAGTTTATACCCATGGGATCTGGCAGACCGGACAGTGGAGAAATGTGTGGATGACGTAGTCGAGCATGCAGGAGTGAACAGCGTGTACCTTGTGGGAATTATGCATAAGGAAAAAAGGCCTTTGACCAGCATGTTCTATACGCTGAATCCGGTGCGAAAATTTTACATTCCGGAGGACAGTCGGGTTTATTATCGGATGGATGAGGCAAATTTTAAGAATACACGGATGAAGCCTATTTATTCTGAACGGGATTTCCTGAAAGGGAGAGATTGGTTGGATGAATTGACCCGTTATGCCAGAAAACAGAATCTGAAAACCGGTATTGAGATTTCACACACTTTTTTTGATGTGGATTATGCCTCCAGGGAATTTCCGGAGGTTTTTCAGCAGGATATTCAGGGAAATCGAATCCCCATGTTTTACTGTTCCAATCATCCGGATGTTCGGGAATATATGAAAGCGGTTTTTTATGACTCGGTAAAAAATCACGATGTGGATTTTATTCAGACCTGCATGATGGTATTTAATGAAGGGAAACCGGTGCAGCCGCCCTGGTTTTTGAAAGAAAAAGATGAGCAGAACCGGGTAGGTCACCTCCTTGGAACACTGAAGGGAGGATGTTTCTGTGAACATTGCCGGGAAAAAGCGCTTTCCTGGGGATATGACTGGGATAAAATTGTATCAGACCTGAAACAGCTGTATAAAACCTGTATTGCGGTTACTCACGGCGAGAATGAACGAGTCATGGATAATCATCTGCTTCTGGGAAGTGATCTGACAGAAACAGGATTCCTGCTGGAAAATCCGTCCCTGTATCAATGGCTTGAATTTCGGGTAAGATGTATTACAGAACTTTTTAAAGAAATCCATCAGGAAGTAAAAAGAGCAAATTCCAAGGCTGAACTTCGATATAATAATTATTTGTATTATCCGGAACTGGCCGGCATTGATTTTTCCAGGCTGAAACCATATCTGGATTCCGTACGTGATTCGGACTACAGTGAACATTTTGGGGCACCGGATCATTTTCGGAAAAAACAGAATAATATCATGAAAATACGGAGAGGAATCGGGTTTGATAAGCCAGTGATCGGAGCATTATCTACGCGGCCAAACTCCACACCGGATTTAATCATGGAGGCCATTGAAATATTCAGTACATTAGGGGTAGACGGACTTTCTCTTGGACATTATGACGGCGCAACCTATGCACTTCTGGACAGTGTAAAGGAGGGAATGCGCAGGAGTGGAATGGAATTGATATCGAAATCACATCTGTGAGGGTACAGAACAGATTCGGAATCGTTTAAAGGGATCATGGATGGAGAATTTCTCATTTGACAAGGGCTGATAAAGAATGTATAAAGTGGTTTTAGTGGATGATGAAGAATGGGGCCTGGCCGGGCTGGAATCTTCCTTTCAGTGGGAAGAGCACGGGTTTGAGGTTGTATGCAGTACAACGGATCCCTTTTTTGCATGGGATGAGATCCGGAGATTGAACCCGGATGTTGTTTTCTGTGACATAAAAATGCCGGGAATAGATGGTTTTGCTATGCTTGACCGAATTCTCCAGAGCAGCCTGAAATGTAAGTTTATCATTGTAAGCGGCTATGCGGAGTTTCAATATGCACAGGAAGCAATCAGCAAGGGAGTTTATGATTATCTTCTGAAACCAGTTGACAGCAGCAAAATGGATGATTTCCTGGAAAAGCTTCGGGAAGTTCTGGATCAGAACCGCTTCAACAGTAACTCAGAGCTCCTGGGAGATACATCCAGGCTTCTGGAAAAAATAAGGCTTAGCGGCCAGTTCAGCCCCAATACTGTGATGAATATGGCGGCTGTGAGGATCGGAGAGCTTTCGCAGAAAAAACGAATTCAACGGATGCTGGAACAAAAAGAGCAGAATATGCTGGTCTTTTGGGAAGAACCGAGAGAGTTTTTTCTTGCGGCAGAACATCAGAACAGTCGGAAAAAGGAATTGATGGAGTTCGGAAAAGCACTTGCAGAAGAGGGGTGCTTTGTAGGGATCAGCAGACCATTTCTTTTGGGGGAAAGCATAGAAAATGCTATTCAGGAAGCCAGATGTGCGTCAGCAGGGTGGTTTATCGGGAAAAAACCGGAGCTGGAGATTTTTCGGCCATCCAGCCAGTTTTATTTTCGGATGTATTCCGGAAAAATTCGAATGGCAGTTTCCGGAAAAAGAATTGACCAGACCCGGGAGCTTCTTGGTGAAATTCACGAAAATATTCAAAAAGGCAGACTACGTCTGGATACCGTGGAATTCCTGGTGGAGGACATCAGCAGTACTTTGATACGCAAATATAATATTTCCTTTCCCCAAAGAAAAGAAATGGAAAGTATCGGAAAGATTCTGAGGTCTTTTTCAGACAGCAGACAGCTGTTTGATACAATGGAGAAAAATATTGTGGGACAGCTTCTTGGAACAGAAAAAAAGGCAGCTGTAGGAGGAAACGAGCATTTTCAGAAACTGCTGAATTATGTGGATGTACACTATGGGGAGCAGCTTCAGCTGAAGAGTCTGTCTGAAATGTTTTATATGAATATGTCCTACTGCAGTGAGCTGTTCAAAAAAGTGACCGGAAAGACATTTTCAGAGTATTTGATGGCTACGCGTATGGAGGCAGCTATGGAAATGCTCCAGTACGGAACAGAAACGGTCAGCGAAGTGGCCGAGAAAACAGGGTTCAGTGACAGCTACTATTTCTGTAAGGTATTTAAAAAATATTTTGGAATTTCTCCAAATGCTGTTTAGTGGAAAAGGAAAAGATCATGGGACAGAATAAACATACTTTAAAGCATCAGGTAAAAAGACTGGCATGGGGGTCGAATCTTGTTTTACTGTTTTTTCTGATTATTTTTCTTGTTTATCTGGTACTGACAAATCAGTATCAGATAAACAGAAATGTAAAAGAAACTTCAGAGATTTTACACTCGGAGGTTGTCAATTATCAGAATGAGATTGAAAAAATTGCCAGCCTGGTGGCTTATAATGGATTGATTCTTCGAATTTCCAATACAAATGATTTGTCCAGTATGACAAGAACAGCAAATGATATTCGGGATATGCTGGACATTCTCACTGCCAGCAATGAAAATATATCCGGGATCGTTCTGACAAATTTCGGGCATCTGGTTTTAGGAATTGAATCCAGCAGTTACAAAACGCTGTATGCAGTGGAAGAATATATCGCAGTGCATCCGGATGAAAAATTTGCTCATTTAAATTTTTATAATGAAGAGACGAAAGAACAGGAGTATCTTTACTTTCAAAGATCCCTTTCCAGCTCCAAGGACGGCCAGTATTATACCATTGTGGTTTATCAGATTGATGTTTTACAGGGATTTCTGGAAGAGATGAACCCATCAGAGAAATATCAGATTGTAGATGAAAACGGGAAAATTCTCGCGGAAAATGTTCAGGAGGGTGAACAGACAGAAGCCTACGGGGCAGAAGTATCCATTCATCTTGACGGTCTGGAATGGGATATTATAGGAAGAGCCAGAAAGTACTATTGCAGTACCCAGTTTTTGACATTTCTGGAAATTGCGGTTCTGGTATTTCTGTTTTTTGCGGTCTGGACCGGAATCATGGCAAAGCTGATCATTAAGAACATGACAGATCCTATTACTACGATTGCTGAATTTATGAAATCCTATTCCTTTGCTCACGAGAGCAGACAGAGACTGGAGCTTCAGACTCATAATGAACTTCTTCAGATCGGGAACGGAATCAACGAGATGCTGAATGAACTGGAAACCACCAGCAGCCATCTGATACAGGCCAGAGAGATGATTTACCGGACGAAAATGGAAAAACAGAAATCGGAACTGATTGCTCTGCAGATACAGATCAATCCTCACTTTCTGTTTAATACACTGAACTGTATTAATGGAATTGCAGCTGCACATCATGAGACAGATATTTCCACGATTGTTATTGCAATGGCATCTATTATGCGTTACAGTCTGGGCGGGGAAAAGTTTGTACCATTGAATCTGGAAATGGAATGTGTGCAGAATTACTGCAGGATCATTCAGGTGCGATTTCAGAACAGAGTACAGATGGAATATGATCTTGATGAGGCTTCGGAACATAGAATTGTGCCGAAAATGATTCTTCAGCCAATCGTGGAAAATGCCGTTTGCCATGGTCTGGAAATGTGCAGGGGAAATGGAAATCTGTTGATTCGCAGTTGGCTGGAAGGCAAATGGATTATGATCTGTGTGGAAAATACAGGGCCAGAGCTGTCAAAAACAGAAGAAGCTGCGCTGAATGAATGTCTGGAACGCTATGTGGCAAGCAGCAGTATGGAGATTATTTTTGCAGAGAAACATATTGGAATGAGAAATGTACATGCCAGACTGCGGATGCTGTACGGTGAAGAGGCGGGTGTTTGTTTCCGGGCAAGAGAAGGCGGAGGGGCAGCAGTAACGTTAAAAATACCCTGCACGGATGAAGCAGATACAGAAGTACAAAATGATAAATCAGAAGAAAAGAAGGTATGACAGAATGAAAGAATTGATTGAGAAGTATTTTCAGATCGGAACGATTACCTGGATGTCCTATCCGGGAGCGGCCCAGGAAGAGGTAATTCGTAAAATTGCAGGAGATGATTTTTTTCAGGCCATTGAGGTGTGTAAATGTCCGGATGAAGCATCCAGAGAAGCATGCCGGAAGCTATTGGCCCAATCCCATCTGAAAGTGTGTTATGGTGCTCAGCCACGGCTGCTGGGACCGAAACTGAATCCGAATGATCTAGATGAGGAAAAGAGGAAGCAGGCGGAAGCAACGTTGATTGAGGCTGTGGATGAGGCGGAATATCTCGGAGCACGCGGAATTGCCTTTCTGGCCGGAAAATGGAATCAGAACACGAAAGAAGAAAATTATCAGCAGCTTTTAAAAACCACCAGGGCAGTCTGTGACTACGCGGAAGCGAAGGGTATGAATGTGGAGCTGGAGGTTTTTGATTATGACATTGACAAGGCTGCCCTGATTGGTCCAGCGCCTTTGGCGGCGAGATTTGCGGCAGATATGAGAACCACACACCGGAACTTTGGACTGTTGGCAGATCTGAGTCATTTCCCGATTACCTATGAAAATTCGCGTTTCGTTATTCAGACGCTTCGTCCATATATTACCCATTTGCATTTTGGAAATGCAGTGGCGAAACAGGGATGCGCCGCATATGGAGATAAGCATCCGCGGATGGGTTTTCCGGGGGGATCCAATGATACGGAAGAACTGCTGGATTATCTTAGGGTTTTAAAGGAGGAAGGATTCTTCCGGGCTCAGGAACCGCTGGTTCTGTCCATGGAAGTATCGCCCTGGGGAGAAGAAGAACCGGATATTATTCTGGCGAATACAAAGAGGGTTTTGAAGCGCGCATGGGCATTACTGGAGGATTAAAAGGAGGCATTTATCATGAAAATCGTAGTATTGGATGGTTATACAGAAAATCCGGGAGATTTAAGCTGGGAAGAACTGGGAAAACTGGGGGAACTGACTGTTTATGACAGAACCAGCCTGACAGATGAAAAAGAGACGGTGGATCGAATCGGGGATGCGGAGATTGTCTTTACGAACAAAACACCGATTACGGCGGGAGTACTGGATGCTGCGCCCAATATCCGGTTCATCGGGGTTCTGGCTACCGGTTATAATGTGGTTGATATTGCGTATGCCAGAGAAAAGGGAATTCCTGTTTCGAATGTTCCGGCGTATGGAACGGCTTCTGTCAGTCAGTTTGCCATCGCCTTGCTCCTGGAAATCTGTCATCATATTGGACATCACCATGAGGCGGTAAAAGGGGGACGCTGGGAGAAAAATCCGGATTGGTGTTTCTGGGATTATCCGTTAATTGAGCTGGACCAGAAAACAATGGGAATTATCGGGTTTGGGCGGATCGGACAGGCTACGGGCAGGATTGCCAAAGCGCTCGGAATGAAGGTTCTGGCTTATGACATCTATCCAAATGAATCGGGAAAAGAAATTGGAGATTATGTATCTTTGGATACCCTGCTGGAAAAATCAGATGTGATTGTTCTGCACTGCAATCTGACAGCAGAGAATCAGGGAATTATCTGCAGGGAAAATATTGCAAAAATGAAGGACGGCGTGATCCTGATCAACAATGCCAGAGGACAGCTTATTGTAGAACAGGATCTGGCAGATGCCCTGAAACAGGGAAAGGTTGCAGGAGCAGGACTGGATGTGGTATCCACAGAACCGATTAAAGGCGATAATCCGCTGCTTCAGGCACCAAACTGTATCCTTACTCCTCATATTTCCTGGGCTCCATTGGAAAGCAGACAGAGAATTATGGAGTGTTCCGTGGAAAATGTAAAAGCGTTTCTGGAAGGAAGCCCTATTCACGTGGTGAATCCATGAAAGTGAAGATGTATATGGCCGCCAGAGGAGCAAAAAAAACTCCGTGAAAAAAGAGCAGCCGTACCAATGATAAAAATCATCGGTATGGCTGCTCTGGCTGCGTTTTCAGAAGCATTGCGAAAGCCCGGGTTTCGTGGTATGATGAGACAGAGGCTTTTGGAAAAAGGATGGAAGCAGATGGAAAAATATCAGAGAGAAGGAGAGGACGATATGGAATCGATCCGGGAGCAGCTGCTCAGGCTGGGAAGAGAACAGGGATTTGATCATATGGCATTTTTGCCGGTAAAAGAGCTGGTGTTTGTGGAGGAATACCGGAAATACTGCGCGGAGAATCTCTGCGGGAATTATGACAAACTGAAAAACTGTCCGCCTCAGTGCGGAACCGCAGCGCAGATGCGGGAGCGGGCACAGCGGTATGATACGGCATTCATTATGCAGACCATCTGTGAACTGGATTTTTCAGATGAAAAAGCGGTGAAGGCGATGAAAGCCCGGCACAATCAGATGACCCGGGCAGTGGTGAAGGCCATGGAAGAACGGGGCGTGGAAGGACTGACCATGAGCGCCGGTCCCACAGGAGAAAGCGCCTGCATGTCCGCCTATTGTGTGGATGCGGCGAAAATGGCAGAGAGCTGTGGGATGGCATACTGGATGGGAGAAAAACGGGCGGCGTTTTTCAGTCAGTTTTTGTTTCGGGAACCATCCGAAACCGGGAATCGCCGGGGTGTGCAGGGGTGAGGACAGAGCACAGAGAAAGAGCACAGAGAAAAGAGAAAAGGCAGAGATACGGGACTGTTGGAAATGCGCAGTTCCGTATTTTTATGCGGTAGTTTCGAATTCTGTCAGAAGAAAGGGAACTGTTCAGAAGCCGCTGTCTGTGAAGGTACTGAACAGCTATGAGGAAAGTTCTCAAATGCAGCAGGCGGCAGAGGTGTGGTATTTGGTTGTATTCAGGCCAGAAACAGAACGTTTTATACGTAATTTACAATGACAAAAGCCGGAAAAATGAAAATTTGCATGACAGGGAAGAACTGTGAAAAATGCAGGAAAACGGCTTGTTTTCGGTGCAAAAAATGTGATATGATAAAAAAAGTATGAGGAAGATATTCTTAAAAGAATGACGTCAATTAATATTGCATAAAACAACGAAAACATACATAAAAACAAGCAAAACGGAATTTCTTATGTGATTTCGGGAACACATGGTTTTGGAGGTGTGATGTGAGCGAACTTGAGCGAAATACCTTAAATCAGGAACAGAAAGCCAGGCAGCTGACGGATTCCGGACCTGAAGAAAGCGGCAGGGTGCTGCCGGATCGGATGCGGATTATTCAATCGCTGAGTGAGATTTATACATCGGTATATTATATTGATCTTACAGAGAATCGGTTTACAGAGATTTCCTCCCTGGCTGATGTGCGTAACCATATCGGAACATCCGGAAATGCACAGGAACGATTATTTTATTTCTGCCGAAATATGGTGACTCCCGAATTTACAGACGAACTTCTGGCGTTTGTTGATCTTTCTACTCTGAATGAACGGTTTGAACGTACGCGGATTATATCGAAGCAGTATTGCAGTACGCTGTTTCGCTCGCCGGAAAACGGTACAGGGGACAGCTGGGGGCAGTGTTCTTTTATCGAGGTGGATCGAGATTCCGACGGCAGACTTTCCCATGTGATTTTTGCAACGCAGTCCATTCAGGATACCAAAAGAAAGGAACTGGAAGCACAGAAGAAGCTGCAGGAAACCAATGAAGAGCTTATGGCGCTTTTGAAAACAGAGAAACAGCATACGGCGATCATTGGCTCCCTGAGCAGTGTGTTTTTTGCGCTGTATTATATTGATCTTGAGGAAAACTCCCTGCAGGAACTGATTTCGCTGGATAACTCCCATCATGTGTATGAGAGAAGAGAAAATGCCGGAATTGTTTTAAAGCGAATGGTGGAAAATCTGGTTGCAAAAGAGTATCGGTCAGCCATGCGGATGTTTATGGATCTTGCTACCGTTGATCAGCGGCTGGGACAGAAAACCATTATGATTCAGGAGTATGTTTCGATTACCGGTGACTGGATCCGATGCAGCTTTATTCCGGTGGAGAGAGACGGGGATGGAAAGAATACCAGGGTTATCTGCGGTTTTCGGCAGATTACGGACGAAAAAAAGGCTCTGGAGGAGCAGGACAGCCTGATTCAGGCACTTTCCATGGCTTATGAAAATGTATATGCGGTGAATATGGATACGGCAGAGGCGATTTGTTACCGGATGGGACGGACCATGAGCGACCGGTATGGGAAGAGATTTGCGGCAGGCAATTATGAGCAGAACATCGATTCTTACATTGAAAATGATGTGCTTGGGGATGACAGGCACCTGTTTGCCGGGATTCGGTCTGTAGACGGTGTGAAGAGGCTTCTGGCAGACAGGCAGACCTATTCGTTCAATTACAGAGTATTCCGCAATGGAATTACCCGGTATCTGCAGTGTCAGATTGCGAAACCTGGCAGTGAAAGAAATGAGTTTGCCATTGCCTTTAAAAATATTGATGAGGAAAAAAGGCAGGAGCTTGCCCAGCAGAAAAAAATTGAAGATGCCCTTGCGGCTGTTGAAAAGATCAATGAAACCCTGGAGGATTCCATGGAAATCGCCAGTGCGCTGAGCAGGGATTATCCGGATGCGCTGCTGGTGGACCCGGAGGGAGATCATGCGGTAACGATTAAGCGCCATGGGAAGATGATCGGGAAGGATTACCGTGTTTCCGGACGTTCTTACCGGGAGGTTCTGGAGTCCTATATTTCAAATTATGTGGTGGAGGAAGACAGAGCAAGCCTGAGAGCGGCAATATCCGCGGATGCTGTGCATCATGCCCTTGAAGGCCATGATGAATATGTATGCAGCTACCGAAGCAGCTATGATGATACCGGCATCCATTACTATCAGGCAGTGTTTATCCGGATCGTTTTTCGCAGTACTTCAGAAAGCCAGATTATTCTGGGCTTCCGGAATGTGGATGCCATTGTGGAAGAGGAGCGGAAGCACCGGAAGATTCAGGAGGAACAGCTTCGCGTCATTGATGCGCTGAGCCAGGAATACCACAGTCTGTTTAAAATCAACACAGAGACAAGAGGTCTTTCTCTTTACCGGACAGACGGGATCGGGATGGAGAGCAGGCAGCTTGAAAAACTGATGGAAACAGGCTGTTATCAGGAAATTCTTGCACAGTATATCGATGTTTATGTTGTCCCTGAGGATCAGGACAGAATGAGAGAATTAACGAAACTGGAGGTCCTTTTGGAACAGGTTCCGGAGGTTGGGCTGTATAAGCTGGGATACCGGAGAATTTTGAATGGAATTTATTCCTATTACGAGATGAATGTGGCCAAAACTGTGGATGAAAGCGGAACGGTAATCTTCATTATGGGGCTGCGGGATGTGAATGAAGAAATGCAGCGCCAGCTTCGGCAGGCCAGGGAAATTGAGGCACAGAGCGAGATTATTGAAGGGCTTGGCTCCGAATACTATTCGGTTCTTCTTGTCGATCCCAGGGCGGATACTGTTACTGCTTATCGGTCGGAGGATGAAGAAGGACGGGCGATTGCGGAGCATTTCCGCAGGCATAATTATTGCTGGTCGGAAGGCATCCGAAGCTATTCTGAAGAACAGCTTTCCGAAAACAGCCGTGTGGAGTTTCTGGAGAAGCTGTCCCTTGCGCACATTCTTGCGGATGGGGAGGACTACTCATTTACTTATGAAAAGCTTACAGCCGGAGAGATTACTTATCTGCAGGCAAGGGTTGCGTTTGTGCGGGAAAAGGACGGTCGGTTTGTTGCCGTTGTCGGAACGAGAAATGTGGATGACCTGATCAAGAAGGAACGCCAGCAGGAAATGGCACTGCAGGCAGCCTATGACGCCGCGGAAGCGGCAAACAGGGCGAAGACGGATTTCCTGTCCAATATGTCCCACGACATCCGTACGCCCATGAACGGCATTATCGGAATGACTGCCATTGCGGCAGCTCATATCGATGATAAGGAGCGGGTTCAGGACTGCCTTCAGAAGATTACCCAGGCCAGCAAGCATCTGCTGAGTCTGATCAATGAAGTCCTGGATATGAGCAAAATTGAATCCGGAAAGGTGGATCTTGTCGAGGAAGAGTTTTATCTTTCGGACCTGATTGATCATCTGCTGACTATGACAAGTTCTCAGATTGCAGAACATCATCATGAGCTTTCTGTCAACATTTCCGGAGTAACTCATGAAGCGGTGGTAGGTGACAGCCTGCGCATTCAGAAGGTTTTTACCAACCTGATGGGGAATGCCGTGAAGTTCACGCCGGACGGCGGGAAGATCAGGCTTTCCATTTCGGAAAAACCTTCCAGGCAGGCGAAGGTGGGATGCTATGAATTTGTCTTCGAGGACAATGGAATTGGCATGAGTGAAGATTTCCTGGAGCAGATTTTTGAACCCTTTGCCCGGGCCGCGGACGGGCGGGTCAACAAGATTCAGGGAACAGGTCTCGGTATGCCCATCAGCCGGAATATTGTCCGGATGATGGGAGGAGACATTAAAGTGGAAAGCAGGCTTGGGATCGGTTCACGCTTTACGGTTACCATTTATCTGAAGCTTCAGGAGACCATCGATGTCCGGTATGACAAGCTTGTGGATCTGGAGGTGCTGGTGGCAGATGATGACCCGTTAAGCCTGGAGTCCTGCTGCAGTATGCTGAATGAGTTCGGCATGAAAGCGGATGGTGTTTCCAGCGGAGCGGAGGCTGTGGAATCCATCGTGATCCATCACGAACAGAAGCAGGATTATTATGCCTGTATCCTGGACTGGAAGATGCCGGATATGGATGGAATCGCAACGACGAGAGCGATCCGCAGGGCTGTCGGTTATGATTTGCCTATCATCATTATTTCCGCTTATGACTGGTCGGATATTGAACAGGAGGCCAGGGCAGCCGGGGCCAATGCGTTTATCAGCAAACCGCTGTTTCGTTCCAGGCTTGCTAAAACCTTCCATGCTCTTGTGGGAGGAGAAGAACCGAAGGAACCCGAGATGCCCATTGCGGATCTGGTGAATATGGATCTGACAGGCTGCCGGGCACTTCTGGTGGAGGATAATGAACTGAATGCGGAGATTGCAGCGGAAATTCTGGGAATGACCGGGATTGCCGTGGAGCATGCCTCAGACGGCGCAGAAGCAGTTGACCGGATTGCCGGGTGTGAGGACGGATATTTTGATATTATTTTTATGGATATTCAGATGCCGGGGATGAACGGTTATGATGCTGCGAGGGCAATCCGCGCCATGAACCGGAATTACTGCAGGCAGATACCGATTGTTGCCATGACCGCAAACGCATTTGCAGAGGATGTGCAGGCTGCCAAAACGGTTGGAATGAATGAGCATATTGCCAAGCCGCTGGATCTGAAGAACCTTTCAGAAACGCTGAACAGATGGCTTCGGTAACAGAGGAGTCCGAAACAAAAGAAAAAGAGAGATGGAAACATGAAAATACAGAAACAAATTTTGGTTGTAGAAGATAATGAACTCAACCGGGCCATGCTGAGTGAAATTTTGGACGGCTGAAGACTCTGGGCTGTGATTATGGCCAGGGCTACTTCTTTGCGAAGCCCATGCCTGCTGCGGAATTTGAGAAATTGTGGTAATTGTTCCGGGCAGGCCGAACCGTTTCTTGACAATTGGTTTCCCGGATTGTAGACTGAAGAAAAAGGCCTGAAATGCAGAACTTTTCCCGTGCGGTGAAGTACTATCATGGAAAGGAGAGAGGAGTTCTGGCATTCCACGGGGCAGGGGGAGTTTTGTGAAAAAAATTTCTTTAAGTTCTCTGAAATCTTATGTGTTCTGCTTCCTGGCAGGAGTGATTCTGCTTTTTGCGGTCATTGTGTTTTACAACAACTATAAGGCATTGGAGCTTTTGCGCAGAAATATTTATGCCAATACCATGGATACCCTGGTCCTGTATCAGAAAAATCTGGATGAGCGCCTGGGGCGGACAGAGACCTATCTGTGTGCAAAGCTCATCGATAACAGTCAGAATCTCAACACCCTGCGTACCGCTTCCCTGAATGAAACGAGCTGGTTCAGTGCCCATTATCAGCTGGTGCAGAATTTTAATGCGGCGCTGCCTACCTATACCACCAACTGCTTTTTCTGCTATCTTCCGGAGAAGAACCAGTATATCCAGTGCCATAACAGCAATGCGGCAGCAGCTGCTGCCATGAAAAAAACCATTCCGGAGAAAATCCGTCAGGAAGAGGTGGCTTATAATACCTGGATGCTGCTCTGTGTGGAGGGGGATTATTATTTCGTCTATGTCCTGAATTATCAGGGCACCTGCATCGGTTCCTGGTGCAGCATGGCGTATCTGCTGGATTCGGTTTCCGATAACAGCCGCCTGCATTTTTCCACTGCGGAGGGGAATCTGCTGCGCGACCGGAAGGAGCCTCTTTCTCTTACGGCTCCTGAGAAAAAGTCTTCCCCCTATCTGTTTGAACAGGTGGAGGGAGAAGAAATGCTGTCCGTTTCCCATTCTCTGGAGACGGCGCCTGTTTATCTGACCATGCTGATTCCGGAGTCCGAGGTGTCCAACCGTTATCAGACCATGGTGGACGTGATCGTCATTGTAGCCCTGGGCTTTCTGATTGCCTGTTTCGGAATTTTCTATTTTCTGCGCCGGTATCTCCTGAAACCGATTTTTGAACTGACCGAGGCCATTACCCGGCTGCGGAAAGGGGATCTGGATGTCTATATCCCGGTGGGGAGACATCCGGATGAGTTTCAGCATATGGCCAGGGCTTTTAACGAGATGGTCTGTGAAATTAAGGATCTGAAGATTGACGTTTATGAGCGGAAGCTGCAGCGTCAGCGCCTGGAAATGGAGTATCTGAAGCAGCAGATTACACCGCATTTTATGATTAACTGCCTGAATACGGCTTATCAGCTCACGGAAACCAACCGTCTGGAGCTTGCCCGGAAAATGCTGCGGGATCTGAGTATGCATCTGCGGTATACCCTGTCCTCAGGGCAGACGGTGCCGCTTTCTGAGGAGCTGACTCTGACACAGAATTATATTGAACTCTCCGGTATCCGGTATCCCGGAAGCATTGTTTATGTCCAGGAATGTCCGGAAGAATTGCTTCAGGCGACAGCCATGCCTCTTCTGATTCTGAATTTTGTGGAAAATACCATCAAATATGAGGTAACCATGGGAGAAAAGCTGGAGATTCATGTGGAAATATCCAGCCGCAGGCAGGAAGGGCAGGAGCTTCTGGATATCTGTATCTGGGATACCGGGAAGGGTTTTGACCCGGCTTTTCTGGAAAGACTGCAGGATCTGGACAATTATGCGGAACATGAAAACTATCACATCGGGATTGTCAATACCTACCTGCGCGCCAGACATGTTTATCAGAATCCTCAGTTTTCCTTCTGCAACCGGCCTCAGGCAGGAGCTCAGATTTTCATGACATTACCCTGTCTGCCCTTTGAAAATGCCGGGAACGCTCTTTCGAAAGGAGGCCTCCGATGAATCTTCTGATTGTTGATGACGAGTTTTATAATGTGGAAAGTGTGAAAATGAAGCTGGAAAAGGAACGGCCTGTATTTGAGCAGATTTTCTGCGCATACAGTCTGAAGCAGGCGCTGGAGATTTTTGAAAAGCAGGAAATTTCCATCATGATCTGCGATATTGAGATGCCCGGCGGCAGCGGTCTGGAGCTTCTGACCCATATCCGGGAGCGTCAGCTTGGCACGGTTTGTATCTTTCTCACGGCCTATGCGAAATTCGAATATATCTCCCAGGCCATGAAGCTTTCGACGATTGATTATCTTCTGAAGCCTGTGGAGGATGAGCAGCTTTTTCAGGCGGTAGACAATGCCCTGAAACAGTTTCAGAAGCAGCAGAAGGCCATCCAGGATAACCTTCAGGTCAGCCGCCTGAAGGAAAATGAGCTGACCACTCAGCTGAAATACTGGATGGAGCTGCTGGAGCAGGATAAGCTGGAGGCTCTGGAGCAGGCAGCCGGCGCCTACCTGTATCAGGTGGGTCTTTATCCGTCCGGTACGGAAGAGCTCCTGTCTGCTTTTTACCGAAGCTTTCTGGAGCTGCTCAGAGGAAGGCTGAAAAGCAGCGGGGAGGGCATGGCCCTGGAGCTTTTTGAAGAGGTCAGCGGAAGAGAGTCCAAAGAGCGTGTCAGCGGCTCCTGCCAGACGATGAAGAAATGGGTTTCTGATATTCTGGCCCTTTATCAGAACTGTATCCGAAGGGCGGCCAGCGCCGACAGCGCCATTGCCACGGTGAAAGCCTATATTCACAGCCATCTGGACGAAAAGCTGGACCGGGATACTCTGGCTGCCATGGTTTATTTAAGCCCCGATTATCTGTCCCACTGTTTTAAAAGCCAGACAGGATTTTCCCTGACCAATTATATCATTGAGACCCGGATTCGGGAGGCAAAAAGACTTCTGGACAAAAAGGAGCAGAATATCGCGGACATTGCCATTACCTGTGGGTTCCAGAATATTTCCTATTTTACGAGACAATTCAAAAAATCCACCGGAATGACACCGAAGGAATACCGGAGCGGCGAAAAAGGGCCTGTTTGAAAACAGACCCTCTTTTTTCAGGTTTTTTTGCTTTTTTCCGATCAGCCTTTTACTCCGCCAAGGGTGATTCCTTTGACAAAGTTTTTCTGAATAAACGGATAGACAATGACGATGGGGAGAATTCCCAATACAGCCATGGACATCCGTACGGTGGTGGAAGGAATCTGTGCCAGACCCTCTCCGGCGTTGGATACGGCTGCCGCGTTCTGAGTCAGAGCCTGAATGTTCTGCATCAGACGGTTCAGCAGATTCTGAATACTGTAGAGATCCGTCCGCTTTACCAGATAAATGAAGCCGTTGTTCCAGTCGTTCCAGTAGGCGATGCCGGCAAACATGGCAATGGTGGTCAGAATCGGCTTTGACAGCGGAATGGCAACCTTGCACATGGTAGTAAATTCATTGGCACCGTCGATGTAGGCAGCTTCCAGAATCTCATCCGGGACACCGGTCACAAAGTAGCTCTTCATCAGCAGAACGTTAAATGCGTTCATCAGAAGGGTCGGAACCAGAAGGGCAAAAAAGGTATCCTTGATATGGAACACGCTGGTGTAGTTGATGTAGGTCGGAACCAGACCGCCGTTGAACAGCATGGTAAAAAATACCAGGAAGGTCAGAACATTGCGGCCGGGCAGGTTCTTTTTGGAAAGTCCGTAGGCCAGGCCGGTGGTAATGGCCAGAGCCAGGCAGGTTCCCAGAGCGGTCAGGATAATGGAAATTCCGTAGGCCCGCAGAACCATGGAGCTGCTGGAGTTGAATACCCATTCATAAGCGTAGGTGCTCCATTTTTCCGGCCAGAAGGAGTAGCCGTTGGCCACCAGCGTGGCGTTGTCTGTCAGGGAGGAGATTACCATCAGGAGGATGGGAATCAGAGCCATGGCAGTCAGCAGGATCATAAAAATATGACCGAAAAAGTTAAAGACTTTATCTTCTCTTGTTGTCATCTCATCCACCCCCTAGAACAATGCGCTGTCTTTGTCGATTCTGCGGACAAGCAGGTTGGCTCCCAGCACCAGGACAAAACCGACGATGGACTGGTAAACACCGGCTGCAGCGGACATGGAGATATTTCCCAGCTGGAGCAGTCCCCGGTATACGTAGGTGTCGATGGTGTTTGTGGTCGCATACAGGGCGCCCTGGTTCATGGGTACCTGGTAGAACAGACCAAAATCGGAATAGAAGATCCGGCCTACTGCCATCAGAGTCAGCATAATCACGGTGGGCTTTAACAGCGGCAGGGTGATATAGCGGATCTGCTGAAGCTTGGTTGCACCGTCGATCTGGGCGGATTCGTAGAAGGAACGGTCAAATCCCATCAAAGTCGCCAGATAGATGATACAGTTGTAGCCCACGGTTTTCCAGGCACTTACAAAAACGATGATGAAGGGCCAGTATTTGGCTTCTGAATACCATGCCACCGGATCTTTTCCCAGCAGAGGCATGATGTAATTGTTCACAAATCCATTTTCCACACTGAAAAAGGCAAATACCAGGTAGCCGATAATAACGGAGGAAATCAGGTTGGGAAGCAGAATGGCGCTCTGGTAGAATTTTTTGATTTTTCCGCTCAGTTCACTTAAGATAATGGCAACCAGGATCGCCATGACGGTATTTACCACGATAAACGCCAGGTTATAGCAAATGGTATTCCGGGTGATGACGAAGGCATCATTGGTGGTAAACAGATATTCAAAGTTTTTCAGGCCCACCCATTTGCTCCCGTAAATGCCCTGCCGTGCGTTGTACTGCTTAAATGCCACCACCAGGCCGGGCATGGGCATGTAGTTGTTGATGAACAGATAGATCAGACCCGGCAGCATCACCGCATAGACCGGAAGAAAGCGTTTGAATTTTTTCCAGGTCATGGGCTTCTTTTTTGCTTTCACAGTGGATTTTGCTGCTGAACTCACAGGCAGCCTCCTTTCCTTGTTTCTTATTTTCCGTTCGCTGCGGCCCACTCGTCGAGCTGTGCCTGCTTCTCATCGATGATGTTCTGCAGACCTGCAGCCATCATTTTATCATTCATTTCCTGAATTCCGGTTTCCGGATCCACAAATCCGTACTCTACGCTTGTCTGGAATTCGTTGTAAATGTTCTGAACAGCAGTCATTTCATTCAGAACGTTTTCGCTGTTGAAAGCAAAACCGCTGGCGGAAGATACGATGGCACTGTTGTTGAATTCTTTCATTTCCTCCCAGAGATCCGGGTTGTTGCCTTCCCATACATGGGTCAGGAACTGGTTGGGCATCAGCCATCCCATGGAGTGGTTGTAGCCGGAGTTGGAAGCGTCCACGCCTTCCGGATAGGTTGCCAGACCTTCGTCATTCAGCACATAGTGGGTCCCTTCGATACCCCAGGCAAGGAGGTTCTGCAGATCCGGATTGGTGTAAAGTTCATTTAAGTAGGTAACGGCTGCTGCCGGATCATCGCTGTTGATGGGCACTGTCCAGGGGAACTGTGCAACAGAGGTGGAGCCGATATAGTTTTCCATGGTCTGGAAGATTACCATTTCCTGTCCGGAAAGGCCGGTTTCCTGCACCTTGATGCCGGGCTTTCCGCCGGTGGTGTAGCTCATCAGTGTGCCGGCCTTTACAAGCTCGCCAACTGCGGTGGTGTCCGTTGCCGCATCCTGGCTGATATAGCCTTTCTGGTTATAGTCATAGATACGCTGGCAGTATTCTTTATAGAAATCGCTGGTGAACAGATTTTCCACAGTCAGGCTTTCTCCGTTGTTCAGCAGAACACCGAATGCGTTGCCGCCGAGAAGGTCTACGTTGGAGAACTGCTGCATGGAGGTTGTGGTGGGACGGTAAACTTCTTTATCCGGGTAAGCTTCGTGAAGCTGTGCGTAAATATCATTCAGCTCGTCCAGGGAGATTTTCATGATTTCCACACTGTCATCCACCTCATAGCCGATGCCGTCCAGATACTGTCTGGCGATGGCTGCGCAGCCACGGCCCTGGGCCAGGTCACGGTTGTTGGGAAGGCCATAGAGTACACCGCCGATCCGGCAGGCATCCACATTATCCTGTCCAACAGCATCGATAATGCCCTGTCCGTAGGTGGTGAGCAGATCATCTTCTTCCAGATCCATGAAATAGCCCTGCTGTGCGAAATTGGCAAAGGTGGTGCTTAAGTTTGCCATAATGTCAATCTGTTCGCCGCCGGATAATGCCAGGGTCATATTCTGCTGATAAGAAGCAAAGTCGGAAATCTGCAATTCCACTTCAATGCCGAGTTTTTCTCTGGTAATCTCATTCATGGCATCCTGAACCATCTGGGTATCCTGGGGAGCGCCTGTCCAGGTGAAAAAGCTCAGTACAACGGTTTTTACATCGCCTTCAGCGGAAACGGTCATTCCGCCTGCGCACAGGGAAGCGGTCATCGCTGCTGCCAGCATTGCTGCCAAAGTTTTTCTCTTCATAAAAAAATGTCCTCCTTTTTGGTCGTATGAACGTTGGCCATAGACTCATACGGTTGTTTTGATTTTGGTATCCGGTACCTTACGTCTTTCACGTTGTCTTTATTATACGCATTCCGCAGATACAGCAAAAGAACAATTATGTTGCAAAATGACACAAATCAGCTTTTTTGACGCCTCATGATTGTGCAATTTTAAAACAGTATTGTTATTTTTTGAAAACACATGTAGATATATAATATAGAAAAAAGAATTTGGGAGGTATTCTTCTATGAATCATGACTATTATACAATTACGGAAGTTTTTGATTTCGGACCCCATGTCAGCCGGGTGATTCTGGATATGGGACGTTCTCTGAAAGGAATCACGGCAGAGCCGGACGCTTTTCGGGTATTTGTGAAACGGACAACCATGGAGGGAAAGGATTTTGAGTGGCCGGCTTTCATGGGAGTGAAACGGGAAGTGCCGCTGGAGGGGACACGGAAGGTCACGGCTCTCTATCCTTCTGACCGGGATGGGAATCCCTGCGAGGACGGTACTTTTCTGACCCTGGAGCTGTACTGTGATCCCAGGGAGGATCTGGGATCCATTATCCGATTTGACGGAGAACACAATGTATTTCTGAAATTTGCTTACACCATTACCCAGGTGAAGCCCGTTCATCTGGCAGATGAGGATCTGGAGGGTCTGGTTTTTGACCGGGACGGCGGTAACCGTGTGATCTATGGAGAGTGGCTGCAGGAAGGGCGCTTCGAGCATCCGGATACCCCTCTTTCCTATGTTTATTATGAACCGGAGACAAAGCCGGAAGAAAAGGTGCCGCTTCTGATCTGGCTCCACGGAGCGGGAGAGGGAGGGGCGGATACGCCCATTGCGGCCATCGGCAATAAGGTGGTAAACCTGATTTCTCCGCAGATGCAGGTATATTTCGGCAAAGCCCTCCTGCTGGCTCCCCAGTGTCCCACTATGTGGATGGACAATGGCTCCGGGGAATACACCACCACCGGGATTTCCATGTATACCGAGGGGCTGGAAGCTCTGATTGATGACTTTGTAAAAGCGCATCCATCCATTGATACCGCCAGAATTTATCTGGGCGGCTGTTCAAACGGCGGATTTATGACCATGCGGATGCTCCTGCGTAATCCCGGACGTTATGCGGCGGCTTATCCCGTCTGTGAGGCCATGTATGACAAGGCTCTGTCGGACGAAGATATCCGGACTCTGGCCGGGATTCCGATCTGGTTTGTCCATGCGAAAAATGACCCGGTGGTTGCGCCGGCGGATTATGTGGTTCCCACCTATCAGCGGATTCTGGCTGCCCGGGCTGCGGACGTTCATTTTACTTTTTATGACCGGGTTCTGGATCCCAGCGGAAAATATGTGGATGAAAAGGGAGAGCCCTATGAGTACATGGGGCACTGGACCTGGGTTCCCATGCTGAATAACCGGTGTACCACGGATTTTGATGGATCGCCCGTTCTTGTGGACGGGAAACCGGTGACCATTCTGGAGTGGCTGGCATCCCACAGAAAAGCAGAATGAGAACGGCTTTGGAACGGCGGGTGCCGAAAACGGAGCGGGAAAAAGAATTGGAAACGCAGAATGAGAAAGGAAGAATGAGATGAGACAGTATGAGGTTTGTGAACTGACTTTTGAGGGAAAACAGCTGGAGGCGGATTTTGTACACTGCCGGATGCAGGCGGAGATCACAGGAGGCGGAGACTGCGTTTCTGTAAAGGCGTTTTACGCGGGAGAGGGGAAGTATAAGGTTCGTTTTCTGCCGAAGCAGCCGGGGCTTTATGACTGGAAGCTTACGGGTGGTTCCGAGTATGACATCCGGGAAGAAGCCGGTCAGATTCAGGTGGAGAAAGCCGGTGAGGATGCCCATGGCATGGTTCTGGCCGGAAACCATCATTTCCGGTATGAGGACGGGACACCGTATTATCCCTTCGGAACCACGGTTTATGCTCTTTCCCATCAGGATGCCGCCACCACGGAGGATACCTTTGCGTCCCTGGCGGATGCACCCTTTAATAAGGTCCGCATGTGTGTGTTCCCCAAGGATTACCGGTATAATAAAAATGAGCCGCCCTTCTATGCCTTTGAAAAGACAGAGGATGGAAGGTGGGATGTGAACCGTCCCTGCTTTGCCTTCTGGGACAACCTGGAGGAGGATATCGCAAGGCTTGGAAAAATGGGGATTCAGGCGGATCTGATCCTGTTTCATCCCTACGACCGGTGGGGATTCTCCAGGCTGACCATGGAGGAAAACCGGACCTATCTGGATTATCTGCTTCGCCGGCTGGCGGCTTTTCCGAATATCTGGTGGAGTATGGCCAACGAATATGATCTGTGTCTGGCGGTTAAATCCCTGGAGGACTGGGAAGTGCTGGAGGAATATACGGCAGCCAATGATCCCTATCATCACCTGCTTTCCAATCACAACTGCTTTGTGGCCTGGGATTTCAGCCGGAAGAACGTGACACATGTTTCCTATCAGACCAAACGGCTGGGAGATGTGCCCATGCTTTATGAGAAATATCAGAAACCGGTGGTGATTGATGAGTGCTGCTATGAAGGAAATCTGCCGGAATTCTGGGGAAGCATTTCCGGAAGGGAGATGACGGCGCGGTTCTGGAGAGTCATGACCAGCGGAGGCTACTGTACCCACGGGGAGACCTTCCTGGATCCGGAGAAGGATGTGGTATGGTGGGCTAAGGGCGGAAAACTGAAAGGGGAAAGTCCGGCGCGGATTCAGTTTCTGAAGGATCTGATTTACAGCCTGCCGTCTCCTCTGGAGCCCCTGGTGGACGGAATGTTGGGGCTTGTGAACCTGCCTCCGGAGCAGAGGGGAGATCTGTCCGGGAAAGGGATCATGTTCCAGAGTCTGCTGATGGCGGTGGAGCGGATGACGCCGGAGGAAAAGCAGGTCTTTTTCGCGCTGGAATACTGCTATAAGGGGCACTGCGGCGAAGATGCCTATCTGTACTATTACGATACGCGTACCAATGCCCTGGATACTCTTTCCCTGCCGGAGGATAAAACCTACCGGATTGAGCTGATTGATACCTGGGCCATGACCCGGGAGACCATTCTGGAGAGGGCCAGCGGTACCGTGACAGTTTCTCTGCCGGGAAGAGAGTGGATGGCTGTGCTGGCTACCCGTATTTCCGAATAGCGGTCAATTCATGGAGGAACAATCTGATATACAAACAAAAGAAAACAGGTTATAATATCCGTACAAACGATGGAAAAAGCAAAGAACATATTCAAAAGGAGATGAAGCTATGCCGAAATTATTTGCTGCGACCAGTCCGGAAATCAGTGACCGGGAGAAAAGGAACATGGAACGTTCCAGAAAGATTGCTGCCCAGGGAATGGTACTCCTGGAAAACAACGGAGCGCTACCGCTGAAGGGGACTCCGGGAAGAATTGCGTTGTTTGGCAACGGTGCCAGACATACGGTGAAGGGAGGAACGGGTTCCGGCGATGTGAACAGCCGTCTGGTGGTGAATGTGGAACAGGGGCTGGAAGCCGCAGGCTTTACGGTGACCACCAAAAACTGGCTGGACAGGTTTGATGAAAAGCTCGCAGGGGCCAGAGCCGTCTATTTTGATGAGCTTCGGAGTGTGATGGGGACAGATGGCCATGGTGCGCTTATGAAGCTGTTTAATGATCCTTTCCGGGAACCGCCTATTGTTCCGGTGACAGAGGAGGATATTGCGGGATCTGCTGCGGATACGGCGGTGTATGTTATGGCACGAAACTCCGGAGAGGGCCGGGACAGAAGAGACATTCCGGGTCAGTATGAGCTGTTTGAGGAAGAAAAGGCGGCGATTCTGGCGCTGACAGCAGGCTATTCCAGAGTGATCGTGGTGCTGAATGTGGGCGGCGTCATTGATACAAAATTCCTTCGCGGGACGAAAGGCATCGGCGCGGTTCTGCTCATGAGCCAGGCCGGAAATGTAGGTGGTCACGCTCTGGCTGACGTGCTGACCGGAAAGGTGACACCCAGCGGCCATCTGGCTTCCACCTGGGCGGAAAATTATCAGGATTATCCCTGCGCGGATACCTTCAGCTTCCGGAACGGCGATACGGATGACGAGTATTATCGGGAAGGGATTTATGTAGGCTACCGCTATTTTGACAGCTTCCATGTGACGCCGGCTTATCCCTTCGGTTATGGGCTTTCCTACACGGAATTTGAAGTGAAGGCCAAAAAGGCAGAGGTTTCCGGCGGCCAGGTGACGGTTGAGGCCGTTGTGACCAATACGGGAGATACGTATTCCGGAAAAGAAGTGGTTCAGGTGTATTATTCTGCTCCCAAAGGCCGCCTGGAGAAGCCTTATCAGGAGCTGGCAGCCTATGCCAAGACCAGGGAACTGGCGCCGGGAGAGTCGGAGACTCTGACGCTTAGCTACCCGGTAACTGCCATGGCCTCCTACGACGAGGCGCGGGCAAGCTGGGTATTGGAAGCAGGAAACTACTACATCCGGGTGGGTGTGAATTCCAGAAATACCCACATTGCGGGAGTAGTTGTGCTGGATCAGGAGGCAGTAACAGAAAGACTGTCCAACCGGTTTGCGCCGGACAGTTCTCTGGAGCTGCTGTCGGCAGAGGGCGTTGAGCCATGGAGCTATGAAGGGGAAGAACAGGAAAAGGCAGAGGCAGAAATCAGCCGGATTTCCGGGGCAGAGCTCTCCTGCTTTACGGCGGTTTACCGGGAAAAGAATGAAGAAATCTCCGGAGGAGCCGATTTTAAGATTACCATGAAGGATGTAAAAGCAGGGAAGGCTTCTCTGGATGATCTGGTGAGTCAGCTGACAGTGGAAGAGATGGCGGAGCTCTGCGTCGGTACAGCCAGAGGCGGCGATGGGGGCGGTGCCGTGATCGGCTCTGCTTCCGCGCTGTGTCCCGGAGCCGCAGGGGATACCACTTCCCGGATGATCGGAGACCGGGATATCCGGAATATGATTCTGGCAGACGGACCCGCCGGCCTGCGTCTGGCGAAAACCTTCCTGGCAGACGGAGAGGGAAACCAGCTTTTCGGCGGAGGAATCTCCATCCCGGAAATGGAAGAACTGATGGGAAAGATGCCGCAGCCGGAGATTCCGGAGGATGCCCGGACGTACTATCAGTACTGCACGGCCATTCCCATTGCGACTCTGCTGGCTCAGACCTGGGATGTGAATCTGATTGAAGAGGCAGGAGATATTGTCGGTGAGGAGATGACGGAGCTTGGCGTGACCTTATGGCTGGCACCCGGCATGAATATTCACAGGAATCCCCTCTGCGGGCGGAATTTTGAATATTATTCCGAGGATCCGCTGGTTGCGGGTCTGTGTGCGGCCTACGATACCCTGGGTGTTCAGAAGCATCCGGGTGTGGGAACGACGATCAAGCACTTCGCTTTTAATAATCAGGAGGATAACCGGATGCATACCAACGCCCACATCAGTGAACGGGCGATCCGGGAGATTTTCCTGAAAGGCTTTGAAATCGCGGTCAGAATGGCCCAGCCAATGTCCATCATGACCTCCTACAATCTGATCAACGGAATCCACACGGCAAACAGCTATGATCTGCTGACGGCGGTTGCCAGAGAGGAATGGGGATTCCGGGGAATCGTGATGACAGACTGGGGAACCACCGGAAGCATTGAAATGGAGCCCGGGAAAACCTTCAAATACGGCACCTCCAGTGCGGCAGGCTGCATCAGGGCCGGAAATGACCTGATCATGCCGGGAAGTCAGGGAGATGTGGATGAGATTATCCGATCTGTGGGAGCGCAGGAGGGAAGCGTGACCTGTCCCATTACCCTGGGAGATCTGCAGGCCTGCGCAAAACGAATGCTGAACCTGATTATGCAGAGTGCGGTTTATGAGGACGCAAAGCCTTACGGACCACAGTAACGACAAATCAGACACGGCAGCGGCAGCTGCGAAAACGAAAGCGGGCGGCGCAGAAAAACTGCGGCGCCCGCTGTGTTATCAGATGTGGTTCTGTCAGGTGAGAAGGAAGCCTGCGAAATCCATACTTCCGGTGCCCTCGTAGCGAAACCAGAGCGAGGAGACCCCGGAGCGGGCTTCAATCTGTACGGATGCCTCTGTCCATTCACGGGAAGGTTCCAGTGAAAGGACAGCAAAGGGCTTTTCATCCGGATCTCCGGAGATTTTCAGGACGCCGGTTCCGGTCTGACGATATGTTACGGTGATCTGCTGCAGGGCATTCAGGCGGAAATAGCGGAAGCCCGCCGCAGCGCCATCGGTCATATTCGCGATATACTGATCCGGACCGCTCTCCCGGTCTTCGCCGTCCTGGGTAAGATACGGATGATTTTTGCCGATCCTGGTTTTCGGTCTGTAGGGTGCCGCGCCTTCACGGCTCATCAGGCAGCAGGCGATTCCGGCACAATAGCTGCCGGTTCCGGACAGGGGACCACCGTTCAGGCCGCAGGAGGTGAGTTCTGCCTGCGGAATGCTTCCGTCCGGAAGAAACGTCAGCTCTTCCGCACAGCCCTGCCTGGAATAGGGGGTTCCGTTGGTCTGCCTGTGATAAAAAATATACCAGCGGTCTTCGATTTTTTCCATGCTGCCGTGATTGGTTCCGGTGTAATTCAGGGGCTCGGTCCGGCCATGGTAGCCGATATCACCGTTTGAGAGAAGGGTGCCGCCATAGATGAAGCCGCTGTTTGGCCTGTCGGAGACGGCGTAGCAGAGCTCATGCCCTTTTTCTGAGGAATAGATAAAGTAGTATCGGCCATGCGCCATGCGCATGGAGGAGGCCTCAAAGAACGCATGTCCCTCAAAGCCGGTTTTTTCCGAGATCGCCGGACCGGGAATCAGCAGGGCCGGTTCCTTCTTAATGGTAACCATATCCGGCTCCAGCTCCGTTACCATGGCGCCTGCAGCCGCAGGCTTCGGCAGGTGAAACCGTTTCTGCAGTTCACCGGAGGGGCAAAATCCGGTATACAGATAAACACCGCCTGTGGGATCCGCCAGTACCCCGGGATCGTACTGAAAAAAGTCGTCCTCTTTTTCACCGAAAACCGTCCCGTCTTTGTAATGAACATGCCCATAATATTCATAGGAGCCGGCTGGCGTGCTGCAGACAGCGACACCGATGGTTCCGGTAAAATCAAAAGCATAATACAGATAAAACCGGCCGTCCGCCCCCTGCTGTACGTCCGGGGCGAACAGTCTGTGATTCTGGGGATCCGGAGTGCGGGGGTCCTGGATTTTCCGGTAGATAACTCCCTCATAGCGCCAGTCAGCCAGATCCTGAACCGGGGCAGACCAGCAGACGTAATCATTGAGACAAAAATCCTCTCCGTTAAATCGATCATGGCTGCCGTATACATAGATCCGGTCGCCGAATACATGAGGCTCTCCGTCCGGCACATATTCATAGCCCGGTAAATACGGATTAAAGGCCTGTTTCCGTTTTTTCGTTTCCATAGACATCTCTCCCAAAAAGGTTTTACGGCTGGACTGCCGCTTTTCTTATGAAAAAACCTTATCAATTTCTCCGATCTTTGTCAATCCACATTTGTTTTCAAAAAAGCTCAGCTGCCGGTTGCTTTTCCGGCTCAGATAGGATATGATGAGCCGGGGGGCCGCAAAACATGAGCAGGCAGCCCATTTTTCGCAGAAACAGGAGTGAATTGCCAATGTTTTCGCTGATTTTGATAGGAAAGAGAGAACAGATATGAGAAAGTTTATCGGAGACCGAAAATTTTACCGGATGGTACTGACCATCCTGATCCCCATTGTCATTCAAAATGGAATCACGAATTTTGTAAGCCTTCTGGATAATATCATGGTAGGACAGGTGGGGACAGAGCAGATGTCCGGCGTGGCCATTGCCAACCAGCTGGTGTTCGTATTCAACCTGTGTATTTTCGGAGCGGTTTCCGGCGCCGGTATATTCGGTGCCCAGTATTACGGGAGCGGTGATCAGGAAGGGGTGCGGGACACGCTGCGGTTTAAGCTGGTGATTTCTGCTCTTCTGTTCCTGGCAGGGGCGGCGGTTTTTCTGGCGGGCGGTGAAAGGCTGATTTCCCTTTATCTGACGGGAGAAAGTACCGGGAACAGCGCAGAGCAGACCCTGAAGTACGGGCAGTCCTATCTGCGGATTATGCTGTTTGGAATGCTGCCCTTTACCATTGTGCAGTCTTATTCCAGTACTCTTCGGGAAACGGGAGAGACGGTGCTGCCCATGAAGGCAGGAATTGTATCCGTGCTGGTCAATCTGTCACTGAATTATCTGCTGATTTTCGGAAAGCTGGGACTGCCGGCTCTGGGAGCGAACGGAGCGGCCATTGCCACAGTGATTGCCCGTTATGTGGAGGGAATCGTGATTGTGGTGCAGACTCATCGGCATTCCGGGAAATACCGGTTTGTCAGGGGAATTTTCCGGGATTTCCGGATTCCGCTTTCCCTCACCGGCCAGATCATCCGGAAGGGGATGCCTCTGATGGTGAACGAGACCCTGTGGTCCATGGGAATGGCGATTCTGATGCAGTGCTATTCGGTGCGGGGACTGGCTGTGGTGGCCGGCCTGAATATTTCCAGCACCATCACGAACCTTTTCAATGCGGTGTTTCTGTCCATGGGAAATGCGGTGGCGATTATCATCGGACAGCTTCTGGGTGCCGGGAAGATGGAGGAAGCCAGGGATACGGATTACAAGCTGATTTTCTTTTCCGTAGCCAGCTGTATTGCTGTAGGGGGCTGTATGGCGCTGTTTGCACCGTTTTTCCCTCTGATTTACAACACCACGGAGGAGGTCCGGCATATGGCCAGGAATTTCATCTGGGTGTCGGCTCTGTGCATGCCTTTGAATGCGTTTACGAATGTTGCCTATTTTACCCTTCGGTCCGGAGGCAAAACCCTGATCACCTTTTTCTTTGACAGCGGGTATGTCTGGGCGGTGAGCATTCCTCTGGCCTATGTACTCAGTCGTTTTACCGAGCTGCCGATTCTGCCGCTGTATTCTCTCTGCCAGTTTGCGGATATTTTCAAATGCGCAGTGGGCTATGTGCTGGTGAAGAAGGGCGTGTGGATTCAGAAGGTTGTGGGAAATCAGGTGTAGACAGACAGACCTCGACCAGAAGCAGAAGCCATTGCTGACAGGATGGATGATTGCTGACAGAGAGCCTGTCCGGCAGACAGGGATTGTGCAGGGAGGAACCATAGAAAGAAGGAGATGCAGGAAATGGATGCTCATGAAGTTTTGGAGAAGGTAAAAAGCGGGGAGCTTTCCGTAGAGGAGGCAGAACAGTATTTTAAAAGGGAACCCTTTGAGGAGATGGGATACGCAAAGCTGGATTCTCACCGGGCTGTCCGGTCCGGATTCCCGGAGGTGGTTTACTGCAGCGGGAAGGCGGACGAACATTTGTGCGCGATTTATCAGCGCCTTTTTGCGGAGAACGGAGAAGTGTTCGGAACCAGGGCCAGCGAACATCAGTATGAGCTTATGAAAGGCGTGATTCCTCAGATTTCCTATGATCCGGTTTCCCATATTCTGAAGGCGGAAAAGGAAGGAAAGAAACGAATCGGGGGGATTGTTGTCTGTACGGCCGGGACGGCGGATATTCCCGTTGCGGAGGAAGCGGCACAGACCGCTGAATATTTCGGGACCCGGGTGGACCGGATCTATGATGTGGGCGTCAGTGGTCTGCACCGGTTATTGTCTCAGGTGGAGCGGATTCAGAAGGCCAACTGTGTAGTGGCTGTGGCGGGGATGGAGGGCGCTCTGGCCAGCGTCGTGGGAGGTCTGGTCAGCAATCCGGTGATCGCGGTTCCCACTTCTGTGGGCTATGGCGCCAGCATGCATGGCCTGTCGGCTCTTCTCACCATGATCAATTCCTGCGCAAACGGGATTGCGGTGGTGAATATCGACAACGGCTTCGGCGCAGGATACCTGGCGACTCAGATCAACCGACTGGCAAAGAACGGGGAGGAATAACAAATATTCCGGTCTGGGCGGCAGCGATTCCGAAACAGAAGAAAAAGGGAAGAGAAAAGAGGTTGAAGGACAGGCTGAAATGCGATAGAATAAGAGCATCAAGGTAAGAGAAGAGAACCTGTTTTGAGAGAGGAAAATGCTTATGAAAAAACGTACATGTTCTGCGGCGGCAGGGATGATTCTTCTGGCTGCGGCCCTGGTGTCAGGAAGCGGGTTTGCGGAAGAAGAGACCTGTCCGGACAGTGCCACAGGCTATCATGTGTCTGTGGAAGTGACAGAAGAGGCGACCTGTACCACCAATGAGCGGATTTACCATGTGTGTCAGGAATGCGGAGTTCAGCTTGATGAGGAGAAAGAGATTCCCAATACCATGACGGGCCATACGTATGATGAGGATGGCTGGGGATATGATGAGGACGAGGGTTATCCAGAGCCTGCCTGTACAGAGCCGGGGAAGGCTTTCCGGGAGTGTACCGAATGCGGTGAGATTCAGACGAAAACCGAGCCTGCCCTGGGTCATACCTTTGCGCGGAAGGATACCGAGGCCGATGAGATTCGGTGGGAAAACTGCAATGATGAGTATCATTGTCCGGTATGTGAGGAATGCGGAGCGAAAGGAGCCGGGCAGGAGCATCAGTGGGACGAAGGGGAAGTGACAGAGCCGGCGACACCCGAGGAGGAAGGGGTTTTCACCTACACCTGTACGGTATGTGGAGGGGAAAAGACGGAAGCAATTCCGAAAATGGTCTTTGGCGCACCGAAGAAGGTTACTGCGGAGGCAGGAAGCACTTCCGTATCATTGTCATGGAGCGCGGTGTCCGGAATGGACGGCTATGAGGTTGGCTATGTGGTTTACCGGAAGGACGCGGTTCAGAAAAAGCAGGTGGCGCTCACAGAGACGAAAAAGCGCTCCTTTGTGGATAAATCGGTGACTGCGGGAACCGGTTATACCTATACGGTTCAGGCATTCCTGAAGTCAGAGGATGACGACGGGGAGATTTATTACAGCAGAGATTTTTCCGGGGATACGGTTGTGATCACCACAGTGGGCCAGGTAACCAAGCTGAAAGGTGCGGTAACCATGGCAGTTCTGGATAATTCCACGATTACCCTGAACTGGGATCCTGTGGCAGGCGCCACCGGGTATGTGGTGGAAGGCAGAGGGAAGGGAAATTATCAGACCATCGCCACGGTAAAAGGGGATACGAAGACCACCTGTACGGTTTCGAAAGTTGATTTTTCAAAGACGACCCAGTATCAGTACCGGGTTCGCGCGTACACCAGCTACGGCGGAAAGAAAGCAGAAGGGAAGTATTCCCAGAGTGTTACCGTGAAGAAGCCTGCCGGCCTGGAGGAGAAGGAAGGGCAGGTAACCGGCCTGAAGATTACCAGGACGGCCAGAAACAGTGTAAGCCTCCAGTGGAACAAGTATCCCAAGGCCAGCGGCTATATGATGTACCGCTGTGATGCCAATTCCGGTAAGCTGAAAGCCATCGCCGATGTGAAGACGAATAAATTCACGGATCGGACCGTGGCGGCTTCCAAAGGCTATACTTACGTGGTAAAGGCCTATAAACAGAAACTTCCCGGAATCAAGCTGGTTTACAGCGAGGCTTCTGCCCAGGTTCACGGGATTACCACTGTTCAGACAGTCGGTAAGGTGACAGCGAAAAAGACCACCAAGTCCTCGGCATCCACCAAGGCAACCCTGAGCTGGAAGAAGCTGGCCAATGTGACGGAATACGTCATTTACCAGAAAGCCGGAAACGGAAAGTGGATGGTTGCCGGAAAGATCGAAGGCGGTTATCAGTACCGTTATGATGGGAAAAAGAGCAGGTTTGTAAAGGAAGGAAAAGCTGCTGTATCGGGCAGTACCATCAGCTTCAGGCTCACCGGCCTGAACCTGAAGACAAACGCGAAATATCAGTACCGAGTAGCAGCCGCGACCTCCTATAAAGGACTTCGATCTGAGGGAGCCCGGTCCAAAGAGGCGCTGATTAAAAAATAAAAAAGAGTGCATAAGGATAAAAGAACAAAGAAGTTCCGTTTTTTCGGGACTTCTTTTTTGTCTGAAGCAGCCGGTAAAACGAATTCAGATATGGAAAGGGACAGGAGAAAAAAGAGATGGAAAGAATTGAAGATGTGATTTTACGTCATTCCATGCGGGGAATGACCCTTTTGCGGGATTCCATGGAGGAAAATTTCTGTGAGCGCGCTGCAGGGGCACTTCTGGAGCTGGAAAAGGGAACGGTGTTTCTCACCACAGGCTTTTACGTGGCAGGCTTTGCGGAAACCGATGGTCCGCTGGGAACTCTGTATACAGCTCTGGCGCTGGAAAAGCTGGGGTGGCACAGCGTGATTGTGACTGATGAATTCTGCCGGGATTTTTTCGAACCCTATGGAGTGGAGACGGTATATGCGGACTTGGATGCAAAGATGGCGGACTATCAGGTGCTTCTGGAGAAATACAGGCCAAAGGCGCTGATTTCCATTGAGCGCTGCGGAGAAAATGTTCAGGGAGATTACGCCAATATGAGAGGTGTCAGCATTGCGGAGCATACAGCGGCTATCGACCGGATGTTTGAACTGGCAGCAGGACAGGGAATTCCCACCTTTGGGGTAGGTGACGGAGGAAATGAGATCGGAATGGGAAATCTGAAGGATGTGATAACAGAAAAGCTTTCCCTGGTGCCCTGCAGAATCGGTGTGGATTATCTGATCATTGCCACGGTATCCAACTGGGGCGCTTACGGACTGGTGGCCTGGCTGGAAAAGAAAACAGGAGAAAAACTGCTCCCGGAATTCGGGCAGGTCCGGGATTATCTGGCCTATATCGTGTCCAGAGGAAGCGTGGAC
Source organism: Candidatus Limivivens sp. (assembly GCA_034101475.1). Lineage (GTDB taxonomy): Bacteria > Bacillota > Clostridia > Lachnospirales > Lachnospiraceae > Limivivens. The sequence goes on from JAXEJQ010000044.1 coordinate 40,201, forward strand.
GGCGTGAAAAAAGAAGCGGTTCTGAGTGTGGACGGGTTTTCTCTGGATGTGGAAAAAGAGGTGATTGATGGTTTACATACGGTAATTCGTAATGTATAATAAAGGGCAGTTCGGGGATTTTCGGAAGTTCTCCGAAAAAAGATCCGGACATTCCAAAGGCGGAAAACAGGAATGGGGGTGTCGGCTTTTTGGCCGACAGCCTCCTTTGTGTGTATACAAGGAGGAATTATGGATAAATTCGAAAAATTCCGGAAGGAATTTCCCAGATTTTTCTATCATGGATACGAAAAGGAAGAACTGGCGGATACTCTGACGGTAACCTATCATTTTGAGATTGAGGGACTTTCTTCTTTCGCGCCCCGCTGGATTTTTCAGAAGAGCGCGAAATTTCCGGAGCTGACAAAGGAGAACAAAACCCTGGAAACCATGCTGTTTTCTCTGGGGATGGTGGAGCTGGTCAGCTACTGGAAAATAACCTGCTCGCCTCAGGTTATTGTGGAAGCCGGAGTCCTGAACCAGGAACAGATTGCCTGGTGGAAGGATCTTTATTTTAACGGACAGGGTGAATTCTTTTATACCAATCAGATCGAGACAACGGTGGAAGACTTTATGGATATCACAGCAGTGGGCAAAGAACCGGCCGGAAAGAAGGCTCGGGCAGACCGGGCCCGGGGCTGCCTGATTCCCATCGGCGGAGGAAAGGATTCCGCGGTGACCCTGGAGCTTCTGAAAAAGACAGGAGAAACCTGCCGCTGCTATATCATTAATCCCAGAGGGGCCACCATTAACACCACAGCGGTGGGGGGATTTTCGGAGGATCAGGTGATCGTTGCCAGGCGGACCCTGGATAAAAATATGCTGGAGCTGAATAAACAGGGCTATTTAAACGGGCACACTCCGTTTTCTGCCCTTGTGGCCTTTTCAGCGACCATTGCGGCGTATCTACAGGGGCTGCGCTATATTGCCCTTTCCAATGAATCCAGTGCCAATGAGAGCACGGTTCTGGGCAGTACGGTGAATCACCAGTATTCCAAGAGCTTCAAATTTGAGGAAGATTTCCATCGCTATGAGGAAAGATGGATTGACAGCGGGACCTACTATTTCAGTATGCTCCGTCCCCTGAGTGAGTTTCAGATTGCCCGCTACTTTGCAAAGTGCAGGGCGTATCACCCGATTTTCCGCAGCTGCAACGTGGGGAGCAAGGAAGACATCTGGTGCGGCCACTGCCCCAAATGTCTGTTTGTGTATCTGATTCTGTCTCCCTTCCTGTCCAGAGCGGAGCTGAAGGAGATTTTCGGAAAGGATATGCTGGAAGATCCGGAGATGATTCCCATTATGGAGCAGCTAATCGGAATCTGCGAAGAGAAGCCCTTTGAGTGTGTGGGAAGCCGCAGCGAGATCAACACGGCCATTACCCTGGCCATTCAGAAGCTGGAGGAGGCAGGGGAAGCCCTTCCGGTACTGTTTACCTATTACAGGACCACAACGCTGTATGAAACATACCGGAAGCTGGGAGACACCTACAGCGCTTACTATGACAGAGAAAATCTGCTGCCTGAGCAGTTCCGGGAACTGGTGGAACGGGAGTGCATCGGATAAAAAGGAGGAGAAGCGCGACTGACCGCGCTTTGAAGGAGGAACATTGTGATTGAAGCATTGCGAAAGCTGGTTCAGGGGAAAAAAGTCCTGATTCTGGGCTATGGCCGGGAAGGACGGGCCACCTGGAACCTGCTTGAAAGAACGGGAAACTATGCGCGGATTGCTATTGCGGACAGGAATGCCAGTATGGTCCAGCCGGGAGTGGAGATGCTTACCGGGGAGGGATATTTGGATCAGCTGGAGGAGTTCGATCTGGTATTCAAAAGTCCGGGGATCGTACTGCCAAAGCCTCCGGAGACTTATCGCTGTGAGTTCGTATCGGAAACGGAGATTTTCTTCCGGCGTTACCGGAACCAGATTGTAGGGATTACCGGGACAAAGGGAAAGAGCACCACGACATCCCTTCTTTATCACATCCTGAAGGAATCGGGGAGGGACTGTATCATCGCGGGAAATATCGGAATTCCTGCCTTTGATATGGTGGATCAGATTGGGCCGGAGACGGTGATTGTTTTTGAAATGTCCTGCCATCAGCTGGAGTTTCTGACGGTTTCCCCGCGGATCGGGGTTCTGCTGAATATTCACGAGGAACATCTGGACCATTACGGGACCATGGAAAAATATGTGGCAGCCAAGCAGAATATTTTCCGGAATCAGGAGCCGGGAGATCTGTTTTTCTGCGGAGAACAGTGCATTCCGGAGGAGAAAACCGTATCCGGAATGATTACGGTGGGAGATGAGACGGATACGGCTCAGGTGGAGCTGAAGGGCCATGAGATTTTCTGCGGAAACCGTCATTTTATCATCGATGAAGAAAAGACTCCCCTGCTGGGCCATCACAATTATTATGATATCGCCTTTGTCTATGCCATATGCCAGGAATTCGGCATTACCGATGAGGAATTCGCGTCGGCGCTTCAGACCTATCAGACGCTGCCCCACAGGCTGCAGTATCTGGGAATGAAGGAAGGAGTCAAATATTATGACGATTCGATTTCCACCATCGGAGAAACCACGATTCAGGCGCTGAAAACGCTGCCGGATACAGATACGGTGCTGATTGGCGGGATGGACCGGGGAATCGACTACGGGGATCTGATCAGTTATTTATCGGAGTCGGAGGTGCCCCATATTATTCTGATGGAGCAGACCGGCAAGCGGATCTATCAGGAGATTATGCGCTGCTGGCCGGAGTTTCCGGGGAGGGAGCGGCTGATTCTGGTGGACCATTTAAAAACAGCGGTGCGCAGAGCCAGGGAAGTGACCAGGCCCGGACACAGCTGTGTCCTTTCTCCGGCATCCGCAAGCTATGGAATATTCCGGAATTTTGAGGAGCGGGGAGATGTTTTCCGGGAGTATGTCTTCGGAGAAAGCCGGAAATAGGAGGAGGTGAGCCTCCCGGAGGCGGTTCTGACTTTACATAGATTTGACGGGAATTGACGGTGTTTTTACAAAATCCAGATTTTTCTTTTACATGAGGGAAGTAGAATGTCCATGTAAAAAAGAAATGAACAAACCTCATGAATGAAGGAGAAAAATCGATGAAGTTAAAGAAAATTGGCGCAATGTTACTTGCAATGACCATGATGATTCCCGGAACCGTATGTCAGGCAGAAGAGACAGATGCCGCAGCAGCACCGAAATATATCTTCCTGTTTATCGGAGACGGAATGAGCTATCCCCAGATTCAGACTACAAACTATTATCTGAGCGCGCTGGCTGACGACACCAGCGATGACATTCTGACAAGCCAGAGCAATCTGACCATGATGAGCTTTCCGGTAGCGGGTTCTGCACAGACCTATGACAGCACCTCCTTTTGCCCGGATTCCGCTTCCACCGCAACCTCTATTTCCACAGGACACAAAACCTACAGCGGCACCATCAATATGGATGAGACCATGACCGAAGCATATGAAACCATTGCAGAGAAGCTGAAAAAACAGCTTGGCTATAAAGTCGGCATTCTCTCTTCCGTAAACCTGAACCATGCGACTCCGGCAGCCTTCTATGCGCATCAGGCATCCAGAGGAAGCTATTATGAGATCGGGGAAGAGCTGATTGCAAGTGAGTTTGATTACTTTGCAGGCGGCGGACTTCTGAAGCCCACCGGTTCGGAAGGAGATCAGACAGATCTGTATACCCTGGCCGAGGAAGCAGGCTATACCGTTGTGAAAACCAAAGCAGAGGCAGAAGCTCTGAATGCGGACAGCGGAAAGGTGATTGTCATTGACGAAACCCTGGCAGACGGCGACGCCATGAGCTATGCCATGGATCTGGAAGAGGGCGAATGGGGCCTGGCCGATTATGTGGAAAAAGGAATTGAGCTTCTGGACAACGAGACAGGCTTTTTCATGATGGTAGAAGGTGGAAAAATTGACTGGGCCTGCCATGCAAACGATGCCGCGTCCACCATTTATGATACCATCGCTCTGGATGAGTCCATTGCCAAGGCGGTGGAATTCTACAATGAGCATCCGGATGAAACCCTGATTCTGGTAACCGGCGACCATGAAACCGGCGGTCTGACCATCGGATTTGCGGGAACCAATTACGATACCTTCCTGACCAATATTGCAAATCAGAAAATTTCTTATGCGAAGTATGATTCTGATTATGTGGCTGCCTATAAAGAAAACGGCACAGATTTTGAAACGGTGATGGCGGATATTACGGAACTGTTCGGCCTGCAGGCCCCGGTAAGCGCGGAAGAAGAAGCGGCGGCCCTGGACAGCGCGGATTCTCATCCTCATGATGAAGAAGGCGGCTCCCTGGTTCTGACTGATTATGAATATGGCAAGCTTCAGGCTGCTTATGAAGAAACCATGACACGCACCGGCGAAGAAGAGATCGGACAGGAAGAATATCTGCTGTACGGAAGCTATGAGCCGCTGACAGTAACCATTACCCACATTCTGAACAACAAATCCGGTATCAGCTTCTCTTCCTATGCTCACACCGGCCTGCCTGTGGAAGTATTTGCCCAGGGTGCAGGACAGGAAGAATTCGACGGCTACTATGACAATACCGACATTTTCTTCAAACTGGCGGCACTGACAGGTGTGGAATAAGCTTCGAAAGCATTCGGTTTCCCTTTTTGCAATTCTGATCATTCTCATCCTCATAGCTCTCCCAACGGGCTATGAGGATGCTGCTATTTATCAGGGAACAGACCGGGTGCGGGCAAAGGTCTTAAAGACGGATGAAAGCACTGTAGTGAGCTCAGGGCTGATTCAGTCTGGGGAGCAGCATTGTGAAATCGAGCTGCTGGACGGGAAATTTAAGGGGCAGGTAACCAATGCTGCCAATATGCTGAGCGGATCTCTGGAATCCGATAAAATTTATCAGGTGGGCGATGTGGCTCTTGTGGTGGTCAGCTATCGGGATTCCGAAATTCTGTCGGTCATAATGAGCGATCATTATCGGATTGACAAGGAAGCGATTCTGGCCGGACTTTTTGTACTGCTTTTAATTCTGTTTGCAGGAAGGGGAGGGTTCCGTGCCATTTATTCCTTTCTGATTACGATCCTGACCATCTGGAAAATCCTGGTTCCCGCCTGTCTGGCAGGCATGAATCCGGTCTGGGTGGGACTGGGAATTACCACGTTTCTGACGATTATGATTATTTTTCTGGTCTATGGCTGGGATAAAAAGACCATTGCAGCGGGAAGCGGCGCAATGCTTGGAGTTCTGGTGACCTGTGTGATCGGCTGTATTTTTACCAATCTGTTTAAAATTCACGGTGCGGTGATGTCCTACTCGGAAAGCCTTCTTTACGCAGGATATCAGAATCTGAATCTGACCCGGATCTTCATGAGCGGAATCTTTATCGGTGCCTCCGGTGCAATGATGGATTTATCGGTGGATATTACTTCCGCCGTAAATGAGGTGATTCAGAAAAAACCGGGGATCGGCTGGAAGGAAGCCGCTGCTTCGGGAATGAATGTGGGCCGTGCCGCCATGGGAACCATGACAACCACCCTCCTGCTGGCCTATTCCGGCGGATACCTTGCCCTCCTGATGACCTTTATGGCTCAGGGAACGCCCATTGACAATATTCTGAACTATAAATATGTGTCTGCGGAAATTCTGGATACCGTGGTAGGGAGCTTCGGACTGGTGACTGTGGCTCCGTTTACGGCTCTGACCAGCGCCATTCTCCTGACACACCGAAGGAAAAAGCAGGAAATTCAGACTGAACCATAAAAAATAAGAAAAACCGGGTAATCCGCTATTGTGGAATCCGGTTTTTTTATTTATACTAGAAGTAGTTTTACAGAAAGCAAACGAAGGCCGAGGATAAGGAGAAAAAGGATGCGGACAGAGCAGGAAATGATGGAAATGCTTCTGAACATTGCCAGAAGTGATGATCGGATACGCGCTGCCTACCTGGGGGGCTCCCGCTGTAATCCAAATGTACCGGAGGATATTTTTCGAGATTATGATATTGTATACGTGGTAAAGGAAATCAGGCCGTTTCTGGAGGATCCCAAATGGATCGATGCCTTTGGTGAGCGTCTGCTCATGCAGCTTCCCATGGAGCTGGATCGGGCCAACGGTCTGGAGTGTGATTTTGACCGGGAATACGGCTATCTGATCCAGCTTGCAGACGGAAACCGTGTGGACTGTATGCTTCAGACTCTGGAGACTAGCCTGGCAGATCTGGAAGAGAGCCGCCTGAAGCGGGTGCTTCTGGATAAAGACGGGATTCTGCCGGTGCTTCCAGAACCTTCGGACGAGAGCCATTGGGTGCGCAGGCCCTCCGGGGAGGAATACGCAGCTGCCTGCAATGAATTCTGGTGGCTCCTTGTGAATGTGGGAAAGGGGCTCTGGAGAGAAGAGATCCTTTACGTTATGGACATGCTGAATTTGTATGTCCGGCCGGAATTATTTAAAATGCTGACCTGGAGAGTGGGGATTCAGACCCGGTTTTCCTGCAGCGTGGGAAAATCCGGAAAATATCTGAATCATTTTCTGCAGGAAGATCTCTGGCAGCGATACCTGGCCACCTTCCCGGAGGGGAATCTTCAGCGTATCTGGGATTCGGTGGATATTCTCTGCGATTTATTTTCCGAGACGGCCCGCATGACAGGGGATCAGCTGGGGTATCCTTATCAGGAGGCAGATGAGGCAGGAAGCAGGAAATATCTGGAGCGGGTGCGGGTTCTGCCGAAGGATGCGGAGGAGATTTTCTAAAGCTGCTTCAGGAGGCTTCCGGGCCGAAACTTTACTATTTTGATAAGGATTATAGATTTTTCTTTACGTTTCCGGGAATTTTGTGCTAAAATAAGAACAAAAAAAGGAGGGATCGGATCAGATGAAGATTTCGACAAAAGGAAGATATGCCCTCAGACTGATGCTGGATCTGGCCATGGATGCCTCCGGTGAACCGGTCCGAATTAAAGATGTGGCAGAACGTCAGGAGATTTCCATAAAATATCTGGAGCAGATCGTATCGGTGCTGGTGAAAGCCGGTTATGTGCGCAGTATCCGGGGGCCTCAGGGAGGGTACCGTCTGATGAAGAATCCGGAGGATTATACGGTTGGCATGATTCTGCGGCTGACAGAGGGAAGCCTGGCTCCGGTGAGCTGTCTGGATGATGAGGAAAACCTCTGTACCCGGGCAGATTCCTGTGTGACCCTGAAGCTCTGGAAGGAGCTGGATGCGGCGATCCGCGGGGTTGTAGATCATTATACGCTGGCGGATCTGATGGATTGGCAGCGCGGAATGAGTGACAATTATGTAATATAAGTGATGAGCCAAAAGCGTAAGTATCCTGTTATAGGTTAATCCTATAGCAGGATATTTTTTTTCGGTATTGGACAAAATTTTCCTACTATGTTAGTATGAATTCAGAAATCAGAGAGATTACTCGAAAACAAAACGATCAGAAAAGAAACAGATAAATGGAGGAAACGAAAATGGCAGATATCAAAGATTCGAAAAACTGGGGATTTGAAACGAGACAGTTACACATTGGACAGGAGCAGGCAGACCCGGTAACGGATGCCAGAGCAGTTCCGATTTACGCAACAACATCCTATGTATTTCATAATTCTCAGCACGCGGCAGACCGGTTCGGACTGCGGGATGCAGGAAATATTTACGGAAGACTGACGAACCCGACTCAGGATATTTTTGAACAGCGCATCGCGTCTCTGGAGGGCGGCGTTGCTGCTCTGGCAGTGGCATCCGGAGCTGCAGCCATCAATTATACCTTCCAGGCTCTGGCAAAATCAGGTGAGCACATTGTGGCATCCAAAACCATTTACGGCGGAACCTATAACCTGCTGGCACATACCCTGCCGCTGGCAAGCGGAATTACCACAACCTTTGTGGATCCGGAAGAGGAAGGGGCTTTTGAAGCGGCAATCCAGGAAAATACAAAGGCGATTTTTGTGGAAACTCTCGGAAATCCCAATTCCAATCTGGTTGATTTGGAGGAGCTTTCCCAAATTGCTCACAGACATCAGATTCCTCTGGTAGTGGACTCTACCTTTGCAACGCCTTATCTGATCCGTCCCCTTGAGTATGGCGCAGATATCGTGGTTCACTCTGCTACAAAATTTATCGGAGGCCATGGTACGGCCATTGGCGGTGTGATTATCGACGGAGGAAGCTTTGACTGGAAGGCATCCGGCAAGTATCCGTGGATTTCTGATCCGAATCCCAGCTATCACGGAGTATCCTTCGCAGATGCGGTGGGCCCGGCAGCCTTTGTTACCTATATTCGTGCGGTCATTTTAAGAGATACCGGGGCGACGCTTTCTCCCTTCCATGCATTCCTTTTCCTTCAGGGACTTGAAACGCTGTCCCTGCGTGTGGAGCGCCATGTGAGCAACGCGCTGAAAATCGTGGAATATCTTTCCGGACATCCGCAGGTAGAGGCAGTTCATCATCCATCCCTGGAAAGTGAGCCGAGCCACGAGCTATATAAAAAATATCTGCCAAACGGCGGCGGTTCGATTTTTACCTTTGAGATCAAAGGCGATGCAAAGACTGCCCAGGACTTTATTGATCATCTGGCAATTTTCTCCCTGCTGGCAAATGTAGCGGATGTGAAATCACTGGTGATTCATCCGGCAACGACTACACACAGCCAGTGCACGGAGGAAGAACTTCTGGAACAGGGTATTAAGCCGAATACCATCCGTCTGTCCATCGGTATTGAGAAGGTGGAGGATCTGATTGCTGCACTGGACGCTGCATTTGAAGCAGTGAAATAAAAAACGCTGAACAGTTACCAAATAACATCGGAAAGAAACAGGTAAGAGTACCCATGCTCCGGGAGGAGCATGGGTTTTTGTCCCCCACAAATTTATAGAATAATGCCCCAATATCCTATTGTAACGAAGAATAGAGAACGGTATACTGGACTCAGCACGGGAAAATCGACGACAGGCTCATTTGCCGTGTGACTCATCAGAAGATCAATCAGGTATGGAGGTGCCGAAATGAGCAGAGTATATCATGTAAACCAGGTGGTTGGGCGCGACTGGTTCCCGGGGACAGAGGAACAGCCTTTCCGGACGATTTCACAGGGAGCAAGAACCGCAATGCCGGGAGATACCGTTCTGGTACATGCCGGGGTTTACCGGGAATGGGTGAAACCGGAAAACAGTGGAACAGGTGAAATAACGAGGATCGTGTATGAAGCTGCGGAGGGCGAAGAGGTTGTGATTAAAGGCTCGGAGCGGATTCAGTCCTGGGAGCAGGTTGAGGGAGAGGTTTGGAAAGCTGTACTTCCGAATGCGATGTTCGGTGATTTCAACCCCTATAAAGAAGTGCTGAACGGAGACTGGTTTATTGCCCCGGATCTGTTTGCCAGCCCCTATGAAGAAGAAGGGGTTCTGAAAAATTTTCCGCTCCATCTGGGAGATGTGTATCTGAACGGGAAATCCTTCTATGAAGCCGGACGTCTGGAGGATGTGATGCATCCCGTGATGCGCCCAACCGGCGTGAACCCGCCGTGGACCAAGCATCCGGAGCCGCTGCTTCATCCGGAGGATTCGGTTTATCAGTGGTATGCAGAGGTGGATGAGGAAGCAGGCGTTACGACGATCTATGCAAATTTCCAGGGGGCAGATCCGAATAAAGAGCTGACAGAGATTAATGTCCGGAAATGCTGCTTCTATCCGGAGCGTACCGGAAGAAACTATATTACTGTCCGGGGCTTTGAAATGGCCCAGGCAGCGTGTCCGTGGACGCCGCCCACAGCGGATCAGCCGGGACTTCTGGGCGCTCACTGGAGCAAGGGCTGGATTATTGAAAACAATCATATTCACGATGCAAAATGCAGCGCCATCAGCATCGGCAAGGAAGAATCCACAGGACATAATATGTGTACAAGGACGCAGAGAAAGCCGGGGTATCAATATCAGATGGAAGCGGTATTCCGGGCACGCAGAATCGGCTGGAGCAAGGGAACCATCGGAGGTCATATCATTCGCAACAACGTTATTCATGACTGCGGGCAGAACGGGATCGTAGGACATATGGGCTGTGTATTTTCCACCATTGAGCACAATCATATTTACAACATTGCGGTGAAGCATGAGTTTTTCGGCTATGAAATTGCAGGCGTCAAGCTGCATGCGGCGATCGATGTACAGCTTCTGAACAATAACATCCACAACAGCACCCTGGGGGCGTGGTTTGACTGGCAGGCTCAGGGGCTGCGTGTCAGCGGCAACCTGTTTTACGGAAATGACCGGGATCTGATGATTGAGGTTACTCATGGACCTTATAAAGTGGACAATAATATTTTTGCATCGGATTATAACTTCGACAATGTGGCTCAGGGAGGCGCTTATCTGCATAATCTCTGCTGCGGTACCATGCGGCGCATTGATACCCTTGACCGATCTACCCCGTACCATTTCCCACATTCCACGGAAGTGGCCGGCTGTGTCATCGTTTATTCCGGTGACGACCGCCTGTACCAGAATATTTTTGTAGGAGGCGCTCCGGAATTTACGCCGCAGTCAAAGAGCGGTACTGCAGGATATAACGGACATCCGTCCTCCTGGGAGGAATATCAGGAGATGATTGCTTCCAAAGGAAACAGCGATCATGAAAAATTCCAGGAGACGCCGCAGGCTGTCTACATAAACAGAAATGTATATCTGAAAGGTGCGCCTGCCTTTGGTGCTGAAAAAGAGAACTTCCTGTCGGAAGCAGATCCCCGGGTGAAGATTCTGGAAGAGGTCGATGGGACCTATCTGGAGATGGATCTCGAAGAGGGGGTATTCCAGATACCCACAGAAATCATTGAGACCAACACTTTGGGTATGCCGCGGATTACAGAGGCACCCTTTGACGATCCGGACGGAAATCCGATTATCTTCAACCGGGATTATTTTGGGGCAGAGCGCGGGGAAAACCCGGTGCCGGGGCCCATGGAAGGACTTCATCCGGGACACAATCGTGTGCGCGTCTGGTAAGGAAATTCGGAACGACATGCCGGTTTCTTTGACCAGAATGACGAATAAAATTATCTGAAAAAGTGGGTTTCATTGTAATTCTGCGGATATTCTCCTACTTCATACCGGGAGATGTCAAGGGAAGGAAACAGCCTGCTGTAGAACTTTGATTTGATCTTTATACGATCTTAATACAAAGCGAAATTTCCTTATACAAACTTTAAACGAAAAAAGCGATAATAAAAGAAAATGATGCAGCATCGTGAAAGCCAGGATGGCAGGTAAAGGTATGAAATACTTAATATACAGGAAAAAGCAATGGACTTCCTCCCAGATTATCAGTGTGGGGTTTTTGCTTGTCATATTAACGGGGAGCATTCTGCTGATGCTCCCTGTTTCTGCGAAAAGCGGAACCCCGACCTCTTTTTTTGACGCATTGTTTACGGCAACCTCTGCGGCCTGTGTGACCGGTTTGGTGGTTCAGGATACGGCCACTTACTGGTCCGGTTTTGGGCAGGCGGTGATTCTGCTGCTGATTCAGACGGGCGGAATGGGAGTTGTCACCATTGCCGTATCAGCGGCGGTGATTTCCGGAAGAAAGATCGGTCTGATGCAGAGAAGTACCATGCAGGAGGCCATTTCAGCTCCCAGCGTAGGAGGGATTGTCCGGCTGACAGGATTTATTTTAAGATCAACACTGATTATTGAACTGACGGGAGCTCTTCTGATGCTGCCTGTTTTCTGGAAGGATTTTGGCCCGGCAAAGGGGATCTGGTATGCCCTGTTTCATTCCATTTCTGCTTTCTGCAATGCCGGCTTTGATCTGATGGGAATAAACGGGAAATTTTCGTCTCTCACCGGATATCAGACCAACGGCGCAGTCAATATCGTCGTGATCGGACTGATCATCATTGGCGGAATCGGTTTTCTGACCTGGGATGACGTGAAGCGCAGGGGAATTCATTTCCGTACCTACCGTCTCCAGAGTAAAATGATTCTGATTATGACCGGAGTATTGGTTTTGCTGCCGTTTCTGTTTTTCTTTTTCGGGGAATTCGGCAGGCAGAGCTGGAAAGAGATGTCTCTTTCCCAGAGGTTCTGGGGAGCGCTGTTTCAGGCTGTGACGCCAAGAACCGCCGGCTTTAATACCATTGACCTGACCCGGGTAAGTGAGGCCGGGCAGATGGTCCTGATTATCCTGATGCTTATCGGCGGGTCTCCGGGATCCACAGCCGGCGGTATGAAGACCACCACAGTGGCCGTGCTGTTTATGACGCTGTTTGCGGTATTCAAACGAAAAGAGGATACGGAGTGCTTTGGCAGAAGAGTGGAGGAAAATACCGTAAAATACGCGGCGGCGATTCTGCTGCTGTACCTGACGCTGTTTTTGACTGGGGGAATCCTGATCAGCTGGATCGAGGATCTGCCGGTGCTTACCTGTCTTTTTGAAACGGCTTCCGCCATCGGAACCGTGGGTCTGACCCTGGGCATTACACCCCAGGCCGGAGCGGTTTCCAGAATGATTCTGATCTTTTTGATGTTTATGGGAAGAGTCGGCGGTCTGACTCTGGTGTTTGCAGCCTTTTCAGGTACCCAGAGAAAGCTGTCAAAGCTTCCGAAAGAAAAAATTACAGTGGGATAAGGGGGTAAGCAGAATGACAAAGTCCATTTTGCTGATAGGAGTCGGAAGATTTGGGAAAAATATTGCGATGAAGCTCCATGAGCTGAAGCATGAGGTAATGGCCATTGACAAGCAGGAGGACCGGATTGAGGATGTACTTCCCTATGTGACCAATGCCCAGATTGGGGACAGCATGAACGAGGCTTTTTTGCGTTCCCTGGGTGTGAGAAATTATGATGTCTGTATTGTTGCCATCGGGAATGACTTTCAGAGCTCGCTGGAGACCACCTCTCTGCTGAAGGAGCTGGGAGCAAAAATGGTGGTGTCCAGGGCAGCCAAGGATGTACATGCGAAGTTTCTGCTCCGAAACGGCGCGGATGAGATTGTTTATCCGGAAAAGCAGCTTGCCACCTGGACAGCGATCCGGTACAGTTCAGATCACATTTTTGACTATATTGAGCTGGCCAACGATTACGCGATTTTCGAAATTGCGGTGCCGGACAGCTGGGTCCGCAGGTCGGTGGGAGAAATCAATATCCGGCAGAAATATCACATCAATATTATGGCATTAAAACGGAATGGAAAAATGGAACTGACGATTACGCCGGGAACCTGTTTTGCCGAGGGGGATGCTTTGCTGGTGCTGGGGAAAAACAAAGATATTCAGAAATGCTTCCATATATAGGACAGATGCAGAACAGGAGGAGTCTGAGGGAGGTGCAGTTATGGGAGCGGTTGTATTGCTTCTGGGATTTCTGGCTGTGGGCGGAATGGGATTTTTTTTTATGAGAAAACTGGATGGCTTTCTGGAGGAAAACCGCTGCCGGCAGGAGACAGATTCTGTAAATGGCGGAGAGATTCTGCGGCTTGCCTGTGAGAATCCCATGATGCTGGCTTCGGTCACCGGCGCGGTGGAAAAGGCAGCGGAAGAATTCCGGGAAACGTCTTTTTATTTCTATACCGGCGGCCGGGAGGAGCTTCAGAAAATGCTGGAAAATGAACGGGTGGATGTGATTCTCCTGATGGAGGAGCCGGAGGAAATGCGCCAAAACGTGCAGAAATATGGAAAGATCGGCGGATATGAGCGAAGAAAGAGTTTTTTTATACCGGCGGCTTTGACAGAGCCTTCCACAGGACTTCGAATTGAACCCATTGAAAATCACCGGAGAGTGATGTATATTTTATGGAATGAGAGAACGATTTCGGAGAAGCAGCGCAGGCTGCTGGCTAGTGTACTGACCACTTGTAATTTATGGTAAAAAGCACCATCTATTTCATTATCTGCTGCGTTGTCATCAGTCGACGATGCCACCGCATCGCCTCCTTCTTCCGCCTTGCAGGCTAATGAAATATCCGG
>JAXEJQ010000045.1:0-66164 GCA_034101475.1 Candidatus Limivivens sp.
GGTTTTATGACTGATTGACCCGCCCCAATATGAGGATAAAAGTGGGACGAATGTCCCACGATATCCGAATATTGGGCAGGATTGTGGGAGTGCGAAGCACGGAACAATCCGTATGGCATCTTTTGACCCCAACATCATAACGTTATACTAGCATAATCCCCAAATTTTTACAATACAGTCTCCTGTTTTTACATACATTTTACAATGAGAACCGCAGAAAAGCCCTTCCACCAAAAAAGCCCTTAAATACTGCGACTCCAGTGTTTAAGGGCTTTCCAATATTCGGTTTCCTGCTGCGGAAATTAATCCATCACGTAGGGCATCAGCGCCAGATGACGTGCTCTCTTGATCGCAACGGTCAGAGCTCTCTGATGTTTCGCACAGTTTCCGGTAATTCTTCTCGGAAGAATCTTACCTCTTTCGGATACGTATCTCTTTAATTTATTTACATCTTTGTAATCGATCTCGTTATTCTCTTTGCCACAGAATACACAAACTTTTTTTCTTCTGCGTCCGCCTCTTCTCTTCATGGGAGAGTCGCCGCGCTCTGCTTTATTAAATGCCATGGTCCCTAACCTCCTTTTTGGATTTACATCACATTAATTGAATGGTAATTCTTCATCTATACCATCTGGAATATTCATGAATCCGTCCCCTACGGCTGCACTGGGCGCCGGTCTTGATGCAGGCGCCGCCGGCTGATGATAACCCATATCACTGCCGCTGGCCATGGAAGCTGCCTTACTCTCTGCGAATTCCTGATCCTCTACAACAACATCCGTGGTGTAGACCTTCTGGCCATCCCGGTTCGTGTAGCTGCCTGTCTGAATACGTCCGGTTACGATCACCTTCAGGCCCTGGCGGAAATACTTCTCAGCGAACTCCGCGCTTCTGCCAAAGGCAACGCATCCGATAAAATCTGCGGTATTTTCCCCGTCGCGGCGGAATCTCCGGTCCACGGCCAGCGTATATCTGGCAACCGCGGTGGCATTCTCCCCTGCGGAATAACGCACATCAGGATCTCTTGTTAAGCGCCCCATCAAAATGACTTTATTCATATAATCTCCTACTTTCTGGCTTATGCTTCCGGTCTAACGCACAGGAATCTGATTACGTTTTCCATAATACGCACGCGTTTCTCAACTTCTGCCGGGCAGGTAGAATCTGCTTCAAACTGGATGAAATAATAGAATCCTTCTCTCATCTTCTGGATTTCGTAAGCCAGTCTTCTCTTTCCCCAATCATCTACATTGGTGATCGTGCCACCGAAACGGGTAATGTACTCTTTTACTTTTTCGATGGTAGCTGTTCTTGCGTCATCCTCGATTTTTGCGTTGACAACAACTGCTAATTCGTACTTGTTCATGCTGTTCGCACCTCCTTATGGTCTCTGGCCCCCAGCCTTCACAGGGAGCAAGGAATTAAAATAATATATCACGAAAAGTTATGATAGCATAAAATACCCGCTTATTCAAGCTTTTTTTTCAAATCCTTCGTATTTTTTTCCACTAATTTCCTGGCAATCATGATCTGATGTCCACACCCGGTACATTTCAGCCGGAAATCCGCTCCCACCCGGAGGATTTCCCATTCCTGACTCCCGCAGGGATGGGGTTTTTTCAGTTTTACAATATCGCCTACCTCATAATTCATATCCGCACATCCTATCCGTCAGCCCTTCTGCTCATTGATACTCTGTTCATTTATCTCTGTTCGTTTGTGATCTGTTCGTTTCCCGTCCCCTGGATACCATCCGTTCCCCGGCGTCTGTTCCCCGTACTCTATATTCTCCGCTCTCTGCTCTGCACTCTCTTCTATCTACTCTCTGCTCTGTACGCGGCCCTCTTATCTGATCTGGGAGAGAATCTCGCCGATGCTTCCCTGTACTACCAGATCCGCGTTTTTATCTCTGGGCGTCACGGACTTATTGATCACCACCAGCTTGCTGCCCCGGTAATAATCCACCAGTCCCGCAGCCGGATAAACCACCAGGGAGGTTCCGCCGATAATCAGGACATCCGCATTGGAAATATACTGAACGGATCTGGAGAGAATGTTATTGTCCAGTCCTTCCTCGTACAATACCACATCCGGCTTGATCACACCGCCGCATTCGCAGCGGGGAACTCCCTCGGAATGAAGCATATAGGCTGCATCGTAAAACTTCCCGCATTTCATACAGTAATTCCGGTGAACGCTGCCATGCAGCTCCAGAACCTCCCTGCTTCCCGCCATCTGATGAAGCCCATCAATGTTCTGAGTAATCACCGCCCGAAGCTTTCCTTTTTCCTCCAGCTCCGCCAGCTTTTTGTGGGCCGCATTGGGCTTTGCGGTGAGACAGAGCATTTTGTCCCGGTAAAAACGATAAAATTCCCCGGTATTGCGCATAAAAAAGCTGTGGCTCAAAATGGTCTCCGGCGGATAATCGTAGGTCTGGTTATAAAGCCCGTCTGTACTGCGAAAATCCGGAATTCCGCTTTCTGTGGATACCCCGGCGCCGCCGAAAAATACAATATTGGAGCTGTTCTCCATAATTTCCTTCAGTTTTGCGATACTGTCCATATTCCTTCCCCTTTCACCTTCCGCACTCAAGCTCTTTTCTTTTTTTATTTTATCGTAACTGTTTCGAGCTGCTCTCCAAAATGCTCCGCATTTCGTTATCCTGTTATTTCTTAATCGGTCTCGTAGACTGCGTAAATCCGCTCCAGCTTTCCCTGTACCACAAACCGGGTGCTGGTGTCCCCGGTGCAGGTGGACAGCGTCGCGATTTTATCGCCGGAATCCAGCGTCATTTCATCTGTTTCCACCTCCGCCTGCTCCACTGCCACATCCAGATAATCCTGGAAGGCCTGCCGGGTGCCGAAATTCAGCGTATAGGTGGTGCTCACGGTTCCCACGGTCGTGCAGTTGAAAATATGATATTTATAAATACGCTTGGGCGTATAAATCCAGAAATAGGGATCCGAGTCGTACACGCCCTCCTCCAGGAACTTCCGCAGCGTTCCGAACATGGAACCGTCCTTCATATTATGGCCGTAAATCATAGTATTGTCATCCAGAAAATTCAGATGGTTCTGATAATCCATAAAGATACATCCCGCAAAATTGTCCACCCGCTCAAAGGTCCGGTGCAGATAATAGTCATTGTCCTCCGCCTGGGTAATGGGATAGCTCAGATCCAGTGCCCCCACCTTCAGCCAGCCGATAATATCTTCATTGATCTCCTTCAGACTGTCAAAATCCACCGGGCTGGTCATATAATAAATCTTTTTCTTCGTAACCTTTCCGGTCTCCTTATCTACTTCCGTCTCGTAGGTATAGTTCTGCGTTTCTCCCTCTTCCGCGTCGCTCTCCCCTTCTCTTGAGGCATTCTCTCCGGACTCTGCCTCTTCCCGGGACTCTGCGGTCTCCCCGCTGTCCAAAAGCAGGCCGTCCCCGATTTCCTCATCTGACAGTTCCGGCTCTTCCTCATCCTCCGGAATCTCCGGCTCCACCTGATTCTGAAGATCCGCATATTTTTCCAGGGCGGTATATTCATCGCTGCCCTGCTTGTAGTCCAGATAAATCGTGATTAATTTATACGCAGAAAAGCAGAACACGCCCAGGGCAATCACCAGAATGATTGTCCGAAGTACGGATCCTGCTCTTCCTTTCTTTCTGTTATCGGTCATTTTAACCTTCCCTTCTTCTTTGCCGCCTCCTGATGTCTGGGAAGGCGGACGGTAAACCGGGTACTGTAGCTGCTGCTGGATGCCTCAATCGTCCCGCCGTGCAGCTCCACAATCTCCCTTGCAATGGAAAGTCCCAGTCCTGCTCCTCCGGTCTGGCTGGATCTGGCATTGTCCACCCGGTAAAATTTTTCAAAGATCGAAGTCAGTTTCTGCTGGGGAATCGGGTCTCCCTGATTGGTAAAGACGATCACCACCAGGTTTCCATCCAGATTTGCTTTGATGTCAATGTTTGTCCCAGGATAACTGTAGGCAATGGCATTTCGCAGAAGGTTATCAAAAACCCGGGCCAGCTTGTCCGGATCTCCGTCTACAATCAGCCCTTCATCCGTATGAATGGAACAGGTCAGCGATTTGCTGTTCAGAACCGCATAGCTCTCATCCGCCAGCTGCTCCAGCATCATGGAAAGATCCACCGTCTCCTTCTCCAGTACAATATCCTGGAGATTAAACCGGGTAATTTCAAAAAATTCGTTGATCAGCTCCCCAAGCCTCAGGGATTTCTCCAGGGCAATGTGGGTATATTTGCTCCGCTCCTCCAGAGGCATCTCCGGCTGCTCATCCAGCATGGTCAGGTAGGCAATGATAGAGGTCAGCGGTGTCTTCAGATCATGGGCCAGAAAAACCACCAGATCATTTTTCTTCTGTTCGCTCTCATTGGCCGCCAGCTCCCTGCGCCGAAGCGTCAGCTTCAGGCTGTTCAGCTTCTCCGCAATGGGCCGCAGCTCCGGCTCCAGGGTCACCGGATCATCGGATTCGATTAAAATATTCTCAATCTCTCTTCCGATCTCTTCCAGATAATTGGTGATTTTGGAAATGGCAAAATAGAAGAATACCAGGAACAGCAGAATAAAGCCCACAACAACGAACAGATTTTTATTCTCCATAAAAATCCGTCCGTACATATCGTTTGCTTCCAGATGGGTCATTCCGCACTTTTCCATCAGGCTGATGGCAATCTCCTGAAAGCCGTTCTGGAAAAGCCCGTCAATCAGAAGAACCAGAATCCCATATCCCACTGCCAGGGCCATCAGAGCAAACAGAATGGTCCGCAGCATCAGGCTCCATTTTAATTTTCGGTAGTTATTTTTCAACCCGGTATCCCACTCCCCAGACAGTCTTGATGAAATCGGATTTTCCCGTGGGGCCGCTCATTTTTTCCCGCAGGTGCCGGATATGCACCATGACTGTATTGTTGCTGTTTTTATAGTATTTTTCCTTCCAGACCTGTTCAAAAAGCTGCTCGGAGCTGATCACCTGACCGCGGTTTTCGCAGAGAATCCAGAGAATATCGAATTCAATGGGCGTCAGCGTCAGTTTCTTTTCATTGTAAACGCACTCATGGGTATTCCGGTTCAGCATCAGTCCGGCGAAATCGATGATATCCTCCTCGTTCCTGCTTCCTTCGTTGTATTTAGTAAACCGGCGCATCTGAGCCTTCACTCTGGCTACCAGCTCCAACGGGTTAAAGGGCTTGGCGATATAATCGTCAGCCCCCAGAGTCAGTCCCGTAATTTTATCCATATACTCTGTTTTCGCGGTAAGCATAATCACCGGAAACGTATAGTTCTCCCGTATTTTCTGCAGAATCGTAAAGCCGTCAATGTCCGGAAGCATCACGTCCAGCAGAGCCATGTCCGGCTTTTCCTCATCAATCAGCCGGAGAGCATCCTTTCCGCAGTAGCATTTGATCACGTCGTAGTTTTCATTCTGCAGATACAGTGCCACCACATCTGCAATCTCCCTCTCATCATCTACGATCAGTATTTTACTCCCCATTTTTTCCTCCTTACAGTTCGCAGTTTCCTACGGTTCTCGGGAACGGAATGACATCACGGATATTGCCCATACCGGTCACATACATCACCAGACGCTCGAAGCCCAGTCCAAAGCCTGCGTGATGGGTGGAACCGTATTTCCGCAGATCCAGATAAAACTCGTAATCCTCCCTGCGCAGTCCCAGCTCCTTCATCCGGTTCAGCAGGGTTTCGTAGCTGTCCTCTCTCTGGCTGCCGCCGATGATCTCGCCGATCCCCGGTACCAGACAGTCCATGGCCGCTACGGTCTTCCCGTCTTCATTCAGTTTCATATAAAATGCCTTAATCTCCTTGGGATAATCCGTCACGAATACCGGGCGTTTGAAAATCTGCTCGGTCAGATAGCGCTCATGCTCGGTCTGAAGGTCGCAGCCCCAGGAAACCTTGTAGTCAAAGTTGTCATTGTTCTTTTCCAGGATTTCAATGGCTTCCGTATAGGTCACATGACCGAAATCGGAATTTACCACATTTTCCAGACGCTCCAGCAGGCCCTTATCCACGAAGGAATTGAAGAAAGCCATCTCCTCCGGCGCATGCTCCATGGCATAACGGATCACAAATTTCAGCATGCTCTCTGCCAGCACCATATCATCCTTCAGATCCGCAAAGGCGATTTCCGGCTCAATCATCCAGAACTCTGCCGCATGACGGGTGGTGTTGGAATTCTCCGCCCGGAACGTGGGGCCGAAGGTATATACATTCCGGAATGCCTGGGCATAGGTCTCCACGTCCAACTGACCGCTCACGGTGAGATTGGTGGCTTTGCCGAAGAAATCTTTGGAAAAATCCACTGCTCCGTCCTCTGTTTTCGGGATGTTGTTCAGATCCAGTGTCGTCACCTGGAACATCTCGCCTGCACCCTCGCAGTCGCTGCTGGTGATCAGCGGTGTGTGCACGTATACGAAATTCCGCTCCTGGAAAAACTGGTGAATTGCATAGGCCAGAATGGAGCGTACGCGGAATACGGCCTGGAACGCATTGGTCCTGGGACGCAGATGAGAGATGGTGCGCAGGTACTCAAAGCTGTGGCGCTTTTTCTGCAGCGGATAATCCGGCGCGGAAGCTCCCTCCAGAACAATTTCACTGGCCTGAATCTCAAAAGGCTGCTTTGCCTCCGGAGTCGCCACCAGCGTTCCCTTTACCAGAATCGCCGCGCCGACGTTGATTTTGGCAATCTCGGCAAAGTTTTCCTGGGTGTCATGGTATACAATCTGCAGGGTTTCAAAGAAAGAACCGTCATGCAGCACGATAAATCCAAAGGATTTGGAATCACGGTTGCTACGCACCCAGCCTCCTACCTGAATCTCCTTGTCCAAATATGCTTCCCGGTTTCTGAAAATTTCTCTTACTGTTGTTAATTCCATCATTTTATCCCTTTACCTCATTTTTATTTTACACATGATGCTTATAGTATAGCCTATTCGTACCGGGGATGCAAGCCGGGAAGCATGATTTTCCTGTGAAAAAACCGTTCTGCGGGCCTTCTTCCGCTCTTCTTCAGAATGCCAGACTTCCTTTTTCCGCGAAATTTTCCTTCATGGCAAAGGCCACAATCTGATCCATATCCGCCAGATAGAAGTAATCCCCGATATAACAGCCCCGCAGATCCCAGGTATTCACGTAGGTATCCTGGGAACTCTTCTTCAGGCTGTGGGTCATCTGATTGACAAAGCCCTCCGTCTCCTCATAGGAGAAGACCAGATAATTGGTATCCACCGCCAGACCGATGAGATTTTTGTCCGGGTCTGCCAGAATCGCTTTATAATTGTACATCCCATCGCAGCTGTAGGCATCCTGGATCACGTATTTGGAAACCTCCTTCACATCAGATGGATCGGAAATATCAAACATGGAGAGTTTGATCCCTTTGGTGGCTCCGGTATCCGGATCTGTCTCGTAACCGATGCCCAGCAGCCGCTCTTTCCCGTAAAAGTGCAGATACGCGGAGAAACCTGTGATCTTCAGTTCTCCCAGAATCACCGGATTTTCCGGATCCGACAGATCCACGGAAAACAGCGGATCCATATTCCGGTAGGTGACAAAGTATCCCGTATCTCCGAAGAACCTGGCGGACCGGATAGTCTCTCCCTCTGCCAGATCCGTGATCTGTCCGCAAACCTTCAGATTCTCATTCAGAACATACAGGGCATTCCTGGTCTTTTCCCCGGTCTGGGTCGTCACAACCCGCAGGTAACCATTCCACTCATTCATGGAAAAGCTGTTGTTCAGATAACCTTTTACCGCGCCTGCCGCCCTGGGGGTGATGATTCCGTCCTGATAGGAGCACCGCATGATCTTTGTATAATTTCCATCCTCGCCCCGCCATTCATTCATTGCCACATAGATGTTTTCCGTGCTCACATAGTAATCAGAAGCGCCGGAGACAAAGGCTTTCCGGTCCAGAATCTGATCCGGTTTTTCCAGATCCACAGACACGATCACCAGATAGGAGGAATTCTGGAATTCCTCCGGCAGGAAAATATCCTCCGCCGCGAATTCCTCTCCTCCTGCCAGGGGCACAAAGACGCTCTGCTCCCTGGCCTCCTTCACCACCGGATAATATTCGCTGATCACATAGAGATACCCGCCGTTTTTCCTGGAAGTACGGTAGGAGCCGTCAAGGCTGGTCTGACCCAGAAGCTCTGGTTCCTCCCGATCCGAAATGTCATAGGTGTAGATTTTTGTGATTTCCTTTTCATTCATCCAGTAAACATCTTCGTCCTCCCCGCCGTCCATTTCCACTTCATAAGCCGTTCCGATCAGGACCAGACGGTCGCCGTCCACGTACATTTCCGCCAGCGAAAAATTACTGCTGTTATCCGGAACCTCCGTCCGGGATGCCAGCTCCAGCCGGCTGCCTTCCGCCTTTACAATGCGGAAGCTTCCCCATTCATCCACAATATAAAAATACGTTCCATCGGTTTTCACCACATCTCCTTCATCCACGCCCAGCTCCTGCAGATTGGTTTCCGAAAAGTCACCGGAACCGGAGGTCAACGTATCTGCTGTGTCCTCCAGCATACTCTCCTCCGCAATATCCTCTTCGCTGTACAACATGATATCCGTAGAATTATCCGCCTCGAAGACAGCGCCGCTATCCATATCCCTTGCCATAAGCGCACCTGTTCCGGCCGCTTTTTCCGCTCCGAACTGCTCCTTCAGCCTCTCATAAATCTCATCATAGCTTTCGGCAGAGTGGAAGGGAGCTTCTTCCTGTGATTCTGCGGCCGTTTCGCTCTCCCGGGGCTCTGCGGCCGTTTCGCTCTCCTGGGTTTGTGCAGCCGTTTTCCCGCTCAGAACCGTCTCCGGATCCACAGTCCCATCCTTCTGGATTCCCCTCACCTGCCAGGCCGCCGCCACTACCAGGAGCAGAGCAGCTGCCAGACCGCTTACCTTATAATAAGGGAATCTCTTCTTTTCCTGTTTCGTCTTCTTCAGTCTTTTTTCCATCTCTTCCGGTTCCAGACTCTTCGGAATCTCCGTTCCTTCCGCGCTGTCCCGGATTTTTTCCATCCATTTTTTTTCATCCATGGTCAATCCTCCTCAGCATAGTTTCCATTTTTTTCAGAGCTCTGGCCTGCTTTGAGCGAATAGTGTTGTGGCTCTGTCCAAGAAATGTTCCGATTTCCCGGCTGGTGTAGCCTGCAAAAAGATTCATGGACAGAATCAGCCGTTCTTCATTCTGAAGTCTGGAAAATGCCATTCTCACATCCATCCGTTCACTCAAATCCCCCTCCTCTGCAGCCAGATCCTCCGGCAGTTCTTCTGTTTTCTGCAGGTAAAGCTTCAGCTTCATCCGGCACTTATTGGATAATATCCGAAAAATCCACGCGCGGAAAGACTCTGCCTTCCGAAGATTCGGAATCTGAATCCAGGCATCCAGCACCGTTTCACTCACCACGTCCTCCGCGTCCTGGGGATTTTTCAGGGTATAAAGGGCAAACCGGTACATTTCCCGGTAAACCTGTTCATAAAGCCTGGCAAAGCTGGCAGTATCCCCTTTCTTTGCCTTTTTCACCAGTTCTGTTTCTCTTTCCTGATATTCCTTCATCCGATCACCTCCCAGTGCATTCGTCTTACACACATATAGTGTTCTTTTTTGTCCGGATTGTTGCAGCAAACATAAAAAATGTATAAAACCCCTGTAATCTGTTTGCTTTTTCTTTTCTGTTGTCATATAATAAACATAGTTTGGGATTCTGTACATTTCAGAATCCGCGAGAAAATATACCAAGTGAGGAAGATTTTTATGGACCGTATTTTTAACATGGATAATAAATTCTTCGTGTTCATGGGCCACGTTGCTGACCTGATGATTCTGAACGTTGTTTTTATTATCTGCTGTATCCCGATTGTTACCATCGGTGCTTCGACGACTGCCATGTTCTATGTCACCCTGAAAATAGTGCGCGGGGAAGAATCCTACATCGTGCGAAGCTTTTTCAAGTCCTTTAAGGAAAACTTCAGGCAGTCTACCATCATCTGGCTGATTTTCCTGGTTGCCGGTATCCTGCTGGGACTGGATTTTACCATTATGAACCAGGTAGATTCTTCTTTTTCCACAGCCGTGAAATATGGACTTGGCATCATTACCCTGATTTATGCCATGGTCTTCTTATATGTGTTCCCGGTTCAGTCAAAGTTTTACAACACGATCCGGAACACCCTGCGGAACTCCCTGCTGATGTCCATCCGGCATCTGCCCTCGACCCTGGCGATGCTGGTGATCGCCATTGTTCCCATGCTCCTGACTCTGACCATCGCCGAAGTGATGGTGTATGGCTCCGTTGTCTGGATTATGGTCGGCTTCGCTCTGACAGCTCTGGCGAATTCCTGGTTCTTTGTCCGGATCTTTGACAAATACATACCGGAGGAAGCGAAAGAGGACGGATCCTCTGACAGCCTGCTGGATATGGAAGACAGCTCTGCACCGGAGATTCCGAACCCGGCCGACAACATTACCCCCCGGGAATTTTTCGAAAAACCCCAGGACAGCGGGAATGCCTCCGGCAGTCCGGCAGATTCTGAAGGAGCTTCCGGGGAAGTCTCGGAATCCAAAGAGAATCTTTCCGAATAATCCGTACATCGTTTTTTATTTCTGTCTGCCTGCAGGCAGCACCTCTTCCTGCAGAAAAAGGCAGCCCGGAGCCGGATCTCCTGTGATCCGCCCTGCCGCTGCCTTTCTTATTTTCTTCCGGCAGTTTTTACCCAATCTCCACCTGCCGCATCTGCTTTTCCAGCCATTCCAGAATATCCGCAAATACCTGCTCTCTGTCTGTCTCATTTAAAATCTCATGCCGATCCTTTTCATAAAGGCGGCATTCCACGTTTTTCACTCCTGCATCCCGTACACTCTGCACAGCCTTTTGGACACCCTTTCCGAAATTTCCCACCGGATCCGCCTTCCCCGCCACAAAAAGCATTGGAAGATCCGCTGGCATTTTCTCCAGGTATTCCGGAAGGGTCAGCTTATAAAGGCTGTAAAACAGGTTATAGTAACCGTTTAAGGTAAACTGAAAGCTGCACGCCGGATCTGCCCGGTAAGCATCCACAATCGCCTCGTCCTTTGTCAGCCAGTCGTGAGCTGTCCTCGGATTCGTAATACAGCGGTTAAAACCGCCGAAAGCCATCTGATTCACCAGGCTGCTGCGGTACTCCCATCCCAGAACCCGGGCAATACTTCTGCAGATCCCCATTCCCAGTTTGACTTCCCACCGGCTGTGCCAGCCCGTCCCGGAAATCACCGCTCCGCTCAGGTGTTCTCCATAGCAGCACAGATACTGCCTGGCCAGAAATGATCCCATACTGTGTCCCAGGAGAAAATACGGCTTTTCCGGATAGAGCCCCGCAAATCTCCGATGCAGGGAATGCATGTCCCGAAGCAGTGTGCGGTTTCCGTCCTTCTCGGCAAAATAGCCCCATTTTTCATTGGAAACCACGGACTTTCCGTGGCCCAGGTGGTCATTGCCCACCACTGCAAACCCCTGCTTCGTCAGGAACTGCGCAAATTCCTCATAACGCCCGATATGCTCCACCATCCCATGAGAAATCTGAATGATGCCGCGCACCTCTCCCTCCGGCCTCCAGCAGACAGCATGAATCCGTGTGATCTGATCCTGTGACAGGTAGGTAAATTCCTCTTTTGTACAACCCATACATGTTCCCCTCCCTTTTCGGGATACTCCGGCTCCTTCCGACGGACAAATCTGCGCAGCTTTCTCAGCAGCTTATCAGACAGGGCCTGCATCCCAAGGCTTCTGTAACTACTATATCAGAATTTCCTGCCGCATGCAATGGAATTGGATGCCCGGTTACCTATCCGCTGCAATCCTGTCTCCTATTTTTCAGGCCATCCGCAAAATTTTTCCTGTCCATTTGTGAGATCTGTGCTATAATCATTTGTATAATCAATGAACTATTAGCTAAGGGATAAATGGATGAAAATCCATGTTTGCATGGGGTTTGCATGGGTTTTCATGTCCATAGGGCCCGCAAAACATGAACGGGCAGCCATTTTTCGCAGAAAAATGTGCGAATTACAAATATTTTCGTCGATTTTGAGAGTGCCCGGCACGAAAAAATCCGTATAGCAACTTTTGATCTCAACATCAGAAAAAGGAGAACCACCATGGTTACCGGAAGCAAAGAACTGATCCGTGATATTAATTCCCATCTGGTGCTGGAAACCATCGTAAATGACGGTCCCATTTCCAGAGCCGACCTTTCCAAAAAGCTCGGCCTCACCAAAGCCACCATTTCCTCCCTGGTCCAGCTTCTCATTGATGAGAATCTGGTGATCGAGGTTGGGAGTGCCCAGACAGAAAAGGGCCGAAAGCCCATCCTTCTGGACCTGAATCAGCGGGAGGGCCATGTGATTTCTCTGGATCTTGGCGTGGACACCATCACCGTTCTCACCTGCGACCTCCGGGGGACCCACTGCCGTCTCCACCAGTACCCGAACAATGCTGCCGGGAAAGAAATCCTCCCTCTTTTGAAGGCCATTCTGCGCCAGACCATCGAAGGACTCCCGCCGACCAAATGCGGAATTGCCGGAATCAGCCTTGGTATCCACGGCGTGACCCATCAGAATCAGGCGGTATTTACCCCCTACTATTCTCTGGAAGGGCTGGATCTGGCCGGACTGCTCCAGGAGCATTTCCAGATTCCCGTTTTTATGGAGAATGAAGCCAACCTGTCCGTTCTGGGAGAACGTACCTTTTCCTTTGATTATCCAAATATGATCAACATCAGCGTTCACTCCGGCATCGGCCTTGGGATTCTTATTGATGACAGGCTTTACACCGGAAAGAACGGTTATGCCGGGGAATTCGGCCATACCATTGTGGTGCCGGGCGGGAGACCCTGTCCCTGCGGAAACCGGGGCTGTATCGAGCAGTACGCCTCTGAACGGGCCATTCTCCGGGAGATTTCCGAAAAAAAGAGCCGCCGGATCACGCTGGATCAGTTTATCAGCCTGTATACTCAGAAAGATGCGGATGCCTGCCATGCCATGGATGAATTTATTCTTTACATGAGCGTGTGCATCAACAACATCCTGAACACCTTCAACCCGGATGCCATTGTCATCAACAGCTCCTTCATTATTTATCTTCCGGATATCATGAAAACCCTTTCCGCATCTCTGCGGAACCGGATGGACAAATACTGTACCCTGCTTCCTTCTGGTCTGCAGGATACGGCCATTCTTCTGGGCGGAGCCTGTGTCGTCATCAAAAACTTTCTGGGAATCGACCGTCTGTGCCTGACTCCCTTTGCTTCCAGATAAAAACCCCTCCGGAAATCCCGTTTCAGGATTTCCGAAGGGGTTTTTTTATCGCCGGGCAGCTGATCTGGCGAAGCAGTGATCATTTTTTCACTTTGATCCTGCTTCCCGCTCCCCTGGCTGTAAAAATTGTCTTATAAGAAGACACCCTGGAAGACGGTACCTTAAACGTACAGGTCGCCTTCACATTCTTAAATGCACTGCTTCCCACACTGCTCTGCGTCAGCTTCGTGGTTTTCAGCGTAACCGTTCCAAGCTTTGTACAGCCATAGAATGCCTTGCTTCCGATCCTGGAAAGCTTGGCGGAAGAAGCCGAAAAGGACGTCATGGCGGTACAGCCCTGGAATGCGCCGGAACCGACAGCGGTCAGAGACCCGGAGCTGAGCACCACTTTTTTGATGGCTTTGCAGCCCGCAAAAGCGGAAGTACCAATAGTCTTCACCTTCGCCAGAGTCACCCTTCCGCTGACTGAACCGATGGTGGTCAGTTTCGTACATTTATAAAACGCCTTGGTACCCACCGAGGTCACTCCTGCGCAGCCGCTGACCTTCTGAAGTGCCGTACAGCCGCTGAACGCACCGGTGCCGATCTTTGTGACGCTGCCTCCCACGCTTATCGTTTTCAGCTTCGTCATACCCTTGAATGCATTGTCCCCCACAGCATTAACCGTCAGAACCACATTTCCGATGGTTACGGTAGCCGGAATTTTCAGAGACGTGCTCTTCTTTTTCACTGCTCCCTGAACCGTGGCAGTTCCCTTCTTTCCGGAAACCTTGGTCACTTTATAACTCAGGCTGCCCTTGGTATAAATGCTGCCTTTTCTAACCACAGGAATTCGCTTCACACTGGTGTATTCCTTCTGATTCAGCGTCACCACAGCCGTATAAATGTTTTCACCCTCCGATGCCAGAGCGGAAATCTGCGCCGTCAACGTCTTTGTCTCTCCACCGGAGGCGCAGACGAAGGATGCCTTTGCGCTGGTTCCGTCCGAAGCCCAGGTAAAGGTCGGTTTTCCGTACTCATGAGCGCCGGTGGCGCTGATGGTCTCTTTATAGGTATCTCCGCAGAGGCTGCAGGTAAAGGTCCTGCTTCCCGGCGTGCTGCAGGTGGGCTCCTTCGTAATCTCTGACTGATAAGCGTGCTTGCAGAGAATCGTAAAGTTTCTGTCAGCCGTTCCGGTATAGTTCCCGCACCCGGTAATCTTCACAGAGGCCGTTCCCGGCTTCTGGTTGTTCGTACAGGAAATGGTGTAGTCTGTTCCCGGGATCAGTGTTCTGCCGTCCAGAATCACCGACTGCACACGGGGAACCACAGCCGTTCCGGTATAATCGTACGTGGATGCCTCCAGATTCACAGCCGCATTCTCCAGGGAAAGGGGTGTCACAGTGACCTGCGCCGTCACCGTTTCTCCCAGAACCGTCGTGGTAAGTCTGCCGGTTCCGACATTTATGCCTGTCACCATACCCTCGCTTACGGAAATACAGCCGGTATCCGCAGCAGTCCAGGTATAATCCATGATCACCGGAAGCGGCCTGTATGGCCAGGTATCTGCCATCTGGATTTGAATCTGAATTTTGGGCGCACTCACGGAAGAGCCATAGGCTACCGTACAGTCTTCGGCTGTCAGCAGCCGTCCAGTCACAGAATCCAGGGCAACCTCCACCTGTATATGTCCTGGATTGTCCGCAGCCGCAGTCTGAGCTGCCCCGCTGTTCGCGTATCCAAACTCCTGCACCCAGAAATGGCACCCATTGTAATAAACATGACCGATACCCACACTGGTATATCCGGATCTCAGCATATTTCTCCGATGGCCCTGACCCGAATAGTCCTCCTCTGTTTCCTTCCAGCCCGCAAACACAGACGCAGCGCTCGGGTATCCCGCCGCGATATTTTCGCCCCAGCTTCTGGTTCCATTGCTGACAGCTGTAAAGCAGCTTTCCCCGTTTGGACGGGTATGGCTGAAGGAAACGGCAATCTCCGCCGCCCGCCGTATGGCGATCCGTTCCAGATCATAGTCATAGGTCAGCCTGCCCAGTCCGGTCAGCTTCGTTATTGTGGTATCGTCCGAATTCCAGTACCAGGCGTCCTCTCCGGTACGGAATTCATTGATCATCGCCAGCATGCTCCGTGCTTCCGTCTGGCCGTACTTCACAGCCAGGGTCACCTGCGCGGTTCCCTCTGCCAACGCCGAAACACTGCTCAGGCAGAGCAGCACCACAAACAGCAGCAGCATGCCCAAAGGGCGCATAACCTGTCTTTTCTGTCTCCTCATCATTCTTCTCCTCTCCCATCTTCCGTTTTTCTCTGACAAGCTCCCTGTCTGTGTCAATTTTACCACTGAAAAAAACCGTTGTAAAGCGGAGGGATCAGACAAATCCGCAGGCATCTGCCCGGCACTGACGGCAGAGCGTAAACTGCCGGATCCACCTGCCGGCATCCTGCCTCGCCGCAGCCAGTTCCTCTCCGGACGGCGCCCTGCGTTCCTTCATACCGCCGCAGGGAATCAGCGGCATCAGATTCATAACCGAAGCACCCGCTTCTGACGCAAGCCGGGCAACCGCAGAGATTTCTCCGTCGTTGATTCCGGGAATCAGGATCGTATTTACCTTGACTGTCAGGCCAGCCTCACAGCTCTTCGTCAGACCTTCCCGCTGCAGCTCCAGGAACTGTTCCAACGCCCGCGCACCGGAGCCCTCCCCGCCCGGCAGCTGCACCGCCGTATAAATCCGGGCTGCCGTCTGCAGAGTTGCCGCATTTATGGTCACCGTCAGGGTATTCAGTCCTGCATCCAGCAGCTCTTCCAGCTTTTCTGTCAGCAGCAGGCCATTTGTACTGGCACACAGGATCAGTCCCGGATTGGATTTTCGTAAAAGGCGAAGGGTCTCGAAGGTCTCCGGATTAGCCAGGGGATCTCCCGGACCCGCAATACCTGCCACCCGGATTCCGGGTTCTCTCCGGACAGCCTCCCGGACCCGTTCCGCTGCTTCGGCAGCTGTGATCACCTTTGAAGTGACTCCCGGTCTGGATTCATTGACACAGTCGTATTTCCGGTCGCAGAATGCACACTGAATATTGCAGCGGGGCGCCACCGGAAGGTGAATCCTGCCATATGCACTGTGACAGCTTTCCTGAAAACAGGGATGAAAACGCAGATTCTCTTCCGCTATTGAAGACCGCACAGTGCTTCCACCTCCTCATCCGGAAGGGGCCCTGGAATGCAGCGCGGTCCGCCCTCCAGCATTCTGTCTGCAATCTTCCGGAATTCCCGGCTCACTTCACTGTCCGGCTCCAGCTCCACCACTGTCTTTCGCAGAACCTCCGCCTGACCGATCAGCCCGCTCATGGGCAGCTCCCCGATTACCCGGGTGCCGACAGCCTTCGCGAAATCCGCCGCCCGGCCCGGATCGCTGCAGCCGCTTCTTCCGTTATAAATGATTCCTGCCAGACGTATTTCATTTTCCCGGGCATATTTCGCAATTCCACGGCAAATATTATTGGCTGCATAAATCGCCATAAAATCCGCCGTTGTCACCAGATAGACATCCTCCGCGACGCCTTCCCGCAAAGGCATGCTGAAGCCTCCGCAGACCACATCGCCCAGCACATCATACAGCACCACGTCCCTGTCATCCAACAGGGAGCGTTCCCGGATTTCCCGGAGCGCCGACGCGATTCCCCTTCCGGCGCACCCCGTTCCAGGCTCAGGACCTCCGGATTCAATACAGAGAATTCCCTGATAACCCTTCACAGCGATCTCTTCCTTTGCCTTTTCCCCGCTCTGAAGCTGCTGCAGCACCGTCGGAATCCTGCGTCCTGCCAGACAGCGTGTGGTATCCGCCTTGGGATCACAGCCCACCACAGCCACCCGCAGCCCCTTCTGCGCCATGGCAGCTGCCACATTGGCAACGGTGGTCGATTTCCCGATTCCGCCTTTTCCATAAATACATATCCTCTTCACTGATACATCGCTCCTTTCAGACTCCGTGCGGCCAGCGCCTCCTGGAGCAGGTCCTCAATCAGACAGAGCGTCCCCTCCGCTCCGATATAGGGCCGCCGTGTCAGGCAGACCCGGTCAAAAACCGGAAAATCAAAACGCAGCAGCGGAATTTCCAATTCATCCGCCAGCTCCTGTTCGAAGGATGAACCAAAGAGAAAGGCCGTCTCTGTCCGGCGGACCTGATCGTAAAAATCCTCCAGATCCTTCACCGACTCCCGCCGGGCGCAGACTTCAATTTCCATTCCAAGCTCTCCGGACAGAAACTCCGCAAGACCTGCAGCCCGTGCTCCCGTCCCCAGAATGGATACCGGAAGCCCGTAAAGAGCCTGCAGATAGGAATAGGCCCCTTTCACCCCTTCTGCGGTGGCAGTCTCAAATGCTTTCTTTTCTTCTGTAAATTGCAGACCAAAACGGTGTTCCAGGCAGTCCCAGAGTTTTTCAGCCCCTGTCAGGCCATAGGGATAATCCAGCTGCTCATAGGGGATCCCAAATCGCCGCTCCATTTCCCCGGCCAGTTCCGCACCGCAACCGAACACAAGATTCAGATCGGCTCCGGATGCGCACCGGACTCCTTCCATATCCGTATGGGAAAATACCGTACCGATCCGGGCCTTTCCGTTCAGAAGTCCCTCCAGTGCTTCCAGATCCGCCTCCGCACGTGGGTCGTCCGCTCCTATTCCGAGTATATTCAGAACCGGAATCCGTACCGGCTCTCTTCCGGATATTTTCCCTCTCTCCGAAAGTCTCAGTTTCTCCGGCAGCTCCATCTCCCCTGCCAGAATCCGAAGCGCCTGTTCAAAGCCATCCTGGAAACTTCCCCGGTATCCGGCAGCCTCCATGGGAATCACCCGCAGGGCATGTTCCCTTTCAAATGCCGCAGCGATCCGTTTCACATCATCCTGAATAATATCGCTGACGCAGCCGGTTACCACAAAAACCACCGACGGCTCATACAGCTCCCGGACACCCTTAAGCGCTTTCTCCAGAGAATTCTCTCCGCCGAACACAACCTCTCTGTCACTGATCACAGTACAGGTCTGACGCACGTCGGTCATATGGCAGGCGGCAAAATGAAAGGCCATGGAACCGAAATTGCAGCCTACCACCGAATGGAACAGCACCACACCGTCCCGGATTCCCGTCAGCGCCTGATGGGCGCCCAGAAGCTTACATCCAAAAGCAGGTTTCATGTCTCCTCCTCCTTCCTCTCCAGCCACATCCGCTGCCACATCTCTCTGGCTGCCCTGCTGCTGCGGTTCTCATAATCTGTAAACCGTTCCTCCTGAAACGGCAGTCGGTTCAGAAGGAGATGATCCCTGCTTTTCCCATTCCGGATCCGGCTTTCCAGCCGCCTCACATTGCGCAGCCAGGACTCAAAGCTCAGTGAGGTGGTCTCTGTCCCTGCCGGTATGACAGGCGCCCCGATTCCTTCCAGCGTAAAATCGCCGGTTCCAAGAACCGCATCCGCATCCGCGAACACCCGGCCCATGCTTTCCCGGGTGGGATTAAACAGAATTTCCGCTTCCGGCGCATACAGGGCTGCGGCTTCCCTGACTCTTCCCATCAGCTGCTCCTCCAGCTCCCGGGTAATATTCAGGCTCCTCCTCTGCTCCGATGTCAGCAAAAGACAGACCGCGCGGATTCTCACACCGAATTCCTTTGCATACAGCTTCAGTGTAAAGGGCGCGTCCGCCAGTCCCCGGCAGACCAGCACGCACTGTCTGGTTACCAGATATTCCAGGCTCTCTGCAGCCATCTCTCTGACTGTCTCTTCTTGTTCCCGGATCCGCTCCTGTACATCCGGCAGTATTCCCAGCTTTTCCGCGATATCCTGATACAGCCGGGAAATGCCCGCAAGCCCCACATAACGGCCGTTTCCATTCAGCTGCAGATAGTCCGTTCCAAACTTTTCCTTCATTCTCTTTGCCCACCGGATCCGTTTCACCAGGTTCAGCTGAGCCTTCGGCGCACACTCCAGGGCCCGGATCCCCGCGCTGGGAATCCAGGTATTTACCGTGATTCCGCAGGCATTCAGAAAAGCTTCCATTTCCCGCAGAACGGCCCTCCCCTCACCGCCCCAGCCAACGGTCTCAATATTGACGCTGCAGGGAACCACAGTCTGGGGTTTCATCACCTGCTCCACCATCGCGTAGAGGGCCTCTGTAAAACCGCATCCCTTCAGTTCGATTTCCAACCGGTTATCTCCCGAAATTTTCTGCTTCGCCACTTCCCGCAGCCGGTTTCTGGAATAGTTTTTATCCCGGTGGGAAAACAGCTCCGACTGAATGGCCGTTACCGGAATCCCTTCCCGCCGCAGCTGTTCTGCCGCCGACCGGATATCTTCATTGAGAATATCGCTGACCGGGCTGGGAATGATAAAAATCATTTCCGGCTGATACCGTTCCCAGGCTTCCCGAACCGTCCGTAGAAGCTTCTCCTCTCCTCCGAAGATAATCTCCTGCTCCGTCAGATCCGTGCTCAGCAGCGGATAGAAAGGCTGATGCCGTCTCCTGGCGGAGTACCGGTAATGATAGGCACAGCCCACAGGTGCGTGAAGCACCGCAGCCACCCTGCCTCCAATTTCTCCGATGGCGCCCACGCTTCCTGATATTTTGCCGTTCACTCCATAGGCATGCAGCAGCGTAGACGGGTAAAGCCGCGCTGTCAGCTCATCATAAAAAATCGAATACATTCTATCCCTCCCGTTCAGGCGTAAATCTCCCGTTTTCTACCCGGTACAGCCTGCCGCAGACACGCTCACAGAGGATTCGGTTGTGGGAAATCAGAAGATAGGCCGTCCGGTGTTCCTTCTGATAGTCCTCCAGCAGCCGCATGATCTGAACCTGGGTAATCACATCCAGCATACTGGTGGGCTCATCCAGCACAAGAAGTTCCGGCTCCAGCAGCAGAACCCTGGCCAGCGCCGCTCTCTGCAGCTCTCCGCCAGAAAGCTGGGACGGTGTCCGGTAGAGATGCTCCTCGTATAATCCGTACTGCGCCAGATATGCCAGCATCTCTTCATAAGAATATGGCAGGTTATAAATCTGGTACGGTTCCGTCATGCTCCGCAGCAAAATCAGCGCCGGATTAAAGGAAATCTCCGGATGCTGGAACAGAATCTGGATTTTCCTGCGCACGCTGCCGCGATACGGCATGGAAACCCTCTCCTCCCGAAAAAGAATTTCACCGGAGGTCGGCTTCTCCAGCCCTGCCAGCATCAGTCCCAGTGTGGACTTCCCGCTTCCGCTTTCTCCGAAAAGTCCCACAGTCTCTCCCGGCTGTATGCAGATCTCCACCTGATCCACTGCGGTCTGCCCCTTCGCATTTGCGTATTTTTTTGTCAGTTTTCTCGTCTCAATCAACATATTTCCAACATCTCACCTTATGTCCGTTTCTGTCTGCCAGCGGCGGCGTCTTCTGGCAGCGTTCACACCGTTCCCGGCACCTTGCCTGGTACCGGCAGCCGGTATCACAGTGCAGATAGCTTCCGTGGGACGGCGCAAACCCCACATCTTCATATTTCATTCCATTTTCCGGCATGGCCGCGATCATATCCCGGGTGTAAGGATGGAGCGGATGCTCCAGAACCTCTTTGGCATCCCCGAACTCCACCTGCTGCGCCGCATACATCACGCAGATCTTCTGGCTGATGGCCCCGGCAAAGTTCATATCATGGGTCACACACAGCAGAGTCTCTGTCTTCAGCAGGTTGAGCGCCTCCGTCACCAGGGCAATTCTGCGTTCATCCAGTCCCTTTGTGGGCTCGTCCGCCAGCACAACCCTGGCTCCGGCCGCGATTCCCATGGCCACCATGGCCCTCTGGCGCATCCCGCCGCTGAAGGTATGGGGATACGCCTTTGCCAGCCGTTCTTCCTGAAGCAGATTGAACCGGCGAAGCAGCTCAACCCCTGCCCCGAAGGCCTTTTTCCGGCTGAAGCCCCGGTGCTCTCTCAGGGGTTCCCCTACCTGATCTCCTACCTTCATCAGCGGATTCATGCTGGCTCCGCCGCCCTGGGGAATATAGGAAATTTCACCGCCGCGGATCTGACACATCCGTTTCCGATCCGCTTCCAGTACCTCCTCACCGTTCAGACAGATATGGCCCTGAACCCTCGCATTGGAGGGAAGCAGCCGCAGAATCGCCAGCAACAGGACGCTTTTCCCGCTCCCGGTTTCCCCAACAATGGCCGTTCTGGAGCCCTCCGGAAGCTCCATGGAAATGTCATCCACTGCCAGCACGCTGTTCTCTGAGGAAAATTCCACCGATACATGTTTCAGTTCAAGCATGGACTGCCACCTCCGTCTTCTGTACTCCGTAATAGCCCAGCAGCATAAATCCCAGAACTGCCAGGGAAGTGCAGAGAATCGGCGGCAGATACCACCAGGTATAGCCGCGGATCACGCCATTCTGGTAAAATGCGTAATGCAGAATGCTCCCCCAGCTCTTTTCCCCAAAATCGCCCAGTCCCAGAAAGCTCAATCCGGCTTCTGTCATCATGGCGGAAGATACGGACAGAGCGGCGCGGGACAGGATAATATCCTTCAGGTTCGGAATCAGATGCTTCACCATAATCACCACATCCCTGGCTCCCAGGGATTTTTCAATTTTAATAAACGGCATCTCACACAGCTGCAGAACCCGGCTGCGCAGGATCCGGCAGGTTCCCGGCCAGGCCGTCAGACTGATAGAAACAACAATGCTGAGTTTTCCCGGATTCAGATAGGCAATCAGCAGCGTTGTCAGCGCAAGGCTCGGAAGCCCCATCATGATATTGGTCAGAGCCGTAATACATTTATCCGTTTTTCCCTGGTAATAGCCGGAAAGCAGCGCCAGCACCGTGGCGGTCACCGTCACCACCAGGGAAGTGAAAATCCCGATAAACAGGGAAACCCGCGTCCCGTAAATCAGTTCGCTGAAAATGTCCTGCCCCACGTCATTGGTTCCCAGCAGATGCTCCGCGTTGGGCTTCACATAGGGAATTCCCATCTGATAGGGATCATAAGGCGCCAGCACCGGCGCCAAAACGGCCACCGCCAGGAAAAAGCCCACGATTCCGGCGCCCCAGCGCATTGCCGGATTCATTCTCCGGGTCATCCTTTTCTTTGTTTTTTTCTTTTCAGTATTCAATGAGCCCCTCCTTAATCCGCGGATCGAGTACCGCAATCAGGACATCGCTGAGCAGATTGCCCGTCACCACACAGAACGCCGATATGATAAAACAAAGCTGCGCCGTCGGAAAATCCCGGGATGTGATTGCCGTGTAGAACAGATTGCCCATCCCCTTCCAGCCAAAAATGACCTCCAGAATCATGGAACCGGAAAGCAGGCTGCCCAGCTGCATGCAGAGACTGGTTACAAAAGGAACCATTGCATTGCGCATCACATGGCGGAACAGAACTTTTTTGTCCCGGAGTCCCTTGGAATACGCTGTAATTACATAATCCTCATTTTTTACCTGCGATACATTGCTCTTCATCAGAAGAAAATTGCCCGATACCCGAAACAAAATCAGCAGCGACATCGGCAGCGCGGCATGCCACAGAATATCAGCTGCCTTCGCAATCCCTGTCAGACCCCCGGAGGTCATTCCGTTCACCGGAAACCATCCCAGCTTATACGCGAAAACAACCAGAAAAATAATTCCGATACAGTTATCCGGAACGGTGTTCAGAAACAGCATCGCCGGCGTGATGATCCGGTCAAACAGCCCGCCCGGCTTCCAGCCGGCCAGCATTCCCAGCACTGCTCCCAGCAGACCGCCCAGCAAAAAGGTCGGCACACTCAGAATCAGCGTCCAGTCCGCCCGGTAAAGGACATTGTCCAGCACCGGCTGTTTATTGGAATAGGCAATACCGAAATCCAGCGTTACAATACTTTTCAGATAACTCCCATACTGCTCCCAGATTGTCCCGTTCAGTCCGTATTTCTCCGCAATCAGCTCCAGCTCCGCCGGAGAATCCCGCATCATGTCATAGTAGGTATCCTGCCCCACCAGATGCATCAGCGGATCGCCTGGCATAAACCGCACCATCAGAAAGCTGATAGTGATCACCGCATACATTGTCAGAAGCGCGATGAGCATTTTTTTCAGAATGCGCTTTCCCATCCTTCTCTTCTGCCTTTCCCAAAAGACCATTCTGTAAAAAGTACCGCCCGGCCTGTATCCCTGTTTCAGGCCGGGCTCGTTCTTTTGCAGCAGTTCTTTTGTTTTTATTTCGTTGTCAGTTCATAAAAGGTCTTTGCATGGACGACCCCGATGGACGGATAATCTTCAAAGCCCTGATATTTGTCTGTGCGGTACGGGAAGAAGCACTTCTCCCAGCACAGTGCGAAAGCAAAGAGATCTTCCGATCCCAGTGTCTGGAGCTCTTTGACTGCTTCCAGATACTCTGTGTCATTGGTGGCCTTGATCAGTTTTGTATAGGCATTATTTAAATCTTCATCATGATAGGAGTTTCCATGTCCATAATCGCCGCCGGCACCCGGTACATCGCTGCTCACAAAATACCAGTAAGCCGTCCGGTATCCTGCCACACCGGTGGTCGTATAACCGATATACATATCAAAATCGTTTTCTTCCCGCATCTTATCGTTTGCTTCCTGGCTTGCCAGAGACTCCTGGTCATAATAAGCATTGATCCCCACGCCCTGCAGGCCGGATACCAGAACCTCACCGATCCGGTTGAACAGCTCCTGCTTCTTCGTGGTATACTGGGATACTACCTTGTAGGTAAAGGCCGCGCCGTCCGGCATATCACGCCAGCCGTCGCCGTCCGCGTCCACAAAGCCTGCCTCGTCCAGAAGCGTTTCTGCTTCCTCCGTATCCTGATAGAACTTCCACAGAGACTCATCGCACCCTCTGTTTGCCGGAGGAATAATTCCGCTGCCCGGGATCTCACCATACTCTCCATTGCACAGCTGTGTAATCAGCTCCCAGTCCAGGCTCTTCACCGCCGCTTCCCGGAAAGCATGCTCCAGATTCGCGCCCTGGCTCATGCCAAAGGTCACCTGATTGCAGCCCTTGTAGTCGCTGGCACCCTTATCCACATCTTCATTCCCGTCAATGACATCCAGAAGGGTGTAGCTTACCGGTGTCGCATAGTCATACATCACATCCACCTCTCCGTTGGACAGCGCCATCAGGAGGGCATCCTGGGTGGAATAGCTTTTCAGTGTGATGGAATCCACAGTCAGCTCTCCCAGAAACGCATTTTCCGGAACTGCTTCATAGTACAGAGTCCCGGCATCCTCGTCCACATTCACCAGCTTGTACGGACCGCAGCCGATGGCAGCGTCCTCCTCCGCATAGGACTCGTAATCATCCACCTTTTCCCAGATATGTTTGGGAATAACAAACAGGGTCAGATTGGAATTCGCTACCAGATAATACGCATCCGGCTCACTGAATACCAGTGTCACCGTATCCTCGCTGTCAATACGTGCCTCTGTCAGATTCGCAAGGGAGCTGACTCCCATCACATCCCGGCGGAATTCAAAGGTGAATGCCACATCCTCCGCAGTCACCGGTTCGCCGTCATGCCAAACCGCCGTTGTCGGGAAGGTCAGTTTCAGTTCACATCCGTCCCCGGAGATTTCGTAGCTGTCCAGGAAATACGGCTGCATATCCCCGTTTTCATCCGGATAAAAGAAATTGGCATAGACAATGCTGTTGTAATTGAATTTTCCAAATGATCCGGACTGGGAAAGAATGCTCCGGGTTTCGATGGCGCTTGTAGTGCCTACCACCAGATTCTCCACATGACCTCCGGCTGCTGCCTCAGCCTGTACTTCTGTCTCCGTACTCTCTGCTATAACCGGACCGGCAAACGCAAGACCGGCACAGAGAGATACTGCAAGTGCTGCACTCAGTAATTTTTTCATCTTGTTTGTCCTTTCTTTTTCTCCATAAAATTTGTACGGTTTGGACAATACCGTGACATCTCAATGCCATCAGGAATCTGGTTTCCTGCATCAAAACAGAAATGATTTTTACAAATAAAAAAAGCAGCTGAAAAGCTGCTTTTATCATTTCGCTTCTTCATTATGGGTACAAAAAAAGGGACTGCTGCCGTATCCATATCCAGAAATGAGCTGATTCACCGCAACTTCATTTTAGGCCTGCGGCAAGCAGGTATCCTGACTAAAGCTCATCGCTCCTGTACGCCTTCTCAGATCGCTCCAATGACATCTGTACAGTCGCTCCCTCTCACAGTGACGGGTTCGTTCCGGATTCACACCGGATTCCCTTTTCATCCCTCCCGGGAACATGCCGCTGATATTCTGATATATTGTCCATGTTCTCTGCAAAGCGGAATCGGATCTGTGCAATACCTTCCCAAGTGCAATACACAGGCTCATCCAAATCGGCTGCGCCCATGGGATTTGCTCAAATCTGTCTCGTCCACTCCACATCGCCTGTCATTTACAGGCTAAAATAGTTATATCATACCGATTCTCAGGTGTCAAGAAATTGCCGGCTCCGTCTCCCAGAACTGATAATGTTCCGCCAGTACCTTCTCGATATTCTGGTAATCCTTCTCCTTCAGCAGATTCAGGATCTCCTGATGAAGCTGGATAAACTTCTCCACCTGATTCTGCTCAATGACTGTTTTCACTGTCCTGGTTCTGGAAGGCGTGGTGATCCGGTCCACATACTCATACATATTGCAGAGGATCCGGTTTCCGGTAATCTGCGCCAGAAACATATGGAAATCATTATCCGCCTGAATCACCTTCTGGGGACTGACATTTTCCTCCAGAATTGCCGCCTTCAGTTTTTCAAATTCCTGCTGGATCCCGTCCAGATGTTCCTGCTCTATGGAATCCATGATCTGATAGAATATCCCCGTATCAAACACCTTCCGCATCTGAACAATATCAGACTTCAGACTTTTCTCCAGCAAAATACCGTACAGCATGGGATCCAGCATTTTCTGATTGTAGGTATCCGTTACAAAGGTCCCTTCTGCCCGTTTAATATAGACGACCCCGTATGCTTCCAGAATTTTAATGGCTTCCCGGACGGAATTCCGGCCGATTCCAAAATACTCACACATTTCCGGTTCCGTAGGGAGCTTATCTCCCGGCTTCAGATCGCCTTCGATAATGGAATCTGTGATCTGCTTTACCACCTGATTCACAACAGACTCCCCATGAAGGGGTTTTGCACGAAATAAACTGCTTGTCGCCATACCTTACCATCCCATTCTTTTTTTAAGCGTATCTGCTCTGTTCCTTTGCGATACACCAAAACCCCATGAGTTACCCGACAAATGAGCCTTCCTTCGATTTTTCCGTGCTGCGCACTTCCAAAATCGACGAAAACATTCGCAATTCGCTCATTTTTCTGCGAAAAATGGCTGCTTGCTCATGTTTTGCGGGACCCATAGACATGAAAATTCATGCAGGCACGAATTTTCATGTCCATTTGTCCCTTGGCTCATCCCATTTTATGGACTTTAGTGCCTCCTTTTCCCTCTCTCCCCCTGCCGCTTTTCTTCTGCCGTTCTTTCTCCTTCTCTCTGCAGCAGGTCACTGGATATTTCCGCGGCAAACGATAGGAACATTTTTGCAGTTTCCCGAGCAGAGCGACGGGGATTTTGTCCGACCACGGGTTGATGGAGGCAAAATCCCCGTCAATCAGCGGCGCAGGGAAACAAAAAAATGGACGTGTTTGCGCGGAATATCCAGGACCTGCGTCCCGCATAAAGCCGCAGAAGAACCCCTGCATCCTCTCTATTTTTTACAAACGCCCAGCATCTTTCTCGCCTCTTCCGGTGTCGCAGGCTCTCTTCCCATATCCCGGATCAGCCGCACCAGATGCTCCACCAGCTGCCAGTTATACACGGCATCCTCCTCCGGAGAAAGATAATGGCTGTCCTCAAAGCCGATGCGTACAGTGGATGCGCCCATGGCAATCGCTGCTGCCAGGAACTGCCAGTTATCTCTGCCGTAATGAGTCACACCCCATTTTGCTCCCTGAGGCACTCTGGAGCGGAAAGCGATCAGATCATCAATGTTTGGCTGCATACCGCCTGCATGGCCGAAAACAAGGTTGTAGAACAGCGGTGTGCGGAAAGGAACCGTTCCCTTCAGCCGTTCAATATTATAAAACATACCGATATCAAATACTTCAATATCCGGAATCACCTGTGCCTTATAGATTTCCTCCGAGCAATAGCGGATTTCCGCCGCCGGATTCAGATAAACCGCATCCCCCATATTGGTGGAGCCTGCGTTTAAGGACGCGCTCTCCACCTTTTCATAGGCCAGCGGATGACACCGCTCTTCAATATTCATATTCGAAACGCCGCCGGTGGAAGCCTGAAAAACAATATCGCACTTTTTGCCGATCTCTTCAAAGCATTCCACCAGATAGGAAATATCCGGCGTCAGGCTTCCGTCCGGTTTTCTGCAGTGCAGATGAACCATGGAAGCCCCTGCCTGTGCAGAACGCGCCACATCCTCCGCCAGTTTTTTCGCATCCACCGGATCGCCTGCCCTTACCGGGGCCACCGATACCACAATTTTCTCCATGATACATTCCTCCATCCACGAATCGCTGCAGCAGGCTTACTGGGAAACCAGCCGTTCCACAAGCTGCGCCAGCGTCTTTTCCGTTCCTACATTTCCCGGGAATACAATGTACGGTCTGCCCGGGAATCTGGCCTCCGGTCCCTGCTTCCACACCGGAATGCCCTTATCTGCCTGTCCCAGCACCAGCGCTCTGCGGATACCGAGGCCTCGCACCGCCACATCGCTGGAGGTGATTCCTCCCTTTGCCAGAATAAAAGCCGGTTCCACCGAAAGCCCGGCAACCACATCCGTCAGTGCCTCGGAAATCCGGACGGAAATCTTCAGAGCTTCCTCCTTGCTTCCGTTTTCCGGAAGCACCAGCTCCCGGCTGGTGTGAAGCACAACGGTACGGCCTGTTTCCAGAAGCTTCTCCACTTCCCGGACAGCCCTGGCAGTCTCCTGCTCCAGCACGCCCTCTTTCCGGGCGTCTGCCGTATGGAATTCCAGGAAGGTCACTTCCGGAAGCTTCCGCAGCTCCTCCAGCTGCTGATTGGTCTTCTTCACATGGGAGCCCACTACAATAAATCCGCCGTTTTTCCTCTCACCGCCCAGCAGTTCCCGACGCCCCAGGAAGTCCTTGTCCGCGATCCCCCCCAGAATCTTCGGCACTCCTGCGGCGCTTCGGATCAGAAAGTGCTTTCCGTCACGCATCTCCTCAATCAGCGCTGCCGCGAAAACCTTCAGATCCCAATAATCCAGTGCGTTGACCACGATCTGCCTGAAATCCACGGCATCATGAAGCTTTTTCCGGATTTCGCCGTACTCCATGGCACGCAGCTCTTCCAGACGAATGCTGATAACCTCTTCTGCCGGATAACGTCCCTGGCTCTTCTCCGCAATATACTCCTTCAGATCCGAAGCCACGAAGCCGAAGGTGGCATCCTTTGCGAATTCCGTCTCACCCGCCGGAACCAGTTCCTCTTTATCCAGACAGTAATGCACATCCCCGGCAGTAAAGCGTCCGCCCTCCGGGAAAAACGGGCACAGAATCAGTCCGTCTGTCTTCGGGGCTCCGGCTTCCTCCAGGGCTTCCCGCAGAACATCCGTCTCCAGCGGATAATGGCCCCGCAGAGTGGAATCTCCCCTGGAAATCAGAAGGAAATCCCTGTCCTCTTCCGCTGAAACCTTCTGCACATACCGGGCAATTTCCCGGTGAACCTGCTCCGTTTTTTCTGCAGAAAAGCTTCTGGAATTGGTCAGCATGTAAAACATCGGATACTCGTCCCGGAAACCGCTGCGGACAGCCTCTTCTGTCAGATCCGTATACACATAAATATCATGCACGGTCTGATTTCCGGTGGGATCATCATCCAACACCACAATCTGGTGCTTCCAGTCCTTCAGCGCCTCCCGGTACCGTTTTTCAATCTCCGCCTTCTGCTCTTCTGTATAATCCGGATATTGTCTTTTCATCTCATCCAGAGTTTTTCTCATGATTTTCTTCTCCATAATCCGGCTGCGCGCACGGTTCTGCGCACGCAGCCTCTGCTCACTGTTCGCTCCATCCTGTTCGCTGCCTGCGTCCTGCGCCGCAGCCCTTATCCCATGGCTACCTGCAGGAACACCCGCATTTCCCCGAATTCCCGGTTATCCCAGGCATAATAGGGAATCAGCCGAACCTCCTGCTCTGAAAAGCCTTTCACATCCAGGGTCTGATACAGCGCATTCCGGTCATGCTCGCCATACTGAATCCGTTTTACCCTGCCCCGCAGAGCCATCATACTCTGTCCCTGAATCTCATAGGGCTCCGGCGTAAAGGATGCGTTCAGCGGCAGGTACAGATCCGCCAGATCGGCTCCGCCGGCATCCACACCCTCCAGACAGTATACCAGGGGACCTCTCTCCACAGCCGCCTGTCCGCTGTTTTCCTCCACATAGGAGTGAGCGGCCGTCAGCCGGGCTTCCATGGGAAGCACCAGAGTAAATTCCTGCTCCGGACAGCCGCCGATTTCCACACTCACATAGCCGTCCGGTCCGGCGATAAGAGCTTCCCTCTTTCCATCCGTCAGAAGGCCGGCGCCCCGGCACCATGCCGGAATCCGCAGGCAGATCTTCGCCGGAACCTCCGGTCTGTGATTCACCACCCGGAACTGAATGGTCTCCTCGAAGGGATAGCCCGTGGTCTGGATCACTTCAAAATCTGCTCCGTTTTCCAGCCGGAACTGCGCTTTGCTGGCCTCGTACATGCCGGCGTAAATGCAGTCCTTCCCCTGAAGCCAGGCGTATTCAGCCGCTTCCTCCAGGGTTCTGGCCAGGTTCGGCGGGCAGCAGTAGCTCAGAATATATTCGCTTCTGGTCAGCGGCCACACCAGCTCATAGGGCATTTCCTTCTCCCGGCGAAGCATGTTCTCATAGAAAAATTTCTTTCCGTCCATGCTGACCGCGGCCAGATTGGTATTGAGCATCACCCGCTCAATCATGTCAAAATATTCCGCCCGGGGATTTAACTGGAACATCCGGTAAGCCCAGAAGACCAGACCGATAGACGCACAGGTTTCATTATATGCCGTTGTGTTGGGAAGCTGGTACTCATAGCCATAGGCCTGATGAACCAGCTGATGATGGAAGAAGTTTCCATAAGGAGACGCGCCGTTGTACAGGGCGCCGCAGCCTCCGGTCAGATAAATTTTCTGATTGACCAGGTTGTCCCATACCTTG
Organism: Candidatus Limivivens sp.; assembly: GCA_034101475.1. GTDB lineage: Bacteria > Bacillota > Clostridia > Lachnospirales > Lachnospiraceae > Limivivens. The sequence goes on from JAXEJQ010000045.1 coordinate 30,563, forward strand.
TCCAGCACCGCCAGATATTCCTCATCCTTTTCCTCCAGGCAGAGATCTGCCAGTCCGGCATACAGATAATTGGCACGCACCGCATGGCCGATGATCTTCTCATGCTGTTTCACCGGAATCCGGTCCTGATTGTCATCCAGCCCCTCCTTCACGCTGTCCCGCAGTACAATGGCCTGCTTTGCCAGCTCCAGATACTTTTTCTCTCCGGTGGCCCGGTACAGCTCCAGCAGTCCCATATAGTGAGAGGGGCATACCGCCGTCTTGACTTCGCCCTTTCTGGCGCTGTCCTCGTACATTTTTTTCAGATAATCCGCAGCCTTTTCCGCCACCTTCACAAAGGAATTCCTGCCGGTGAGACGCTTATACAGCGCTGCCGTGGTGAACAGATGACCGAAATTGTAAACCTCAAAATCATTGATGTTCGCAAATCTGGCTGCGCCCTTTCCTTCCCGCTCCGAAATGATCTGCTTGGTGGAAATGTAGCCGTCCGGCTGCTGAGCCCGTCCGATCAGGTCAATGTAACCCTCCAGATCCTCCAGCAGCTTCTGGTCATTTCCGGAAACCGCCGCATAGACAGCCGCTTCCATCCATTTATAAAAATCTCCGTCTCCAAAATCCGTTCCGTCAAAGGAGCCTTCTGTTTCTCCTGCGCAGATCCGGAAATTTTCCACCACATGACTGATCTCTTTGGACTCAAACATATGGCGAAGCTGGGGCACTGTCTTTTCCGATGTACGGTCCGCCACAACCTTCCAGAAACCATCCTGTAAGGAAATCTGTCCGAAAGGAATGGGGGAAACCTTGGCGTAGGGTGATCTCGCTGTATCTGTCAGCATATGCTTCCTCCTTCTTTAGAAACTGCCCTTGCTTTCCAGAGCCTGCTTCAGCGCCTTTGCGCCGAATGCAGGGCTGGAAACGGTATATTTTCCGGTTGCCTTTGCAATATCTTCCTCACAGAAAGCCATGGAACCCTGGCACAGCAGAATCACATCCGCTGTCTCAGAGACCTCCTGAGCCTTGCTGATGAGACATTTGCGGAACTCCTCCTGTCCGGCGCCGAAAACCTCCACCAGACCATCAACCAGCTCCACATGCTTTCCCATTTCCCGTGCTACCCGGCAAATGGTATTCTTCGTAGGCTCCAGGGTGGTGGGCAGCGTTGCCAGCACTGCGATCCGGCCGCCCCTGCGTACTGCCGCACGGCACATTTCTTCATCAATCCGGACAATGGGAACTCCCAGATAACGGGCCATATCCTGTACGCTGTCTGCAGCCTCTCCTACGGAAGAGCAGATGTTCAGTATGGCCTCCGCGTCATCCTGCACCGCCTGTAAAAATAAGCCGAACAGTCTGGCTGCTGCCTTTGTGGTCACATAGCCGTGTTCTCTGGTCTCCGCCAGAATAGACGGATCCTGATAAGACAGGAGCTCCACGTCCTCCCCCAGATTCTGTTTTACTTCTCTCTCCACCAGCTCAATAAGCTCCGGTGTGGTACTTGTGTAAACCAATGCTGCTTTCATGTTTCTGACTCCTTTCACTTTTCGCTCTTTTATGGTAAAGCCATTTTTCACAGAATATTTCTCCTCCGATACAGGAGGGGCCTATTCCGCTTTCAGAACAGCCACATCTCTTCCTGCCAGGACCAGGGTGCCCTCCGCCGTACATCCATGAGTCAGATCTCTCCAGCTTCCCCTGGGCAGGCAGATTTCCTTTTCCGCAGCCGTCTGATTCAGTACAAAATAAAACGCTCCGTTCTCGTTTTCTCTGCAGGTCACTTCCACGCCCGGATCCGCATCCAGCACCGGGGCAATGTTCTGTTCTGTGCAGATCCGCTCTGCCAGCTCCTCCAGGAAAGCCTCATCCGGCTGAGATCCCAGATAATAGGCCTTTCCTTCTCCATAACGGTTTACGGTCACACAGGGTTCGCCTGCATAAAAATCCTTCTCATAGGTTCCCAGAACCTCCGCGCCCTCCGGATGAATCCGGTCGCACAGGAAGCTGCAGGAAAAGGATTTTCCATCCCCGGTCCGAATGCCGTTTTTCTCCTCCGGGAAGAGGGCGTCAGTCTCCTCCACCCAGATGCCGAACAGCTCCTTCAGCGGCCCCGGATAAGCCCCGAATACACACTTGTCATTTTCATCTGCCAGACCGGTCATGTAGGTGGCTACCACCGTACCGCCCTTTTTCACATATTCCTTCAGACGGGCAGCCAGCCCCTCCTTCATCATATAGGCCAGGGGCGCCACAATCAGCTTATATTGATCCAGCTCCGCGGAAAACTTCACCATATCCACGGCAATGTTTTTCCTATAGAAGGTCTGATAATAATGGGTCACCTGCTTCAGATAGTCCATATCCTTTGTGGGACCGCTGCACAGCTCCAGCGCCCACCAGTTATCCCAGTCAAAGAGAATGCCCACCTCTGCTTTTGTCCTTGCATTCAGGGTCTGGGAGCCAAGCCGGTACAGCTCCTCTCCCAACTGTTCAAACTCCCGGAAAATCCGGGTATCCGTCCGCCCGGAATGGGAGAGAATGGCTCCGTGGAACTTCTCCTGGCCCCCCACCGACTGACGCATCTGGAAATACAGAGAGCTGTCTGCTCCATGGGCAATTCCCTGATAGGCCAGCAGCCGGATCTCACCGGGCTTTTTCAGCTTATTGTAAGGCTGCCAGTTCTGCTGGTTGGGAGACTGCTCCGCAACCATGTAGGCCGCACCGTCCTTCAGCCCCCGCATCAGATCATGCTTCAGCGCCGGAAGCACCGTGTCGCCGTCGGGCGCCGGGTAATTGTCCCAGGCCGCGAAATCCATATTCCGGGTGAGCTGGAACTGATTCAGCTTTTTGATGAAACCGGAAATATTGCTGAACACCGGAATATCCGGGGTAATGCCGCGCAGGATGTTCGCCTCATTTAAGAAGCATTCCTCCGTGGTATCCGTCACAAACCGCTGATAATCCAGCTGCTTTGCCGGGAAGAACCGATCATCGTCATTGCGCTCGGTGGGCAGCATAATCGTATCAAAGTCATACACCGTGCGTCCCCAGAAGGCCGTGTTCCATTTTTCATTGAGGTTCTCTGTGGTTCCGTAGCGGTTTTTCAGCCACTGGCGGAATTTCCTCTCACAGTTTTCGCAGTGGCAGAAGGTGCTGTACTCATTTGCCACATGCCAGGCTGCCAGTCCCGGAAAATCCTTGTAGCGCAGAGCCATCTGCCGGGCCATGGCCCCCGCCCGCTCCCGGTACTTTTCACTGTTTACACAGTAAAAGTTCCGCATGCCGTGGGTCCTCTTCATTCCGTTATTGTCCACCGGCATGATCTCCGGATACTTTTTGCTCATCCATTCCGGCTGAGCCGCCGTAGAGGTGGCCAGGCAGACATAAATCCCGTTTTCCCAGATGATGGAAAGAATCTTATCCAGCCATTCAAAGTCATAAACTCCTTCCTCCGGCTCCAGCTTGGCCCAGGAGAAAACCGGAAGCACCAGGAAATTAATATGCAGGCGCTTAAAGGCTTCCATATCCTGACGAATCGTCGCCTCGTCCCACTGATCCGGGTTATAGTCTCCGCCAAAATAAATCACGGGCACTTTCTGTTTCTTCATTCTCTTAATCCTCCTGATTTTATATGGTAATGCCTGCGTACACAGACTGTTCCATTCCCTCTGTTTTACAGATCCGGTCATTCCTTTTACAAAGAAATTCCCTTTTTATATTCACAGTTGGCTCATTGCATGAGTTGCCCGACAAATGAGCCTTTCGTCGATTTTTCCGTGCTCTGCACTCTCAAAATCGGCGAAAACATTCGTAATACGTAGGATGTTTACAGCTTCATTATAGTCTGATTTCCTGCTATTGTAAATCCTCATTAATAGCAAATTCCGTTCCCTAATTTTTGTATGATTTTACCAACAAAAAAAGAATCCCGCTTTACAGGATTCTCTCTTTCCTACTGATATTTCTGATAGTCATCCTCCAGATCCACTGCATTTACTTCATAGCAGAAGCGGCTCCCGAGACAGTAATCACGTCCGGCATAGACCGGTTTCTCACCGAAATGAACCAGCGTTTCCATAATAAACACCGGCTCTGAAGGTGCGACACCGAAAATTTTACCAAAACGGCTTCCTGCCTTTTCTACGGAGAGAATATTCCGGTTCTTCCGGTTCTTCGCAGTCAGATCAATTCCCATCCGTTCCCTGATAATCGAATAAACAGATCCCTCCAGGTTTTCCCAGAGCAAAAAACCGTACTCCTTATAAGAAAAATACATATGCTCCAGGGAAACAGGCTCATTATCTGCAAAGCGCAGACGCTCAATATGGACAACCTTATCATCCGGTGCGAGCTGCAGGCTCTTTCGATAACTGTTTTTCCCTTCAATCACTTCCCTTTTCAGGACCTGCGTTCCTGGCTTCAATCCGCCGCGCTCACAGCTCTGCGTAAAACTGGAACGATGAAAAATGATTTTCTTGATGCGTGGTTTGGATACGAACGTGCCGATTCCCTGTTTCTTCTCCAGATACCCTTCCTCTACCAGCAGCGCCAGCGCATTGCGCACAGTGACCCGGCTGACATCATACATTTTCATCAGTTCTGTCTCTGACGGAACTCTGGTATTTTCCTTCCATTCTTTCCGTTCAATTTTCTGCTTAATGGATTCCTTAACCTGTTCATACAGGGGGATTGTTGAATTTTGGTTCAGCATGCTGTTTCCTCCCACAATTCTGGATAACGCACAATAGCCCCGGACAGCAGCCATGTGGTGCAGCATGCCTGCATGCGCAGACACATGGCTATTGGACGGGCTACCCGTATGAGCAAGCAGCAGAGCGAATTGCGAATACGGGGCGATTGCGTCAGCAATCGACTTTTATGATTGGTGATGTCTGCTTCAGCAGATATTTCCGTTTAGTACGGGAACTTCCACTTATTAGTACGGGAATTTCCACATATATCTTCTGGTGCTCAGCGGATGCTTTCTCGCATCAGCCAGAAGTTCATTGAATACGCGGATCACATTGTTGTAGAACATGGGCTCCAGATACTCCGCCACATCGCCCAGTTCATTGATGCCATATGCGGATGCGTCCAGAACGAAAATCCGGTTATTGAATTTCTGAATGAAATTCAGGGCCCTGTCATCCAGTGCGCGGGTATGGCCGCTGGATTTCATCATCAGGAATGCTGTATTTTTATCGGTAATTTCAAAGGGTCCATGGAAGAATTCACCGGAGTGAATCACACTTGCATTGATCCACTGCATCTCCATGAAAATGCAGATGGCTTCCTGATGCGCGGGTCCCCAGCAGGCGCCGCTGCCCATAGTATAAATCACAGAATCATCCTTGAACTCCCATGCCCATTTGATCGCGTCAGGAACCACGTCCTTCCGTGCCTGAACAACGATATCGTTCAGTTTTGTATGAGCTGCCACCATCTCGTCGTATTTCTCATAACCTTCCACTTCATTCAGAATCTCCAGAGCCAGCTTGAAGCCATAGGACACTTTCTGATTCTCCACAATGGAATCCGGTCCGAATTCATAATGAATGACATACTGTGCCGTCTCGGACAGCGGTGACGGAACCTCGAAGGTCAGGCCAACCGTTGCAGCACCAATCTCATTTGCTACAGCTGCTGCTTTTACGGTTTCCGGTGTATTTCCTCTCTGGGAAGCCAGGATCACAACGGTATCCTTTCCTACTTCCTTCGGAGTTGCATGAACAAATTCATTTGCATTAATATATCCAACTTTCAGTTTTTTAGCCTCACAGGTCAGGAAATATTTAGCAGGGAAAAATCCACTTAAAGATCCGCCGCATCCAACAAAGTATACGGTGTTAATTTCCTGTTTTGCTAAAATTTCAGATACGATCTGTTTTACTTTCTGCATGTTTCTTCCTCCTTTTGTGAGTCGCAATCGTTTTTACGTATTTTATCATAACACGTATTAACATGTATTTCAAGTGCTTATTAAGACATTTTATTACATTATAAATTTTACACAATTATTTTTCCCGGAAGTTGGTAAAAATGCCTATTTTCAGGAATTTTCTTTGGCATCATTGACACGTATTCTCAAACGTTATATAATGTATGCATACAACTTAATTGTTCTGTAGAGAAGATTAAAGGAGGATATTTAACTATGACACCAAAACAGATTATCGAAAGCATTAAGGCAGAACGCCCCGAGATCCGTACTTTATATTTTGTAGGATGCGGCGCTTCCTCTGCTGAGCAGTATCCGGCGCAGTATTTCATGGACTGCAACGCAAAAGTAATCCGTACCGGTTTCTATACTGCCAATGAATTTAATTACGCAACTCCGGCCGCTCTGGACGAGAGCGCGATTGTAATTGCCTGCTCCCTTGGCGGAAATACACCGGAAACCGTTGCATCCGCGAAGCTTGCTCAGGAAAAGGGTGCAAAGGTCATCGCCGTTACCCACGACGGAAATTCTCCGCTGGCTAAAAATGCTGATTATGTAATCGTTCACGGTTTCGAAAAAGACTATGCTGCAAAGCTTGAGAAAATGAACAATATCCTGATGCTGGCCGTTGAAGTTCTGAATCAGTATGAAGGCTATGATCATTATGAAGATATGGTAAAAGGCTCTGAGAATATCTATGCTGCCATCCAGGACGCTGTTTCCTACGCCCTGACTCCGGCAAAGAAGTTCGCAGAAGAATACAAAGACGCTCCGGTTATCTATGTTATGAGCTCCGGTGCTACCCAGAAGGTTGCCTACTCCTTCTCCATCTGTCTGCTGATGGAAATGCAGTGGATCAATTCCGGCTCTTTCCATGACGGTGAATTCTTCCATGGTCCCTTCGAAATCGTAGAAAAGGATGCTCCGTTCCTGCTGCTGATGAACGATGGCAGAACCCGTAAGATGGACTCCAGAGCTCTGGATTTCCTGAACAGATTCGATGCCAAGACCACCGTTGTAGATGCCAAAGATTATGGTCTGAGCAACTTCGTTCCGGGATGTGTTGCAGAATACTTCAGCCCGATGGTTGTGACCGGTGTACTGCGTGTTTACGCAGAACAGCTGGCAATCCTTCGTGATCATCCGCTGTCCCAGAGAAGATATATGTGGAAGCTTGAGTACTAATACTCTTTTCCTCTTAGAGGGCACCGCTTCAGCGATGCCCTCTTTTTTATCAGAAACCTTTTTCCGAGCTGCTGCTTCCGTTCTTTTACAGCATCTGCAGCGTACACTTCCGTTCTTTTACAGTGGCTGCAGCGTACACTTCCATTCTTTTACAATGGCTGCAGCGTACACTTCCGTTCTTTGAATACCGCGATTGCCCCAAATCCCGCAGCTTTCAGTTCCTGATATACCACATCAAACCCATAACCAACCCGCTCCGGCCGATGAGAATCAGAGCCCACTGTTACAATCGTCCCGCCAAGCTCTTTGTATAATGCCAGAGTCGACGGCCCCGGCATGGTTTCTTCCAGAAGACCTCCCATGCAGGCTGTATTCAGCTCGATCCCCTTTCCTCTTTTGATGACATTTTCCAGCACCCTTCTGATAAAAGGCTGGTATTTCTCATACAGATCCGGCAGTCCCTGTCTGGCGCAGTGCTTTTTGAAATAATCCAGATGGGCCAGACAGTCAAAGTCCCCTGTTTCCGAAAGCTCAAGCAGATGATAATAGTAAGCGTCTCCGATCCATTCTGCATTTTCCTTTGTCACAGTGATCTGCCCCAGATCCACATTTTCAATTTTATGCACAGATCCCAGAACAAAATCAAAAGGCCAGTTCTCCACAATCTCTGTGGTTTTTTCCGGTTCCAGATGAAGCTGTCCGAATTCCATGCCGCTTTTGACCGTAAGTTTCCCTTCAAACTGCTTCCGGCACCGTTCCACCGTCTCAAAATACTGCTTCAGATACTCCTCGTGAAACCATTTCCGCTTTACACCATGGGCATAAAATTCATAGTGATCCGTAAACGCAACCTCCTGAAGGCCTTTCTCCATCGCCGCACGGCACATTTCTTCCATTGGGAAATGTGCGTCCGGAGAAATCTCACTGTGCATGTGATAATCGTTTTTTATTTTCATCCTGAATTTCCATCCTTTCTGTCCGCAGTTATCTTCTTTCTGTCCGAAAAGCCGTACAATACCAGATCAGTGCTGCACCGGCCGCCGTAAAAGCCACGCAGACATACAGCATTGCCTGTACTCCCAGCCGGTCAATAAGCAGCCCGCCCAGCAGGCTGGCTAAAATGCTGGAAAATCCCGTAGTCACAGATCCCAGCAGCGCCTGTCCCTTGGCATTATCCTCCGGTTTGGTAATCTCATTCATATAGTATACCGAAGACATGGTAAACAGCCCATAGGAAACTCCCTGAAGCAGCGAAACCGAGATCAGGATCTGCGGATTTCCTGCAAAACAATAGCCCAGAATCCTCAGAATATAAAAGACTGTGGAAACCCGCAGAAGCGTTTTGCTTCCAAATCTGGACAACAGAAAAACGAATCCAGCCATCACCGGGATCTCTGCATAGGGTCCTATCCCATTGATGATCCCAAGGGTTGCCTCGTCACCCCCGACTCTTCGAATAACGTTGATCTGAAAACTGGTCAGAGCGCTTCCGCTCATATACAGCAGGGTAAACCCTGCCATCAGCAGCAGAATCCCCTGATATTTCCGGAAGAATTCGGTATAACCGCCGCCTTTCTTCACTGGTGCGCCGCCGGTTTCCGGATTTCCTTCCACATAGTTTCTGGGATTTTCCATGGAAGCCGCTGTCAGCAGAAATAACAGATCATTGACAAGCATCATGGGAAGCAAAATCCCGGCACCATGCTTTCGGACCAGAAAGCCGGCAAGCATACAGACCGTTCCGCAAAAGAAGGAACCTACGCTCCGGCAGACGCCCACATTAAAATCCACCCGACAGTTTCGATATTCCATTGCCATGGAATAAATCAGGGAAGACATGGCATTTGTCACGGCCATCATCACCGCATAGGCCGGAAGCAGCAGCGGACTCTCACCGCATTCCATGTACAATATGCCTGCCGCAAGCACAATCACGGTCATAACCCCCAGAGCCAGCTTAATCGACACTCCCCGGAACCGGTCTACCAGAGAGGCGGGACCTGCCTGAATCAAAACAGACAGAACCGCCGATACGGAAATCAGGACTCCGATGCTGGTATTGGAAATTCCTCTGGACTGGAGCTGCACAGCGGCATAATTCACAATAAATCCAAATCCCATCCAGTACAGCGCTGTCAGCGCTCCATATTTCATTCCGATCCATTTCTGTTTTTTCTGAAGAACCAGAATGCCATCCCTGCCGTTTTCCCGCTTTTTTCTGTTGTTTCTGTCCATTTCTGTTTCCTCCGACTTTTCTTATTGCGAATAAAATGAGTTACCCGACAAATGAGCCTTCCGTCGATTTTTCCGTGCTCTGCACTCTCAAAATCGACGAAAACATTCGCAATTCGCTCATTTTTCTGCGAAAAATGGCTGCTTGCTCATGTTTTGCGGGCCCCATAGACATGAAAATCCATGCAAGCATGGATTTTCATGTCCATTTGTCCCTTGGCTCATAAAATAACACCGCTTTCATCAAAAACCGCCGGCAAACGCCGGCGGCATAAACTCAACCTTTCACTGCACCTGCGGTAAGACCACGAACAAACTGTTTTGACATACACAGGAACAGAATAATCATAGGCAGGGATGCAATTATGATACCTGCAAGCATCGTCGTGTAATCTGCACGAAGGTCGCCCTTGAAAGTCATCAGACCGATGGGGATGGTCATCAGTGCCTTGCTCTCCAGGAATACATTCGCAAACAGGAACTCATTCCATACATGGTTCAGGCAGACAATGGCACAGGATGCAAAAATCGGTTTGCTGATCGGTACAATAATTTTCGTGAAGATCTGCAGGCTGTTATATCCGTCCACAACTGCCGCTTCCTCCAGCTCTTTGGGAATTCCGATAAAATAGGAACGCATCAGGAAAACCGTAAACGGAATACGGAATGCAATATACGGAAGGATCAAAGCCCAGTAAGTATTGTAAATATGAAGGGCTTTCAGGATCTTATACAGCGGAACCAGAGCCACCTGCTCGGAGAGCGCCATACCGCCCAGAACGATCAGGAAGATAATATTGCTTCCTTTGGCATTAAACCTGGTCAGGCCATATGCCAGAAGAGAGGAAAACACCAGAATCCCGATCAGGGACGCACCGCTGACGATCAAAGAGTTTCCAAAATATTTGTAGAGGCCGGAATTCCATGCCTTCACCCAGTTCTGGAACTGCGGCACTGCCGGAAGCGCCAGGGAATTTTTGAAAAGCTCCTGATTGGTTTTCAGAGAGTTCATAATCATCCAGGCCATGGGAAGCAGGATAATCAGTGCCAGAAAGATGAAAAAAATGTTTAATAATATTTTCAATACGGTCTGTTTTTTCATTTCTGCCTCCTTATACTTCTCCGGATTTTGTAACTTTCAGCTGGATAATCGACAATACCATCGTAATCACAAAGATAAATACACCGGTAACCGCAGCCATTCCCAGATCATCATGCAGGAATGCATTCTGGTACAGATACAGACCCAATACCTGGGTACTGTTTCCGGGACCGCCGGCTGTCGTCGAATAAACTTCCGTAAACAGCTTAAATGCGCCGATAATCGTAATGATTGAACAAACCAGGAGCTGTTCCTTTGCCAGGGGCAGAATTACGCTGATGGCCCTCCGAATCGGACCTGCGCCGTCAACCGTCGCTGCCTCAATGTAATCATTTGGAACATTCTGGAAAGCAACAACCATCAGAAGGGTAATGTATCCGGTAAACTGCCATTGGCTCATTGCAATGATACAGAAGATTGCGATTTTAGAATCACCCAGCCAGGACTGTGTCCAGTCAGAAAGTCCGAGTGCTTTCATGGCAGAATTCATAAGACCCAGGTTCGGTTCATAAACGAAGGTAAACATCAAACCTACGGCTGTCAAAGAAATCAAAGCCGGAATATAGTAAATATTGCGATACAGGTCGCGGAATCTTCCCGCGAGTTTGCTTTCAAGAAGCAGAGCAACAACTGTACCAAAGCCCACCTGCACAATCAGGGAGATCACACAGTACAGCACATTATTTTTAATCATGATCCCGAAGGTCTCATTTCGGAAAAATCTTACATAGTTGTCCAATCCTACGAATTTCATACCGGAAGAGTAGGAAGACAGTCTGAAAAAACTGTACACACAGTTCGCGATAACCGGGATATATACAAAGAGCAGAACCATTGCACAGCCGGGAATCATATACAGATAGGGAGTCGATTTTTTCGTTCTCATGCGATATCCACCAGCTTTCTTAATTTTGGGAGCCAATGCCGTTCCTTCTCTAAAAGAAAAGCAGGCACCTCACCCTGCGGCGGGGTGCCTGCCGCATCCTTTAACGAGCTCTCATACCGAAAGGATTATTCTTCTGCCGGCTGAGCTGCCAGAGTCTGTGCTTCCAGAGCCTTTGCCTGAATCTTTGCCATAGCATCTGCCGGAGTCACATCACCATTGGTCAGGTCAGAAACTGCTGTCAGGTATTCATCACATACGGTTGAATACAGTGCGTTGTCAAACCACGGACCCATCTTTTCTGCGCTGGTAATTACATTGTAAGCATCCAGCAGAGACTGATCGGTTACGCCTTCGGTTGTTCCCTTGGAAGCATTGAACCAGCCAATGGTCTGAGCCTGCTCAGTACCAACTTCTTTGCCAAGGAACCATTTCAGGAACTCAACACACTCGTCCGGATATTCGGTCTTGGAAGAAACAACAAAGCCTTCCGGAACACCGGTCAGAATATTCGGGTTGCCCGGGCCTTCTACTTCCGGGAATTTGAACATACCAAAGTTCAGATCCGGATTCAGACCGGTAGTCGGATCATTGATGTACGGGATTTCGATAACTTCTGCGTAATACATAGCACCATTACCCATGCAGAAATTAGAACGTGCCATATCAGCAGTAATACCGTTTGCATTGTCGTTAAAATACGGGATCAGCTTCTCATAATATTCCAGAGCGGTCTGATATCCCGGATCGGTAAAGGCACCGGTGATCGGTGTATAGTCTACAGCTCTGACTTCGTCAGAAACGGTCATCTGATTCAGAGTACCAATGTAGTGTGCGGACGGCCAAAGATCCTGATTACCATAAGCGATGGGAGTAAAGCCTGCTTCTTTCAGTTTATCGCATACTGCAATGAACTCATCCCAGGTAGTCGGTACTTCCACGCCTGCTTCTGCAAACTGGTCAATATTGTAGAAGAACAGTTTTGCATCCAGACGGAACGGAATACCGTAAACCATACCGTTGTCCAGTGTGTAATTTACTAACTGAGATTCCATCAGGGAATCTTTCCACTCAGGGTCAGCCTCCAGATACGGAGCCAGGTCCAGAATCAGGTCTTCACGGATAAATCTCTCCGTAAACTCACCGCACCAGCTGAAGAAAATATCCGGGCAGTCATCGCCGCCTACAACGACTTTGATTTTCTCTTTGTAGGGAGCGTTCTGAGCGCTTTCTACAACGATATCGATGTCCGGATGAGCTTCCTCATACTCTGCAATCTTGGACTCGATAAAACCGTTAAACGGTTCATCCGGGAATCTGTGGAAGAACTTGATGGTCTTCTTCTCATCTGCGGATGCGGTCATGCAGGCTGCTCCTGCTGCCATGGATGCTACCATAGCGGTTGCAAGTAACACACTTAATACTCTCTTCTTCATTTTGTGTCCTCCTTGTTCCTATTTTTCTATATCAAAAGCCACGCTTTTAATATCATCACTTCTGTTTTGTACCTGTTCTTCTTTAGTCTTCTTCAAATGTTTTCCCGAATCCGAAGGAACCATCCCTCTGACAGTTGCCTGCTGCAAATACCGCTGCACGATACAGGCTGGTACGAATCAGTGTATCCTGATACTCTTCCCGGGTAGTAATCCCACGCTGTCCCGCTTTTTCCGGGAAATCAACCGCATCCTTCATCCCATCCACATAATTGATCAGGAAACTGGTAATAAAGGAATCGCCTGCCGCCATGGTGTCAACTGCCTCCACCAGACACGGTGACTGCTCATAGAACTTTCCGTCCACCATCAGGAATGCGCCCTTGGAACCTCTGGTCGCCATCACAATATGCCTGCAGCCGTAGGAAACGATCCGTTCCATCTGGGCCACGATCTCCTCCTTCGGCATATCACCGCAGGAAATCGCCGCCATATCAATGTAAGGACAGCATTTTTTGAGGTATTCCTCATCATAACGATTGGAAAAATCAAAGGATACAAAAGGAGATGCCTGACGCAGCGCCGGAAGGGACTCTTCCACATAGCTGAAAATGCTGGTATGGCAAACATCATAACCGGCAATGTACTCCAGATCCATATCTGTCAGCTCGTTCAGCGGATGGTCCTTGGAAATCCCTCCCTGATTCGAACCGATAAATACCCGATCTCCATCATCCAGCCGTACCTTGGCATAGCCATTCTCTCCATGATAGAACCGGCAGTGTGAAACATCCAGCCCCAGATCGGTAATCGTCCGGTAGACATGCTTGGCAGCCTCATCATCTCCAAATACTCCGAAGTATCCGGCCTCCACTCCGAACAGCTTTGCCAGTACTGCAATATTTAACGCATTTCCGCCCGGATACATGGTCTTAATATGCATATACTTGTCTACAACGTTATCGCCAATTCCCAGAACCTTTATCATGAGAAATGTCTCCTTTCTCTGTGTTTGTCTTTTCTCTGTGTTTGTCTTTTCTCTGATGCAATCATTATATAACGTCTTATCCAAAAAAGCAATAATAAAAATGGGATTTCTCACCATTTTGTCTATATGCCATATTTTGAAATTGTTTTTTGTCTATTTTTCACATATTTTTCACATTTTATTTCTCTTTTTTTCCGTTTTCACGCACAAAGAATCCGCTTTTCCAGTTTCTTTAATACAGGTATTAAAAAGGAAGATGAGTTGTATTGGAACATCTTATTCCATCAACAACCCATCTCCCTTTTTCCAGCGATACACTTCTTTTCCGGTTACTGAAGTACCTGATACAGGGCATCCACACTCTGTTTTACCGAAGCGGAAGGATCCATATAATACCGTCCATCTGTGATTTCCAGTGAAAGGTAATTTTCATAGGAATAAGCAGAAAATTCCTCCAGATATCCCTTCATATCCAGTACACCGTCTCCCCAGGCCAGATGCCCTCTCGGCGCTCCGTCAATAAAATGGACATGAACCAGGCGTTTCCCCAGAGCCTGCAGGTAATCTGCCGGCCGTTCTCCTGCAAGAGCCATGGGAATCGTATCAATCATTCCGCCGATCCTTTCATGATTCAGCTCTTCCAGCATCTGCTTCAGCGTCGGGAGATTATAGACCAGATTGCTCTCATCCCGGCGCAGAACCTCCAGCGCCAGCATCACTCCGTGCACCTGTGCCAGCTCTGCCAGGTCATACAGTCCCTCTCTTGCCCATTTCCAGGCTTCTTCCCGATCACTTTCATCAAAATATCCAAAGCCGGTAGTAACCAGCATTTTATCCGTTCCCAGTTCTTCAGCCGCCCGGAGATTATCTTCAAAAAATTTCAGGCTCCGGCGTCTGGCCGTCTCCGTCGGTGCTGCCAGATTCACCGGGTACACACATTGTTCCGGAGTCAGACATACCAGTTTCAGCCCCCGGGATTCTATGGCATGACGTACCCTCTTTACCTCCTGATATGTCATATCTTCTATATGAAAAAAGGGAGCAGCTCCCCAGAGTTCCACATTCTGCACTTCATTTTTCACCGCATCATCCAGAAATTTCTCCAGCGGATAATAGCGGTACTGAATATTCATCACAGAAACCTGTGATTTTTTCATTGTAATCATACTTTCTCCCATCCGATACAGTCAGAATGACTGATAATCACAAGCTCATAAAGCTGAGGATTGATAATACTTTTACAGGTATGCACCGCTTCTCCCGAGGAAGTGGTACAGGTATCTTTCATCATCAGAAGGGCATCATTCTCCGAGACCTGCAGAAGCTCACTTTCTTCCCTGTTGGCATAACAAATGCTGAGCTTTCTCCTCCCTGCCGAGGCATAGATCCCGTGCTTCTCCAGAATTTCATAGAGAGATCCCTCCAGATCTTCTCCCAGAAGGAACGCATATTTCTGCGAAAAATGATTTTCCTCCAGAACCACCGGCACACCATCGCAAAAACGCAGACGCCGGATCCGAATCACTTTTTCTTCCTCTCCCAATCCCAGATTCTTCCTGTCGGAGGCATTGACCGGTGTCAGATCCGCTGACAGCAGCCGGGTACCGGGGGTCTTCCCATCCAGAATACAGCTTCTGGTAAATCCCATAAAGATTCCTGCGTCTCTCGTCAGCTTTTTCTCTGCCACAAAGGTTCCGATTCCCTGCTTCTTAATCAGAATTTCTTCGTCCACCAGGATTTCGATGGCTTTTCGTACGGTAATCCGGCTGATATCATATTCCCGGCTCAGCTCCACCTCTGTCATCAGTCTGTCCCCGGCTTTCAGCTCACCGGACTGTATCTGTTCCTTAATTTCATTTACCAGCTGCTGATATAGTGCTACACTGGAATCCTTATTTAGTTTTCCCATAAATTCCTCCTTGCCTGTATAGAAATCCCCCGATTGCAATTCATTATAACATGTATTAGGTCAAATCATATACACTTTTAAGACAATTATAGCATATTTCATTCAACTGGTGCAACCCAATTCATGGAATTTTATTTGGCGGATACACCACACCTCCAAAATGCGAAGCATTCTGGAGGCTGGCTCTGAACAGTGAGGAATTTTCAAAATGGGAAAACGCCCCTTCTTTTTGGGAGGAGGCGTTCCGGATTCCGATATCCCATACGGATCTCCCGCGGATCGCATTCTGCCGCCTGGAACAATCCGTATGGCATTTTTTAATTAATAATCCAGTCTTCTGTAGTATCTGCGGATTGCCAGCGGATGGCGGCGGTTATGCTCCAGATGTGTGGAAACCCTCTGGAATGCGCTGCGCATCACAATGGGTGCCAGCAGGCCGCGGAACTCATCGCTGATTCCTTTCAGTTCGTAATCTTTGGTATCAAATACCGTAACATTTGCGCTGATGGTATTCACAAATTTTTCTACACGATCCATTTCCGGCCTGGTTTTATCCTCACCCTTGATCAGAATAACCGGAATATCACGTTCAATCACTTCCAGTGTTCCGTGGAAGAAGTTCGCTGCCGAAATCGGTCTGGTACGCATCCACTGCATTTCCTCCATGATGCACATCCCATAGCAGGTTGCCCAGTCCTCCAGATTGCCGCTTCCTACCAGATAGGTCAGCGGTGAATCACAGTATTTATCAGCGAACTCTTTTGCCTTCGCGTCGGATTTCTTATAAATCTCCACCACATTTTCAGGCATATTGACGATCTCAGCCATAAACTGATCGTACTTGGGGAACTGACCCGCATTTGCCATAAAACGAAGGGTCACAGTATACCAGAAATAATATTCACCGCCTACGGTGCTGATCACATAGTCGCATTTCTCATACAGCGGGCTGCCTTCTTTTTCCACATAGCCGATCACCTTCGCCCCCAGCTCATGAGCCTTGTCCACAGCTGCCACGACTTCCTTTGTATCTCCGGAAATAGATGCGATAGCCACAATGGAATCTTTTCCGAAATGAGGATTGCCAACCCAGTTAAAGTCTGCGGCATTTTCCAGAATCAGAGGAATGGTAGATCCTGCATCTTTTACAATGTGTGCCATCTGTCCTGCGTAGAGAATCGTTCCGCCGATGCCGATGTAAAAAATATTTTTGTAACCATCCTTACAGATCTGGTCTACAACCTCCTGGGTCTTTGCAATGATGCTGACACCATTTTCATGCTCTTTTCTGACTGCTTCTTCATTAAAGTTAAACATTTCCAATCCTCCTCAAGTGGTTCTTTGATTGTTTGTTGATGTATTGAATTGTATCATAACGTATTATTATTTTCAATGATTTTTTTACCACGATTTTCATTTTTGTGCAGGTTGTCAAAGTTGTATTACGAAAAAACAGATACCAATCCGGAAGTTGTTTTCGGGCAATCAGAACCCCCTCTTGGCATTCCAGCTTTTTTCGGATAATATTCAGGATAATACTCAGGATATTATTCAGGATGATTTACATGATCTTTTCCCGTTTTATCAGAATGATTTTCATACACAAACCCGATATACTCCCGTATCTCTGCAAAATCCACCTTGCAGGCGCCATCGAAAATTCTCACGGGAACCTCTGCGTCAAAACCATAAACAATCGGAAGCTCCTCATGCTCCAGATCGTAAACCACCACCTTTTCCTTATCCGGATCGACAATCCAGTACTCCCTCACACCGGCACTGCTGTACTTCTCCAGCTTTTTCGTCAGATCTTTTTTTCGTGTGGATTTTGAAAGAATCTCCACCGCAAAGTCAGGTGCCCCGTAAACACAGCGGTTCAGAAGTCTGCTGCGGTCACAGAGTACCAGTACATCCGGCTGAACCATGGTCTGCTCATCACAGTCCAGCTGAACATCTATGGGGGAAATCATCGGAATACATTTCCCTTTCCTGCCTCGGATAAACGGTTTCTAAAAAAAGTACCCGAAGGATGGTACTCAACTGTCACGTTGAAGTCCATCATCCAGGTACCAGTTTGGTTTGATTTGTTCATATCTGATATACGCTCCGCAAGGATGTGCGGGGATTCAGAAATGTTCCTTCCTTTTCACTCTGCCAGCAGATCTGCCAGCTTCGCAAATTGCTCCAGCGTCAGCGCCTCCCCCCGGACACTGGGCGATACCCCGAGCTTTTCAAGGGCTTCTGCCACCTGCTCTTTGGTAAAGGACAGCTCGCTGGAATTATTCAGGCCATTCTGGAGGGTCTTCCTGCGCTGATTGAAGGAGGCCCGAATCAGGGCAAACATCAGCTTTTCATCCTTTACCTCCACCGGCGGCTTTTCATAACGGGTCAGGCGGATCACCGCACTTCCCACATTGGGCCTGGGCATGAAACAGTTCTGGGGCACATTGGCTGCCAGGTACGGTTTCGCGTAATACTGGACGGCCAGAGACAGAGCCCCATAATCCTTGCTTCCCGGACCTGCCTGCATCCGCATGGCCACTTCCTTCTGCACCATGACTGTAATGCTCTCAATGGGAACGCCGCCCTCAAAAAGTCCCATAATGATAGGCGTTGTGATATAATAGGGCAGATTTGCCACCACTTTGATGGGACGCCCGCCGTTTCGCTCCTGTGCCAGCTCCGCCAGATTCAGCTTCAGCACGTCTTCGTTGATCACCTGGACATTGTCATAAGCGCTCAGGGTATCCGCCAAAATGGGAATCAGATTTTTATCAATCTCAACAGCCACAACCTCCCTGGCAGCTTCCGCCAGATACTGGGTCATGGTTCCGATTCCCGGCCCGATTTCCAGCACAAAATCGTCCTTTGTGATCTCTGCCGCCGCAATGATTTTATCCAGCACATGGGCATCAATCAGGAAATTCTGACCGAATTTCTTCTGAAAATTAAACTGATATTTTTTTAAAACCTCAATGGTTTTCTGTGGGTTCGATAATTTCTCCATGTAATATCCTTTATCGTGTCCAAAATTTCCGGTTTCCGTCAGATCCGACACAGATATTTCCGACTGTATCCCCGGATCACCGAACCGGATCCCAGGGGCTGTCTCCATCTTTTTTCGGAATCCGATACATCCGCATGGCATTTTCCCAGGTGGCCTGCTCGGCTTCTTCCCTGGAAATCTGCTTCAGCTCTGCAATGGCATCCAATACATAGGCGATATTCCGGGAATCGTTGCGTTTTCCCCTGAAGGGCACCGGAGCCAGATAGGGACAGTCTGTCTCCACCAGAATCCGGTCCAGGGGCGCATACTCCACTACTTCCTTCAGGACTCTGGCGTTTTTGAAGGTCACAACGCCACCGACACCGAGATAATACCCCATATTCAGGTAATCTCTCGCCATTTCCTTCGAACCGGAATAGCAGTGGATCACTCCTCCGGTGTTGCCCGCGTGTTCTGCCTTCATCATATCAAAGGTATCCTGTGCTGCCTCCCGGCTGTGAATCACCACCGGAAGCCCGGTTTCTCTGGCCATCCAAAGCTGGCGTGCAAACCATTTTTTCTGAATTTCATGGGACTCCTTATCCCAGTAATAATCCAGGCCGATTTCTCCCACTGCCACAATCTTTTCCCGGCTGCACAGACTTTTCAGCCATTCCAGCTTTTCTTCGTCAAGATCCCCCACATCATCCGGATGGATTCCAACGGCTCCGTATACAAATGGGTACTTCTCTGTAAGCGCTGCAGTGGCTTTCACGCCCCGCAGGCTCGCTCCCACATTTACAATGGGAGAAACCCCTGCTGCCGGCATTCCGGCCAGCAGAGCATCTCTGTCTTCCTCAAATGCCTCATCATCATAATGGGCATGGCTGTCAAATATCATAGATTTCTCTCCGATTACACTGTCCTGCTGCAGTCTTCTTTTTCCCCGCAGGGTTTCACTGCAGCTGCTTTCTTTTCTGCCGGATTCGATCAGCAGATCTCCGCTCCTGCGGGCATCTCTTTCTCCGGCGTCATCAGAGCCAGATTACCCTCCGCGTCCTCTGCGCACAGCAGCATGCCTTCTGACAGCACGCCTGCCAGCTTGGCCGGTTTCAGATTCACCAGAACCATCACCTTTTTGCCGACCATCTCTTCCGGTGTATAGTGGGCCTTGATACCGGATACGATCTGTTTTACCTGGCTTCCGATCTTAACCTGAGAGCAGAGCAGCTTTTTGGACTTCTTCACTGCCTCACAGGCAATGATTTCACCCACCTGGAACTGCATTTTTTCAAAATCTTCAAAGGTAATCTCCGCTTTGGGTTCGATATCAATCACCGTTTCTTCCTCTGCGGGAGCTTCCTCCGCAGGCACTTCCTCCGGCTGCGCGGGATGAAGAGCCTCCACCTTCGCCAGAACCTCCTTCAGATCCTGACGCGCGAAAAGAATTTCCGGTGTCTCCGTCACCCTGGTACCGGACTCATACAGTCCGTAGGTATCCATCTCATCGATGGAACGCTTTCTGGCATGCAGCTGCGCCAGAATCTTTTCGGAGGTTTCCGGCATAAAAGCTTCCAGAAGAGCCGCGCCAATGCTGATGCTTTCCACCAGGTTGTACAGAACGGTAGCAAGACGGTCCTGCTTTGCCTCGTCCTTTGCCAGAGCCCAGGGCATGGTTTCATCAATGTATTTGTTGCAGCGTTTAAAGAGTACAAAAATTTCGGTAATGGCATCGGCCACCCGCAGATCTTCCATCTTCGCCGCCACTTTCTTCGGTGTCTCCAGTGCAACCGCCTTCAGTTCTTCATCCACAGGCTCTGTCACACCTTTGTTTTCCACTGCGCCGCCAAAATATTTATTCGTCATGGAAATGGTACGGTTTACCAGATTACCAAGGGTATTGGCCAGATCAGAATTCAGGCGCTCTACCATCAGCTCCCAGGAAATCACACCATCATTTTCAAAGGGCATCTCATGCAGCACGAAATAACGGACTGCGTCCACGCCGAAAAAGTCCACCAGCTCATCGGCATACAGCACATTTCCCTTGGATTTGCTCATCTTTCCATCGCCCTGCAGCAGCCAGGGATGGCCAAATACCTGCTTCGGCAGCGGCAAATCCAGGGCCATCAGGAAAATCGGCCAGTAAATGGTATGGAAGCGGATAATATCCTTTCCGATCAGATGCAGGTCAGCAGGCCAGTTGGCTTTGAAAAGATCACTGCTTTCACCGTCACATTCATAACCGATTCCGGTAATGTAGTTGGTCAGCGCATCCAGCCATACATAGGTGACATGCTTCGGATCAAAGTCCACCGGAATGCCCCATTTAAAGGAGGTACGGGACACGCACAGATCCTGGAGACCCGGCAGGAGGAAATTGTTCATCATTTCGTTCTTTCTGGAAACCGGCTGGATAAACTCCGGATGCTCATTGATATAGGCAATGAGGCGATCCGCATATTTGCTCATTTTGAAGAAATAGGCTTCTTCCCTTGCAGGCTGTACTTCCCGTCCGCAGTCCGGACATTTTCCGTCCACGAGCTGGGATTCTGTGAAGAAGGACTCGCAGGGCGTACAGTACATACCTTCATAGTAACCTTTATAAATATCGCCCTGATCATACAGCTTTTTGAAAATTTTCTGTACCTGTTTTTCATGATAATCATCCGTTGTACGGATAAATTTGTCATAGGAGGTATTCATCAGATCCCAGATCCGCCTGATCTCACCTGCTGCCCGGTCCACGAATTCCTTCGGAGTAATGCCGGCATCATTGGCCTTCTGCTCAATTTTCTGTCCATGCTCGTCCGTTCCGG
The DNA here is from genome assembly GCA_034101475.1 of Candidatus Limivivens sp. Taxonomy (GTDB): domain Bacteria; phylum Bacillota; class Clostridia; order Lachnospirales; family Lachnospiraceae; genus Limivivens. The sequence continues at coordinate 52,032 of JAXEJQ010000045.1, forward strand.
TCTGGAAAAACACATCATAGCCCTGGGCTCTCTTGAACCGTGCGATGCTGTCTGCCAGTACGATTTCGTAGGTGTTTCCAATGTGCGGCTTGCCTGACGCATAGGCAATAGCCGTGGTAATGTAATACTTTTTCTTTTCCATTTTTCTGATTCCTTTCCTATATTCATCTGCCGTTCTGCACTGCATATTCGAAGCGAAATAAAAAAGACTCCTCTCCAATTCCTGAAGACGAGTCCTGATCCCGTGATACCACTTCATTTCATCCCTTTTTCACAAAAAGGATCTCTGCCAGTGCATGTACACTGTTCCGCTGTAACAGGCGGACCTGTCGCAATCTGCTGTGAGCGTCCGGCGGATCGTCTCAAAACGCCGTCTCCTTTGGTCTCACAGGTCGGTGCGCTGCTCGGAAGCCATCTTCCCTTCAGGCTTTCACATCCCTCTCAGCATACGGGAATTCTCTGTAGTGTCTGCGTTGAAGCTACTCTCTTCGTCATTGCGTTTCTCTTTTCTTAGGCTATCACACCGAATTCATTTCGTCAAGGGTGATTTTCCCGGATTTCCAATACCAAAATTCAGAAAACAGTCAATTCTTTTTATTTTCTCCTTTACACCGCCCCTGATTTGTTGTATTATCCCGTTTTCGACAGTTAGCAAACAAAATAAAGGCTACAAACAGCGTGAATATGCGGTTTGTAGCCCTTTTTAGTTTGCGAAAGATGTTGTATGGGAATCCTGCTTTAAAAAATTTTTTTGAGTTTTTTATTAAGCTCTTTTGGCTGATAGTATTTTCTGTCAAGGCCAAGATCAAAGGCTGCATTTAGTGCAGTGCATACCTGTGAACAGGTATAGGTTGACATATAACACATGTCCTCAATATTTGCAACCTCCATATTTTTTAGAGTCTCCACGATATTTTCTACGGTGAAATGGGTCCCTTGCTGGTCCAGTTTCTTTTCGAGCAGCCGATATATCAGCAGCGCTGTATAACAGATCATGAAATGTGCAATGATCCGTTCCCTCTTCTGATGGTAAACCGGTCGGGCCGAGAAGTTTGTTTTCATTACACGGAAGCAGTCCTCTATTTTATATCTCTGGGAACTGATCCTGATGATCTCCTTTGCCGGATCATCAAGGTTTGTAGCTACCGCATAATATCCATCGTACTTTTCTTCCTCGTCAATGATGTTCTGGTCAATTTCATACAGGTCTGTTACAGGCTCTCCGGACTTGGAAGAGGATTTCCGTTTGATAAAACGTGTTACATCATGCGGCCCCTTTTTATATGTTTCGGGATCAAGACTTTTCAGCAGTTTCCTGGCACGGTCGATCTGACGGTTCCTGAGGAATCTCTGATATTCCATCATTTTTCTGGAAAACGTGATGATGATCTTCTGTTTTACCAATGCTTTTGATTTCACTTTCCGTTTCTGGCCGTTTTTTAAAATCTTTTCTTCATAAAATCCCAGGTCGAAGGCTTTATCGGCTGTGATGATCTTGTAGGCCTTGTCTGAATACAGTTTCTTGTTGGAAGGGTCATTCTTATCAAAGGTTTTCATGGTTTCTATTGATATCTCTTCGTCCGATGACAAAAGGCGGTAATCATAATCATTAAACACTGCCTCCTGTAAGGTATCAGACATCTTTTTGATGGATTGGGTAACAATAAATGCGCGTCCCCCCATGGAATTAAAGTTCCGGATGTTCAGTGAACCAAGTCCAGCGTCTGCACAGTAGATAAATTTCTTCCCCTTAAACATCTTTGTGAGCTGCTTCTCCAGGGGGATGGCAGTTGTCTGCTCGTTATCCGAACCGGAAGTGATGCACATGGAAAGAGGGATACCGTCTCCATCCATAAACAGCCCCATCTCCACAAGGGGGGCAGGCTGGTGCTGCTTTGAAATACCATATTTGCGCAGGCCTTTGATGGTCTCACCGGTTACCTCATCTACATAATCCTCATCCGGAGATTCTGTTTCAAAGTAGTAGTTTGTGCAGTCGTAATAGCAGACAGCTGTATTGCGTTTCACGATATAGCAGCTTTTTTCATAAAGATGGCTGATGTAGTCCTCATAATGTTCCTGCATGATATCCATCGTCCTTAAAATGTGGACATAGTCAAACTTTGGTTCTTCATAATAATAGTTCAGATGCTCAAAAGTGCCCAACTTTGAATCCGGTTCCAGTATCCTGGAAAATGTAAGGAACCGGTTCACAAGATTCGGATCAAAGGTAATCCGGGAATCTGCGGTCACGTTTTTGAAGAAAGAGCTGATATCCATCTGATGGTAAAGCTGCTGAAGGAAGAAGTATCCGATGTTCCTGTTTGTACTGGAAGATACAAGGTCATTGCTGATCTTAATTTTTTCATTAAAATCGATTGTCACCTCCATGGAGACCTTGTTGTTTTTCTTTTCTTCCTCATTGTACCTGGCAACCTGTTCCCTGGCATAAGCAAGGGGATCATCCGTGATCTTGAGCAACTCAGAATGCTTTCCGATTCGGGCAATATTTTTCGTTGTGGTTTTCTTTCCATTACGATAGCCCTTTTGGATAAAGTAAGTGGGATCTTTTGATTTTTTGTCATAATTGAGCTTCATACCTTATTATACCATAAAATACAGCTCCGTACAACCTATACAACAAAATTTTTTTAAAAACTTGACAGGTTCAGACATTAAAAAAAACCGCTATTTAAGCGGCTTCCAGAGATTTTGTATGAAGTTTTATAGGGCCATAACTGTCGAAAACCCGTACCAAAATTCAGAAAACAGTCAATTCTTTTTATTTTCTCCTTTACACCGCCCCTGATTTGTTGTATTATAGTTATGTCATATAATTGTATTATAATCACATGACATCTTTATATCACATCGTATTGTTTTGAGTTCTATCTGTTACGGTATTCTATGAGCCAAGGGAAAAATGGACATGAAAATCCGTGCCTGCATGGACTTTTATGTCCATTTGTCCTTTGGCTTATTCTATATATGAGGATAAAAGTGGGACGAATGTCCCACGATATCCGAATATTGGGCAGGATTGTGGGAGTGCGAAGCACGGAACAATCCGTATGGCATCTTTTGACCCCAACATCTATATATAAAAGGAGGAAATGTTATGGATATACGACATGAGACCAGAGAAATCATTCAGAAAATTCTGAAAGAAAAGGAGGCTGACGGAGGCATCCAAAATGTTGTTTGGATCGCCGCAGGCGGGTCCAACGGTGGATTTTATCCAGCGCAGTATTTCATGGACAGAGAGTCCCGGACTCTTCGTTCTCAGTCTTTTACCAGCAATGAATTTGTTTATGCGCCCCCTGCCTTCGCAGGGAAAAACACATTGGCTGTAATCTGCTCTATGCGTGGGACCCCAGAGACCTGCCGCGCCGCTCAGATTGCAAAAGGCCTTGGCGCTGCAACCATCGGCCTGTATGTCCAGGAATCAGCCCTGACAGAGATCTGTGACCACAGGATCCTTTATGAAAGCATTGCCCTGGACGAAAGCCGGACAGAGCGGGTCAATTCCAGCATTGGCCTGCTCCTGGCGATAAACCTCGTCGAGCAGACCGAAGGATATGCCGGATATGACGATGCCATGGACGGGTTTGAGATCATTGATGATATCTACCGGAAAGCAGTTTCCTACACCACTCCCCTTGCCCGGAAATGGGCAGAAAAAAATAAGGACGAAAAAACCATCTATGTAATGGGAAGCGGGCCGGCCTGGGGATCTGCCTACATTTTTTCAATTTGTAATCTGGAAGAAATGCTCCAGCTGAATTCTCCGACGGTAAACTGCTGTGAATTTTTCCATGGCCCTTTCGAAGTTCTGGATAAACGCACCTCGGTCTTTCTCCTGGTATCAGAAGGAAGAGTTCGCCCTGCCGATGAACGGGCAGTCCGTTTTCTAAAAACCTATGGCGGAGAAAATATTTATCTGCTGGATGCCAAAGAGCTTGGAATCAACCGGATCCGGGACAGCGTCAGTGAATATTTTAATCATATTTTGTTTTCTCCTATTTTGAATAATGTATACATGAGGGCTTTGTCCGAAGTTATAGGGAAAGATTATCAGACCCGCAGATACATGTGGAAAACAGCCTATTAAAGCATAGCCGTCTTTATTCCGGAAACGGGTGCACCGCACCCGTTTCCGGCTTTTGACATTTCAAAGCCCCTTCTTCATCTGCTCCAGCATCTCATAGGTTACCCCATATTTTTCCGCGATATCTCTTGCATAAGATATCCCTTCCGGCGGTGCGACCCGAATTCTATAAGAACGCTTTCCGTCCTCCGTCTCAGCCACCAGACTGGCAATTTTGCTGTCACAACCGGAGCTTTCTCCCGCTTCTTCCCCTTCCCGGTTCAGCTCCTCCAGTTCCATCGCCAGCTTATGCATATGGGTATTGTAAATGGTCCGCACACCCAGCCTTCGCAGAATCCGCACCACATCCCTGGCAATGTAAAACCCTTCCTCAAAGGAAGTGGTGGAAAAGGACTCATTCAAAAGCAGCAGGCTCTGTGAGGTAGCCTCCTGAAAAATATCCCGGAAACGTTTGGATTCCTCACCCAGACGTCCCAGATCCATCGTCTGATTTTCATCCGCAGGATAATGCGTAAACAGGTTGTCCGCAGGACTGAAGGCAAAGGCTTCTGCTGGCACATAAATGCCACCCTGGGCCAGCAGAAAGGCAATACCAACCGCCTGGGTAATCGTTGTTTTTCCTCCCCGGTTCGCCCCGGTCAGAAGATAAATCCGGTGCTCCGCATCGAAATCCAGATCATTGGGCACAATCGCCCCGGCTCCCTCCTTCTTTTCCAGAAGGGCATCCGCAAGCTTCAGATTATAAAGTCCCTCTGCACGCATTTCCCTCTTTTCCGGCTCCAGAACCTGGGGCTTGCACATGGAAAATCCCGCGCTTTGCAGCTTTTCCACATATTCCGCCCAGCGGATATAATACAGAAACTCCGGAATCAGCCCGGCAATCACGTAGGTGCTCACGGACACATGCCTGGAAAGAACGGATTTCAGTTTTTTCACAGTCCGGGTCAGCATGGCGCTCACCGCCCGGTCCAGGGAGCGCATCACATCCCCGCTGCGGTTATCATCCGATACATTTGCCATTCCCGGAAGTGCACTGAATCCCCTGGAAGCCACAAACATTGCCATGCGGTCAAGCCCGGCTAACGCCTCTCCTTCACTGCCTCCAACCCGGAAGGTATACTGCTCTCTCCATTCGTTTCCTTTCTGAATCTCATCTCCCCGGTTCAGAAAATCGCAGAAATTCGAAATGATCCCGGACTTTGTAAAGGCTTTGCCGTTTATGGACACGATTCCCACTTCCACCGGTTCGAAGCGGTCATTCAAGTTCACACCCAGAGTCACGCTCTTAATTTTAGAGGTATCGACCTTCAGTTCATCAATATCTTTCTTCAATGCCTCAAACCCGTGATCTTCATAGAGCTTCCGCACATATTCCTTCAGATTCAGCAAGCCCTCCGACTGAATGGCATTTTCATTCAGGCAGACATACATGGCCTGTACACACTGGATATATTCATCCATCTCATCCAGCCTGTGAACCAGCTCCCAGACACCGGCTGCATCCGTATCCTTCCCGAAGCTTCCATAGGTTTTCAGAAAATCCACCCGGTCCAGAAGCTTCTGCATCCGCTCCCGCAGGGATGGAAAACGCAGAATATCTTCAAACACATCGCAGCGGTACCGGATCGCCTTCGGATTCACGGTAAGATGCGTCATAATCCGCTGAATCATTTTTTGTTCCGGTTCCAGCTTGGTTAAATGACTGCAGATCACATCCACCGACAGATCATGGGCAGTATCCTCCGGAAGCACATGATAATCCGGTTTGTTTCCGGAGGGATAAAGCAGGCTCAGTTCTTCCATTTCATCGATTCCTTTCTGTTGATCGCCGCCCTTTGGCAGCGCTTCTCCAATCCTCAGATTGCTGTCCGGGATTTTTTCGGTTTTTCTCGTTGTTCTGATTTCATTTTACCAAAAAATTCCGCGAATAGCAGTATTTTACGGAAAAACATCCAAAAAAACTTTTTCTGTTTTCTTTTCCAGCCACAGAGTCTATAATGAATGCCAGATACCATTGCATGGTCAAAATGAAAGGAGCTCTTCCATGAAACCCAAAGCCTTTGTCAAGGAATATCTGATCATCACCCTTGCTTCTCTGGTGGTTGCCTCTGCTGTCTTCTTTTTTCTGATTCCAAGCCATCTTGCAGTCGGGAGTATTTCCGGTCTCGCCGTCGTTTTATCACGCCTTCTTCCCTTTCCGATCTCCGCCATTACTTTTGTCCTGAATGTATTTCTGCTGATCTTCGGATTTATCACCATCGGCGGAGACTTTGGAGGAAAAACCGTTTATACCTCCCTCCTCCTCCCTGTCCTTCTGAGTATTTTTGAAAACCTGTTTCCGGAGAATCCATCCCTTACCGGAGATCCCTTCCTGGATATGCTGGGATACATTTTTGTAGTCAGCGTCGGTCTGGCAATTCTGTTTAACCGCAATGCTTCCTCCGGGGGCCTGGACATCATCGCCAAATTTCTGAACAAGTATTTTCATATGGAGCTCGGTGTGTCCATGGCACTCCCCGGTATTCTGGTGGCTCTTTCTTCCGCTGCAGTCTACGATGCCAAAACCGTCTTTTTGAGTGTACTCGGTACCTATCTGGCCGGTATTGTCCTGGATCATTTCATTCTGGGCTTCAATGTCAAAAAACGGGTATGCATCATCTCGGACAACTACGAACAGATTATGGACTATCTTCTGCATTCTTTAAACTGCGGAGCTACTCTGTATGAAGCAGTAGGTGGCTTTGACCGCAGGAAAAAGCTGGAGATTATCACCATCCTGAACCGAAGCGAATACTCCCAGCTACTCAATCATCTCTATGAGCTGGACCCCAACGCTTTTGTGACCGTCTATACGGTAAATGAAGTCATCCGCAAGTCGTAGCTGTCCGGCCTTCAGCGTCTCAAAATGCCCGCCTGCAGCAGCCCCTTGAATTATCCCAAAAGTCCCGGTTTTCCGGGACTTTTTGTTGACTTTCATATTATGATGTTATATAATGTCATTAGATATTTCTTAATTAAACAGGTACACCTGCGCCGTGTTAATTTCGTTTTCCAGCGTTATACCCTGCGAGGAAGTTCCTGAATCTTACGGTACAAAGGCGTACCACCAGGAGGTATTCTATGGCAAAAAAAGCACCCTCAAAAGCATGGAAAATGGCAGGTGCGATTTTCGGCGTATTTCTCTACGCAGCTGCCTACCGCGTCATTCTTGTCCCCTTGAACCTCTACAGCGGCGGATTTACCGGCGTTGCGCAGATCATCCAGATTCTGCTCAAAGAGCTGTTTCATATTACACTTCCACCCAATATTGATTTTACCGGTATTTTCCTCTGGACACTGAATATTCCGCTGTTTTTTCTTGCCTGGAAAACCGTCAGCCGTACCTTTTTCCTCAAAACACTGGTTACGGTCTGCCTGCAGTCATTCTTCATGTCCGTGATTCCTGCTCCTGAGACCCCGTTAATCTCCGATACGCTGACCTCCTGTCTGATTGGAGGCGCGATCTCCGGCTTTGGCGTTGGAATTACTCTGAAATACGGCAGCTCCGGCGGTGGAACAGATATCCTCGGAATCTACTGCGCCAAAAATTTCCCGGATTTCAGCGTAGGAAAGCTGACTCTTCTGGTAAACGCTGTAATCTACTCCTTCAGTGCCCTGAATGACAGTCTGGAAACGGCCGTTTATTCTATTATTTTCTGTTTTGTCGCCAGTATGATAATGGATAAAGTCCATTACCAGAACATCATGACCTGCGCCATGATTATGACCAACAACCACGAGATAGGTGATCAGATCATTGCCAGACTGAACCGCAGCTGTACCACCTGGACCGGCTACGGCGGCTACCGAAAACAGCCCCTTCTGGTGATCATGACTGTGATTTCCAAATATGAAAGCCGCCAGTTAAAGCAGATTGTCCGTAAAATGGATCCCGGCGCCTTCATTACCTTCAATGACCGCATGGAGGTCATCGGAAATTTCGAGAAACGTTTTGACGCATAAAACAGACATTTTCTTTTTTCCCGCAGTCCACGGAAAGCTTCTTTTCCGTGGATATGCGGATTTTTTTTCAGAACAACTTCCAGAAAACTTATTGCAAAAACGGGTAACCATTCAGAACCAATGTCAGTTCGTTAAGTGCTGACTTCTGTGCGTTCAGCACTACCTTAGATAGTGGTTACCTCTTTCAAGGCGTACCGCACAGACTCCCTAGTACCACACGTTTCTTCCTCTCCATCCATCTGTCTCATTTATCATACATGATTCCGTGTAGTTATTGGGCTTTCGTTTGTCGTGCAGCCTTACCCTCATGCATAATCTCATATGAGATTTCTGTTCGTCAGACCAGAGAGTTGCCCGTGAGTTAGTCTGTTCCTCACATCCAGCTTCCTTCAGATTCGAGGTCGCCCCCGACACCCTTGCCTTCGGCTATATCCTTCCCACTACCGGGCGGATTCGGGACTTTAACCCGTTAGAAACGTGCGCCGCTAGGCGCACCACGAAAAATAACTGCTCAGAGCCCGGCTCTGAGCAGTTACAAAATAAGAAGAATAAAGAATAATAAGTGTGTTGCCGTTTTTATTCGCCCTGCACCTGGATATATACCCGGCGTTTCTGGGGCCCGTCAAATTCAGCGAAATAGATTTCCTGTGCAAATCCGCACTGCACTTTCCCCTCCTTAATCGGGAAGACACAGTGGTTTCCGCAAAGCATGGACTTCAGATGCCCCGGTGCGTTCCCGCCGGTTGCACCATAGCTCGGCAGAAAATGTGCATGTGCATAAGGATAAACAGTGGGAATCAGGCGCTCCATTGTTTCTTCAATGTCCACCATCAGGCAGTCCAGATTTTCATTGACGGTGATTCCTGCCGTTGTGTGAGAAGTAATCACAAATACCACGCCGTTCTGAATTCCGCTCTCTGCGACAAAATCCCGCACATCCTGTGTAATGGGAATCAACTGAAACTCTTTATCTGCCATGTAGTATTTTTCAATCATCTTAACCATTGTTCTAATCCTCCAGTCCTAAGAATTTCACAGCATTTCCGCCCAGAATCTTTTCTCTGACATCCGGACGCCACGGAATAGACTCCAGTCCTCTCTTGATTCTTGCTGAACGGAATCTGGGATTTCCGGAACCGAACATTACTTTGTCATGAATATTATGCTCAATCCAGTACTCACCCAGCTGTTTTTTCAGGGTATCCTGCATGAACTGCTCCGGGGAATCCATGTACAGCATGGATGTATCCGCATAAAGATTCGGATATTTTAATACCAGTGCAGCCGTTTCCATGGTAAAGGGCCATCCGAAATGTCCCAGACACATCTTCAGCTCCGGATACTTCACTGCCACTTCTTCAAAATTCATTGGTCTGGAATATTTCATCAGGGTATTCGGTTCCCAGGACATACCCGCATTAAACATAATCGGCTTCCTGTATTCGATACACTTCTGGTAAATGGGATCCATCATGGGATCTGACGGGTAAAACTGCTGCTTCCCGGGATCCAGCATCAGCCCCATCAGCTTCAGTTCCCCGAAGGCATGCTCCAGAACATCCAGCGCATCCTCCCGGTAAGGATCCACGCTGGCAAAACCGTAAAACAAATCCGGTGCCAGGTCCATCATTTTACGGATCTGCTCATTGGTTACAACCCAGCCGCCGTATTTTGTTGTCAGATCCAATGGATGAAGAACCAGCTTATCGATTCCGGCAAACTTCATCTGCTTTCTGGTAAGCTCCATCGGAAACGGCGACATCAGATCCCAGCCCATCATTTTTTTTCTGAATTCTATTTCATCCTGGCTCTCAATAATTTCCTGGTAAAATCCCGGACGAACGTACATATCAATAACCATTTTTCTATCCTTCCTTTCTCTTTTTGTAGCTGTTCAGCGTACAGTTACCTCTTTTTGCTTTAAGCCCTTATATGGATTCAGCCCTTTACTGCGCCGGCTGAAAGGCCTTCAATGATATATTTCTGCATAACAATAAAGATAATCAGCACCGGGATCACGACCATGCATCCAAAGGCCATTGCCTGGCTCCAGGCAACCCCGTACCGCCCTACCGCATTATAAATACCGGTTGTAATCGGCCATTTTGTAGAGTCATTGACATAAGTCAGACTGTACAGCATGTCAGAGTATCCAAACAGGAACGAGAAAACGAAGGATACCGCCACACCGCCTGAACACATGGGAAGCATTACTTTCACAAAGGACTGCAGGGAATTGCACCCGTCAATCCGTGCTGCTTCATCAATTTCTTTTGGGACACTCAGGAAATAGGTCCGCATCATCAGAACGCAGAAGGGGATCCCCAGTGTACAGTTCGCCACAATCGGCGCCAGATAGGTGTTATAAATACCAATCTTTTTAAAAATAATAAAGTTCGGAATCAGGCTGGAGGTCTGCGGCAGCATCTGAGAAATCAGAAACAGGAAAACAATCAGCTTCTTTCCCCTGATCCGGAATCTTGCCAGGCCGTAAGCCGCCAGAATGGCCAGCACGGCCGAAATCACCATACAACTCCCCGCAATCAGAAAGCTGTTGAGCATGGATCTCGGAATGTCAAATACGCCTGAGGTCAGCTGTGCCACATAAGCATCCAGATTTGCGTGAAGGGGAATCAGATCCGGCGGACTTTTAAAAACATCTTTCTCCACTTTCAGAGAGGTAACTGCCATCCAGTAGATCGGAAACACCATGACAAGAAAACAAAATACCGACAGAACCGTTGACACGACCCCTGTAATCTGTTTTCTTCTTTTTAAACTTCTCAAACTTCTCTGTCTTTTCATAGGCTACATCTCCTCATCTTTTCCGATCATCCTGATGTAGAACAGTCCGACGAGAAACAGAACAATAAACAGAACATTGGTAATTGCCGCTCCCTCTGAGAACTTAAATTCCACAAAGGACTTTTTGTAAGAATAAATGGTCATCAGAGTTGTACCGCCTACCGGACCTCCCGATGTCATAACATAGGTCTGTTCGAAACAGCGGAATGTATAGACGACCCCGAGAACCAGAACGGCTTTGATCGAGCTCATCAGGGACGGAACGGTGATATAGATAAATTTCTGAAGGAAATTTGCACCGTCAATTTCTGCACTTTCATAAAAATCTTCCGGGATATTCGCAAGTCCTGTGGACAGCAAAATCATATTAAAGGGAATTCCGCTCCAGATATTCGCAGTGATAACGGAAACCAACGCTGTATCCGGCCGGATCAGCCAGCTGATCCTCTCCTGGATTACCCCCAGGAATAACAACAGTTCATTAATAATGCCGCCATCTGTGGCAAAGAAAAATTTAAACAAAATAGCACTTGCAGTTGCCGGAATAATATACGGAACCAGCATCACTGCTTTCATAAATTTAAATATGCGAGTCGTTCTTTTAAATAAAAGCGCCAGAAGAAAACCAATCGTAAACTGAAAGAAAATACAGGCTGCTGTAAATATCAGCGTTACCCGAAGCGCGTTCCATAAATCCGCAGAAGCGAAAATTTTCTTATAATTTCGGAACCATACCCATTCTTTTTCTGCCTGCATCAGTGTCGTTACTTCAACCTTCTGCATGCTGAGAATAAAGCTGTACACAATCGGGTAGAAAATCAATGCTGCCATAAACAGCAGTGCCGGAAGAATATACAGGTAGCCTACTCTGTCGCCTCTTAATAATTTCTTCACTGGATCACCCCACTTTTCCGGATTTTCTTTTGAAAAAGAGCGCAGAAAAGGCAGGGGAAGGGGTTTCCCCTGCCTTTATCAGACTGCTGTTCCAAAAGATGCCGCCTTCTTAATATCCGGTCATTATTCAGCCAGAGCCTCATCAATGATTGCCTGACCGCTTGCCAGAGCTTCTTCTACCGTTGACAGACCGGTAAGAGCACTCTGAATTGCCTTCTGATAACCAACGGAAACGGACGGATAAGCAGGGGTCACATCACGAACCTTTGCATAATCCAGCATTTCGATGAACGGTTTCCACTCTTCTGTCTGATATCTTTCATCGGTTTTCGCCAGCTCAGATGCGGGGAAGTGATCAATATAGTAATCCCATTCAGCAATCCGGTCATAATCCATGAACCACTCCATGAACTCCAGAGCATTTTCCGTATTCTTTCCTTTTACAACAGCCAGGTTTTCACCGCCGTATACCGTAGCAGTCTGTACATCTGACGGGATAGCGCATACGCCATAGTTGATACCTGCGTTTTTATAATTGGTAAGCTGCCAGCATCCCATTACATGCATGGCAACCTTTCCGCTCTTGAACTGAGAAGCCAGTTCTGACTGTGTCCAGTTCACACATTCCTGAGGCATGGAACCGTCATCCATCATTGTCTTGAGCAGGCTCAGCGCTTTGTTTCCGGCTTCACTGTCAAGCTTCATGGTTTCTCCGCCTGCTGCCCAGAAAAACGGCAGGAACTGATAAGTAGATTCCTCGCTCTCAACACCGGAAATTGCAAATCCATAATGCGTATCCGTGGTGCAGGCCTTCGCTGCAGCAATCAGCTCTTCAAAGGTTGTGGGAGCCTCTACACCTGCCTCTGCCAGCATATCTTTATCATAGATGATTTCCAGGTTGTTGGATTCCATGGGAAGTGCGTAAACACGTCCTTCATATTTGCAGCTCTCCAGGATTTCCGGCATAAAGTTCTGATAGCTTTCCCAGCCTTCCACTACATCCGTGATGTCTTCAAACATTCCCATGGCAGAGTATGCCACATTATCACAGTTATCAATCATGCACAGATCCGGCAGAGAATCCGCAGCTGCTCCGACGGTAAGCTGGGTTTTAAAGTCTGCAAAAGGCAGAACGGTAACATTTACATGGGTTTTCTCAGACTGTGCATTGAACTCATCCACATATTCCTGAAGCTTCTGCTGGGAACCTTCTGTACTGAAATAATGCCACAGGGTGATTTCTGTTTTCCCTTCCTCCGCTGATACTGCCATTCCGCTCATCAGGCTGACTGCCATTGCAGTTGAAAGAACTGCTGCTAACGCTTTCTTCATTTTCTTTTCCTCCTTAGTTGTTTTCTGTAACTGTTCAAAAGCCACAATCTGTGAAAATACTGAACAGATACGTTTTCCTTTATTCTTTCAAAGATACAGTACCGTATCTTCAAAATTCAGCAATATAAGTCATTCTGTCCTTCCGGATTCGCCGTTCATACAAATCCTCTGGCCCGGAACCATCCCAGACTCTGCGCATAAGCCGGCTCCGGATTTTCATGATACCGGTCACTCAGAATTTCCAGTGTGTAATAGCCCTGATATCCGAAATCCTCCAAATCCTTCAGGTAAGTATCCATAGGAAGAATTCCGTCACCAAGCGCCAGATGACCGCCCGGCATCCCATCGATAAAATGAACATGCTGAATATCCTCTCCCATCAGATCCAGATATTCCTTTGCACCCTCTCCCACCCTGGCTGCCATATCGACATCAACCATGGCCTTCAGATTCGGGCCTCCTACTTCATCCATCATTGCCTTCAGTTCCGCCGCGTAAACACACAGATTCGTAGTGGTTTTCGTCAAATGTTCCAGCATGATTCTGGTACCCATTTTTTCCGCATAAACGCTTAATTCCTGCAAAGCCTCCGCACAGCGCTTCCAGGCCTCCCGCTTATCCTCATTGCGGTAGCCCTGACCGATGGTTATCAAAGTCCGGCCGGCCTCCACCTGATTTGCGATCTCCAGAGAGCGTTTCAGATACCGAAGTGTCCAGTTCCGAATTACCGGATCACCGGATCCCAGATTTACCGGATACATACATTGCTCCGGTGTATAGCAGATTACTTTCTGGCCATTGATCCGGATTTTCCGATAAAGCTCGTCAACCATCCCAATCGTAAACTCATCCTGATAGAGGTGGGGCCCTGCTCCCCAGAGTTCAATATTGGTTACGCCCAGATTTCTCATTGATGAAAGGAAATAATCAAAAGAAAATAAACTGTATGAATAATTTCCGCACACAACTCTGTTCAGATCTTTCATGTTCCT
>JAXEJQ010000046.1:0-17090 GCA_034101475.1 Candidatus Limivivens sp.
AGCAGATAATAGTAAAGCAGCACCAGAATGTCATTGGCGTGGAGATAACGTCCCCGGTCATCGATGACGCCGATCCGGTCTGCGTCTCCGTCTGTGGCGATCCCGATATCGCACTCCATATCCAGCACGTAATTCTGAAGGGATTTCAAAGTATCCTCTGCCGGCGCCGGGAGCTTGCGTCCAAACAGGGTATCATGGCGCTCGTGAATCAGATCCACCTCACATCTGGCCGTGGAAAGAATGGTCTTCAGAGAGGTCTGGCTCACCCCGTACATGGGGTCCAGAACCACATGCAGCCCCCGTTCCCGAATGGCCTGCATATTGATATTTTCAATGATATTGTCCAGATATTCATTCAGCGGATTAAATTCCAGGACTCTGCCCTCTGCCAGGGCTTTCTCGTAATCCATGGTCAGAAGCTCGTCTTCGCCGGCAAGCTCCATATAGCGTTCAATCTCCGCCGTCTGCTCCTCGCTGGCATCCCGTCCCCCTCTGGTAAACACCTTGATCCCATTGTAAATGGCCGGATTATGGCTGGCAGTCACCATCATACCGTAGGGCAGATCATGCTTTTCCACGTAAAACATAATCAGCGGCGTAGGTGAGGAACGGTTGACAAACCAGGTTTTGATGTTTTCCGCCGCGAAAACCTCACAGGCCCATTTGACAGCCTCCTTGGAGAGAAAACGTCTGTCATAGCCGATGACCATTCCTGCATCCGCCACCTGCTCCGCTTTCATCTTCATACACATTGCCTTGGCGAGAAGCTGGATGTTGGCCCTGGTAAATTCATCTCCGATAATGGCCCTCCAGCCGCCGGTTCCGAAATGAATCATATAATTCCTCCTTTTTGCCTTTCCTGCGCATCTGCGCCGGTTTCTTCCGTTTCCGGTCTCCACCGCTTCCGGTCTTTTCGCCGGAATTTATGCGGGATGTCCCAATATAATCCGCACCTGATGGACAGTTCCCGCCTTACAGACCGGGATCCGTTCTGCCGGTTTTCCGTCAAAATACTGCTCCTGAACCCCTTTCATTACGCCATTCGGGTTTTCCACCTGGATTTCATAGAGAGCTCCCCGCCATTCCCGTACAGCCGAAAAGCTCTTCCATTCCGCCGGAATACAGGGATCCACAGCCAGGAAATCAAACTGGGGCCGGATTCCCAGCATATAACGGGTGGCAGAAAAATAGGCCCAGCCGCCGCTCCCCGTCATAAAGGGATGCCTTGCCCTTCCGAAAGCCGTGTGATCCTTTCCCATAATAAACTGGCAGTAGGAATAGGGCTCCGCCTCCCGGATCTCGATCTTATCATTCTGATAATAGGGACAGAGGGCATTGTAGAATTTCATGGCCCGATCCCCTCTTCCCAGCACACATTCTGCCGCCCAGGCCCAGGGATTGGGGTGACTGAATATGGAGCCGTTTTCTTTCAGCCCCGGATAAACCCGGGTCACAAAGCCGATTTCCTCATCCGGAACCGTATAGGAAGGGCCGTTCAGCATAATCCCATAGGGAGTAAACAGCGCTTCATCCACGCTGTCCATGGCCCGGATTCCCCGCTCCTGGTCTGCTGCTCCTGACAGCACTGCCCAGGCATTGGACTCCAGATGAATCCTCCCCTCCCGGTCCTCATGGGTACCGATCTTTCGCCCGCTCTTCGTAATTCCCCGGATAAACCATTCTCCGTCCCAGAGTTCCCGGCTGCAGACCTGGATCACATGCTCCCGCATGGCACCGTATTTCTCCACATCCTCTTTTCGTTCCAGGTATCCGGCCAGCTCCAGGAAGGCCCCCAGAGCCCACACATGCAGGAAGGAAACCATGGCGCTTTCCCCGCCGCCCAGATTCAGACAGTCGTTCCAGTCCGCCCGCAGGCCCCTGCAAATACCGTGTCCGCCCACCTGTCGGGCGGAAAAATCCAGAATGCGCTTCATATGCTCATAAACAGTGCCCTGGCCTCCGTCCGCATAGGAATAAACCTCATCCACAAAGCCGAAATCTCCCGTTTCTTTTACGTATTCCACAATGGATGCCACCAGCCACAGGGCATCGTCGGAGCAGGTATCCTCCAGTCCGTGAATCATGTCCTTCACACTGGGAGTCGGAACCACCGTCGGCGACTTAAAGGGCTTCACCTCCGTGTCCGGATCAAACCATTCCGGCTGGAACAGATGCAGACCATACCCTTCCGAAATCAGTCCCCGCAGCAGCTCTACGATCCGCTGCCTGCATTTTTCCGGATTGGAATGGGGAACCGTCATAGAATCCTGGGCTGTATCCCGATAGCCCAGGCCCGTCCGTCCTCCCACCTCAATAAAGGAAGCGAACCTGGAAAACAGAATATTGATTTCCGCCTGATACAGGGTCCAGATATTGATCATGGTATTCATCCCTTCATTGGGGGTCTGAATCTGGAGCTTTCTGCACTTCTCATCCCAGTAACGGGCCAGCTCTTCGTAAACCCGGTCCACCTCCTTTGGATCGCTGAATTTTCTTCGCACCGGCTCTGCCGCAGCTCTTTTTCCCTCGCCCAGCATAAAGATCAGGCGCACTTCCTCTCCCGGCGCCAGCGTCACCCTTTTCTGAAGAGAACCACAGTGATTATTTCCCTTTTCAAAGGAGCCGCTGCAGCAGCCTCTCCGGACAGCCACCGGGTCCGTTTCCGTGTGATAAAGCCCGATAAAGGAATCCCGCAGGCAGTCAAAGCCGTCCGGCTCAAAGTCTGCCGTAAAGTACTGATAGCCGAATTCCTCATAAAACAGATCGTACTCAATTACACCGTTCTCATAGGAAGAACCCGCCGCATACATGCTCATCTGAAAGTTCTGATTGTCCATATCAATGTGATGGAAGGAAAATTCACAGTAGGAAAAGACATCCAGCACCCGTTCCTCTTTCCCCGTGTTGCAGATTTTTACATCCCAGAGCTCCACCGCCTCATTCAGAGGAATCACCAGAGTCTGGGAAGCCCGGATTCCTTTATATTCACACTCATAAACACTGTAAGACATGCCATGGCGACAGGTATACTTCGCCTGTGTCAGATCCTTTCCCACCGGCTGCCAGGAAATGCTCCAGTAATCTCCGTCGCAGCTGTCCCTCAGATACACGTAGTGACCCGGCCGATCCAGTGGAACCCCGTTTGGCCGGAATCTTGTAATTCTGTGATATTGGGGAGTTTTATAAAACAGATATCCTCCTGCCGTGTGATTCACCACCGCGCACAGATCCTGAACGCCGATATAATTGGTCCATGAAGCAGGCAGATCCACCCGGTCAATGACATATTCCCTTTTTTCATTGTCAAAATGTCCATACTGCATCCTTGTCACCCTTTCCCTTTCTTTCGCACACCCAATACAGGAATCATGAAATACCTTACTGTTTCGGTGAGGATAAACATAAGGTTATTTTGTGTTGGTTATACTAGTATAATGCATCTCTTTTCTTCTCTCCATTGCCACTTCTGTGAATATTTGCACTTTTTTGGGTGGTTTGCTCATTTACAGCCGATCCGGACTGTGATACCATAGAAAACAGGCGCATTGCAAAATTAAAGGAGACAAAAAATATGAAGCATCTGTATTTACCGGAAAATTATCATTCCGATCTGAATCTGCACGATACCCAGGTCGCCATCAAGACGGTCAAGGATTTCTTTCAGACCACATTAACCGAGCGTCTGAACCTGCTGCGTGTATCGGCCCCCCTGTTCGTACAGCCCGAGTCCGGACTGAATGACAACTTAAACGGCGTGGAACGCCCGGTCAGCTTCGGCATCCGGGAGCAGGACGACGCGGAAGCGGAGATTGTCCACTCACTGGCCAAATGGAAGCGCTATGCTCTGAAAAAATACGGTTTTTCCTACGGGGAAGGTCTCTATACGGATATGAACGCCATCCGCAGGGATGAGGAGACGGACAACATCCATTCCATCTACGTGGATCAGTGGGACTGGGAAAAAATCATTACCAAAGAGGAGCGGAACGTGGAAACCCTGAAAAGCGTTGTCCGCCAGGTATACAAGGCCCTGAAAAAAACGGAAAAATATATGGCTATCAAATACGATTATATCGAAGAAATCCTTCCTTCTGATATTTTCTTTATCACCACCCAGGAGCTGGAGGATATGATGCCGGACAGCACCCCCAAGGAGCGGGAGTATACCATCGCCAAATTAAAGGGAGCCGTATTTATCATGCAGATCGGCGACAAGCTGGCTTCCGGCGAGAAGCACGACGGCCGTGCTCCGGACTACGATGACTGGAGCCTGAACGGGGATATCATCGTATACTATCCGGTACTGGACATTGCTCTGGAGCTTTCCTCCATGGGCATCCGTGTGGATGAAGAAGCCCTGACCCGCCAGCTTGCTCTGGCAGGATGTCCCGAACGGGCAGAGCTTCCTTTCCAGAAAGCCATTCTGAACCGGGAGCTTCCCTACACCATCGGCGGCGGCATCGGCCAGTCCCGTATCTGTATGTTTTATCTGCGAAAAGCGCACATCGGCGAGGTTCAGGCTTCTCTCTGGCCCGAAGAGGTCTGCCGGGAAGCAGAGGAACAAGGACTTCAGCTGCTCTGATCCGTTTTGCCGGCCAGACGTCCGGCAGCGCTTTGTCCGGAACCTTTTCCTACATTTCAAAAGCCGGAAAGCACAGGTTTTCTCCTGCGCTTTCCGGCTTTTTCAGTCCTGCTCACCGCTTTTTCTGATTACATCTTTTTCATCCGCTCAATGGCAGCCACGGTATTCTCGTAGCTTCCGAAGGCGGTCAGACGGAAATATCCCTCTCCGCTGGGTCCGAATCCGGATCCGGGTGTCCCCACCACGTTGGCCTTCTCCAGCAGATAATCAAAGAACTCCCAGGAAGTCATCTGATCCGGCGTCTTCAGCCAGATATAGGGGGCGTTCACACCGCCGAAAACCGTATAGCCCGCTTCCTTCAGCCCTTCATAAATGACCTTCGCATTCTTCATGTAGTAAGCCACCTGCTCCTTTAACTGGGCTTTTCCGGCCTCGGAGTACACCGCTTCACCGGCCTTCTGAACAATATAGGGAGCACCATTGTACTTCGTTCCGTGACGTCTGGCCCACAGAGAATGAAGGGTCACATCCCCGCATTTCAAATCCTTTGGAATGACGGTATAACCCAGACGGGTTCCGGTAAAGCCGGCATTTTTCGAAAAGCTGTGAAGCTCAATGGCACAGGTCCTGGCACCCTCACACTCATACACGCTGTGTGGAACGTCCGCTTCGGAAATATAGGCTTCATAGGCCGCATCATAGATAATCACGGCGCCAACCCGGTTGGCATAATCCACCCATACCTGAAGCTGCTCTCTGGTAATGGTGGTACCGGTGGGGTTATTCGGAAAGCAAAGATAAATGATATCCGGTGTCTCCTTCGGAAGCTCCGGAACAAAGTTATTCTCCGCCGTACAGGGCATATATATCACATCGCTCCAGGTCCCTGCCGCCGGATCATAAACGCCGGTTCTGCCCGCCATGACATTGGTATCCACATAGACCGGATAAACCGGATCCGTCACAGCGATTTTATTATCCACGCTGAAGATTTCCTGGATATTGCCAGAATCACATTTTGCGCCATCCGACACAAAAATTTCGTCCGCGCGGATATCGCAGCCCCGATCCTGATAATCATTTTTCGCAATGGCATTTCTCAGAAACTCGTACCCCAGATCCGGCGCATAGCCATGGAAGGTCCTGGCATCCGCCATCTCATCCACAGCGCTGTGCAGCGCATCAATAATCGCAGGCGCCAGCGGCTGGGTAACATCTCCGATGCCCAGACGGATAATCTGTGCCTGGGGATTTGCCTCGCTGTAGGCGGCAACCTTTTTCGCAATATTGGAAAACAGATAACTGCCCGGTAATTTTAAATAATTGTCATTGATCTTAAACATGGTCTTCTCCTTTTATACACTCTTTTCATCCGTTTCCGCTCTGCTGCGGATCCCTTTTGGGGATTTCTCCGTTTCCGCTCTGCTGCGGATCCCTTTTCAGGATTCCTCCCTATGCTTCTTTCCAAACCGTCACAGAGAAATCTCTCCGTCAAATACCGTGGCCGCCGGCCCGGTCATATAGACCTGATTGGCTTCCCGGTCCCAGAATATTTCCAGATCTCCGCCCAGAAGCTTCACGGTAACCCTTTCTTTGGTATAGCCATTCAGAATGGACGCGACTGCCACCGCACAGGCTCCGGTTCCGCAGGCCATGGTTTCTCCTGCTCCCCGTTCCCACACGCGCATTTCCACCGTATGATCATCCAGAACCCTGACAAATTCTGTATTGACCCGATCCGGAAAGCTCGGATGATGTTCAAACCTCGGACCGATTTTTTCAATATCCAGTCCCTTCACATCCTCCAGATAAACCACTGCATGGGGATTCCCCATGGAAACCGCCGTCACCTTCCAGAGGGTCCCATCCACCAGAAGGGGCTCACTCACCGCCTCTTCCTTTTCGGAGAGGAAAGGAATCCCGGCAGTTTTCAGGCACGGACTTCCCATATTGACTTCCACAAGGACAGCCTTTCCGTCCTGAATGGTCAGCTTCAGATCCTTAATCCCACTTTTTGTATCAATCCGTATTTCTGTCTTATCCGTCAATCCGTAATCATAAACATACTTTGCCACACATCGGATACCATTCCCGCACATGGCTCCCTGGGAACCATCCGAATTATACATCTCCATCTCAAAATCTGCTTTTTCCGAGGGTTTGATGAGAATCAGCCCGTCAGAGCCGATTCCGAAGTGACGGTCGCTGACGAATTTCGCCACAGCGCCCGGATTTTCCACCGTCTCCTTAAAACAGTTCACATAGACATAATCATTTCCAATCCCGTGCATTTTTGTAAATTTCACAGCATGTTCTCCTTTCCGGCCCACCGGCTTTCCCGAAAACTCCCAGACACCGGCTGCCTCTCAGTCCTGGTTCATCTTACCATAACTTTCCGCCGTTGAAAAGCGGCGCTTCAGAATTTCATAAGGCTGAACACCATCTTTGCTGTTTCCACCAGATTGTTTCCGCTGTCCATGCTGCATTTCTGAATGTAGCGGTGCGCTTCCTCCTCCGTCATATGGTTTCGCTCCATCAGAAGTTTCTTGGCGTCCTCAATGATTCTCCGGTCTTCGGCGGAACGCTCCTTCGGCTTTGCCTTCTGTTTTCTCCGTCTCCGGACCTGGGTGGCCGCCATCATCTCCAGGGTATTGACCAGATCGTGAACCTTCAGCGGCAGTGGCAGACATACGATATTTCTGCTGACACCCTGCCCCAGAATATTATTGGACGCCACCAGCAGCATCTCGAAATGAGGCGGCAGGCATTCCCGCAGTTCTGAATAAATCATATCGGCAAAACGATACCCGCAGACAACAATCCCGTCCTCGAACTGATCCGCAGCCTGCAGCACCTGAGCACCGCTGGCACATACCGCTACGACATTGTATCCGTTGCGGATCAGCAGATTCCGGATATTTTTTGCGTCCTCTATTTTGGGGAATACTACAATCACATTAACCACTGACGCACCTCCTGTCTCGTTTTTTCTCTCTCAGACAGGAAAGCTTAAATCTTATATAAATACTGATCGATCTCCCAGCCGCTGACCTGCTGGCAATACTCTGCCCATTCTGTTTTCTTTGCATGAAGGTAATTCTTTCCAAGGTGCGGACCCAGTACATTTAATATAAACGGGTCATTTTCCAGTTCTTTGATTGCCTCGAACAAGTTGTTCGGCAGAGATTCGATGCCAAGCTCCTCCTTCTGCTCCTCCGTCATGGCAAAAATATTCTGGTTCACACTGGCTGGCGGCTCGATCTGATTCCGGATCCCGTCCAGGCCTGCCGCCAGGCAGACTGCCAGCGTCAGATAAGGATTGCAGGCCGGATCCGGACAGCGCAGTTCGATTCTGGTTCCCTCTTCTCTTCCCGCCGGAATCCGGATCAGCGGGCTGCGGTTCGTCGCTGACCATGCAATGTAAACCGGTGCCTCAAAACCGGGAACCAGCCTCTTATAGGAATTCACCAGTGGGTTCGTGATGGCCGTCATTCCTTTGATATGCTTCATCAGACCTCCGATAAACCAGTAGGCCTCTTTGCTGAGTCCCATGGGATCCGTCTCATCCGCAAAGGCATTGACACCGTCTTTGAACAGCGACATATTGGTATGCATACCCGAACCGTTAATGCCGGTCTTGGGCTTCGGCATAAAGCTGGCATGAAGTCCATGCCGCTTTGCGATGGTTTTAACCGCAAGCTTAAAGGTCATAATATTGTCGGCAGTGGCCACCGCCTCATCATACTGAAAATCAATTTCATGCTGAGCCGGGGAAACCTCATGATGAGAGGCCTCAATTACGAATCCCATATCCTCCAGAGTCAGAACCATATCTCTTCTGGCATTTTCTCCCAGATCCACCGGACCCAGATCAAAATATCCTGCCTTTTCATGACTGATGGTGGTGGGCTGGCCATTATCATCCGTATGATAAAGGAAAAATTCGCATTCCGGCCCCACGTTGAAGACATATCCCATTTTTTCCGCTTCCGCTGTGACCTTTTTCAGGATATATCTGGGATCCCCCTCGAAGGGTTCCCCATTCGGACGGTAAACATCACAGATCAGACGCGCAACCTTTCCCTGCTGAGGCCTCCAGGGAAATATCGCCAGCGTATCCAGATCCGGATACAGATACATATCGGATTCCTCAATCCGTACAAAACCTTCTATCGAAGATCCGTCAAACATGCATTTATTATTCAGCGCTTTTTCGAGCTGGCTGGAAGTAATCGCCACGTTTTTCAAAGTTCCGAACATATCGGTAAACTGCAGGCGGATAAATTCCACATCCTCCTCCTGAACAAGGCGGATGACATCCTGTTTCGTATAACTCATGTCTATTCTCCTTTTTTCATCATTTCCGACAGGCAGACCGGAAAGAAAAAAAGGCGCACTGAACCATCTCAGAGCGCCATTGCCTACAAGCATCATATCAGCAGCCGCAATTTTTGTCAATACCGGAATTTTTCCGCAGCCCGCACTGCGGCCCGGATCCGGCTGCAGGGAATATCCGAGGGCAGCGTACAGTCCGCTCCCAGAATCCAGCCTTTCTTTCCGGTTTTCTGGAGGAGACTGCCGACTTCTTTCTGAATTTCTTCCTCTTTTCCATCTGTGAGAGCGCCTCCATGATTGGCCAGGCCTCCCATAATCGCGGTATCCGGAAACAGCTCTTTCCCTTCCTCCACAGAAAAGGGCGCCTCATATACGCCCCAGTTCACCACATCCGCATACGCTGCGTAGCTCCGGTAACGCTCCATATTCAGATTTTCCTTGCAGATATGCAGGAAAACACTGCAGCCGGCCTCACGGGCCGCCTGAAGAACCTGCTTATCCAGAGGCTCAATCAGCCATGAAAATTCTTCATCCGTATAATAATGGCGTTCTCCTCCCAGAGCCGCATAGTAAATGCCGTCCACCCCGGCTTTCCCATACATTTCCGCAAGCTGGCACAGTCCTTCTGCTGTAGCCTTGAACCGATCCGCCATGGTCTCCGGATTCTCACGGAGATGCCTGCACATTAGCTCTCTGGAAGCCCGGTAGCCATATTCTGCCTCAATGGGATGGATACAGGATGCCACCACTCCATGCAGGGTTCCGAGACTGAAATGATTTTCCGGCATCACATCCAGAATGCGTTTGGTGAGTTCAATCTGTCTTACCAGAAAAACACTGTTCTTATCAAACTTCGGCAGATCCCTCCACTGTTCGGCCCGTTTCAGCCCGGGCCAGGACGGAACCAGATTTTCATTCATAATCTTGCAGATCTCTGTCTCCGTTTCCTGGAAAAACCTGCGGTGGGCCTCCACCGCAGGACTGCCGTTGGCACATTCCTTCGGGAAGTGAATGGAAAATCCACTGGGAACATGATCCACTTCCTCCCGTCGGATAGCTGCCATCACCCGTTCTTTCGCGTTCATACCATTTCCTCCTTCGATTCCACGCAGGCATGGCCTGCGTAATCACGAGAGCCGGAAGACAAATGGACAAAAATCGATACAAGACCCATTTGTCGGATAGCTCATCATGTAACATTATTATACATCATATCCTTTCGAAATTACAAGTCTGTTCAGGAATCCGATATCTGACGCCCTTCCGAATCCATATGGTAATGCTCCCGGTAAATTAACTCAGAAACCGGCACCAGCTCATACCCCTGTTCCCGCAGCCCTTCAATCAGGGCATCCAATGCCTGCGCCGTGTATTTCGCTCCATTGTGGCACAGAATGATGCTCCCGTTCCCCAGATAGGAATTTTCCAGAACCTTCTGCAGAATGGCTTCCACGCCATAATTCTTCCAGTCCAGGCTATCCCTGTGCGATACAGCTGAAAAGACGCGGGCACTTCAGATTTTCCAGAGAATCTCGATGGAATCCTCCTGAACCCTGATCTTCTCAATATAGGACTGCGCCACCACCTTCTTCTCTTCAAAGCTCAGCCGGGTGAACACAATCCCACGGACAGGCTGCCGCTTCTCTTCCGGATATCCGGATTCTCTCAGAAGCTCCGTTTTCTGTGCATCCAGTTTTTCCAGTTCCTGATTGATGTATTTCACAGATACTTCCGATGCCTCAGCCATCAGCCCGACCAGCCTTTCAATCTTCTCATCAATTGCCCGGATCTCCTGCTGCCTTTTCTGTTCCTTTTCATTGTCAGGCAGCTGTATCCGTTCCTGGCTGCACGCTTCCAGGATCTTTTCCAGCTCCTTCTGCACCTCCCGTTCAATCTCCTCCGGGCTCTGCGCAAAGGATTTTTTCTCGCAGATATGAAGGTTTGCCCTTCCGCTGCAGTACAGATACTTCCGGTCATTCCACGTTCTCACCGTCAGGCTGTATCCGCATTCCCCGCATTTCAAAAGGCCCGACAGCCAGGTATGCTTTCCTTTTCCGGCATTGCCGATCTGGCTGTTTTTCTCCAGCTTATACTGGCAGGCAAGCCAGATTTCCGAGGGAATCCGCCCCGGAAAATTCGTCAGTGATACCACGTGATTCTCCAGACTTGCATATTTCCTGGTATTGCCGGACCGTTTTCCCACAATATGAGCGGAATGCGTACCGTCAAACTCCTCCTGCGGATTGGAAAAACGCCGGATTCCCCGGCTCTGATAATAAGCATAGACCTTTTCATCCGCCTGAACATATACCGGAGAATGCAGGATTCTGGACAGCGCCGTATTATCCCAGGCCCCACGCTTTTTACAGGGGATTCCTCTTTCCGTCAGATCCCAGGCAAGGGCTCCCAGAGAAAGTTCCTCCAGGGCATATCGGTAAAAGATTTCCCTGACAATTGCAAATTCCTCTGTATAATCCAGAGACGGAACCAGTCTTCCGCCGGCACCTTCTCTTTTCGTATTCGCCATGCCATAGGGCGCAGTTCCTCCCGGCCAGTTTCCGCACCGGATGCGGGTATAATAATTATCGGTCACACGTTCCCCGATGGTTTCCCGCTCCAGCTGGGCAAACACCATAATGATATACAGCATTGCCCGGCCCATCGGTGTCCCCGTATCAAATTTCTCATTCACCGATACAAACTCCACCTGATGCGCGTCCAGTTCATTCCAGAGCTGTCCGAAGTCCATGATCGACCTGCTCAGACGGTCCAGACGATATACAATAATCCTGCTGATTTTCCCTGCCCTGACGTCCCTCTGCATCGACTGGAAACCGGGCCGCATTGTATTTTTCCCGCTGAATCCTCTGTCCTCATATACCCGCGCAGCTTCCGGCTGACTGCACTCCTGCCTGCAAAGCTGTGTCTGCCCCTGGATCGACAGGGAATCTTTTTTGTCTTTCGACTGCCTCACATAGATTGCCTCCCAGCGCTTTGCGATCCCGTTCACCTTCTTCTTTTCGACTGCCTTCGAAAAACCCTTCCGCCTGCTGACATTTTCAGTCTCCGGTTTTTTCTTCTCCGTCTGCCAAAGCCCTTTTCACCGGCTGGAGTTTCACCAGAAGCTCACGGTAAATTGCAGCGGCTTCCTGCTTCGGATCATAACCCTTTTCCCTTTTTCTCTTCACATTTTTCACCTGCATCGCCATCGCCCCTTTCTTTTCAGGTTATGTCCCTTTGCCTGTCCATGATTCCTGTCTGTCATACAAAACAGAGGAGCCTTATACCGCTGCTGTTCCTGTTCGAACCGGATACGCAGACAAAAAGCCGGAGAAATCATCATCCTCCGGCCCTTGATCACTGTATTCGGTTCATCATTTTAATCCTGGAGTTTTCCTCCCATTTCCGCCCATACCCACAATTCGATTGTCGGAATATCAACAAAACCTGTTACTTCGAAAAGATCACTTTCCAGCCAAATCCAACACAACGATCCCTTTACTCTGCGTCTGCCCTGGAGTAAATTTCTTGCGTATCCCGGCTGTCTGTGATACGATTAGGACATAAAACATTCGCAACTCGCGTATTATTCTGCGAAGCAGCGAGAAGGAGAGAAAAATGAATTTACTGCAAGTAATCCTGCCTGTAATCGTCATGCTGTTGATTGGAATGATCTGCCGGGAGAAAAGGCTGATCAGTCCCGATGGGATCGATGGTCTTCAGGCCCTGGTGATGAATTTTACGCTGCCGATTTCCCTGTTTTATACTTTTTACCGGGCAAAGATCACCGCAGACACCGTTATTTTCCCCATCACCTTTTTCTGTGTAACATCCGGAGGAATTCTTCTCGGGAAGCTTCTCTGCCGGATGACCCGGGAAAAGGATGCCTATTTTCCGTTTATGCTGACGGGATATGAAGCGGGGATGCTGGGATATGCTCTGTTTGGAATCCTTTTGGGAAATGATCAGATCACCTGGTTTGCGCTGATGGATATCGGCCATGTTCTGGCGATTTTTACGGTGTATGTCGCTCTGGTAAAACGTGTCGGGGGCCAGCGCCAGACTGCCTCAGAGACTGTCAAAAGCATTTTCTCCACACCGGTTCTCATCGGAATCCTTTTGGGTGTGATTTTCAGCATCACCGGAATCGGTTCCTGGCTGGAATCAAATCCTGTCGGAATCTTGCTGGGCGGTGTCTGTGAATTTGCGGCAGCCCCCACCAGTGCAGTGATTCTGGTGGTCATTGGCTACCGCATGAATTTTAAAGGAATTGCCTGGAAAAAGATTTCCAGGGCCATCGGACTGCGTCTGGCGGAACAGCTGATTCTGGCCGCGCTGGTATTTCTTCTGTTTCATGCCCTTGGAGGAGTGTTCACCGAAGAGCTGACTCTGATTTCCGCAGCGATCCTGATGATCCTGCCGCCGCCCTTTGTACTGCCCCTGTACATAAACGAGGAGGAACAGAAGGAATTTTATTCCTCCGCAATCTCTGTGTATACGATGCTGTCCATCCTGGGCTTTCTGCTTCTTTCGGCAGTGGTACTGAAGAGCTTCTGACCTGACCCCATTTCGCTCACTCCGGCTTTCTGTCTCGATTTTCTTTCCCGTCCGGCTGTCTCTCACCATATCCGGATTCGAGAAGACACAGGGTTTCTGATTACTCTGAATGGCGGTAAGTTGTCAGCGAAAGCCGGTATGGGATTTTACTCCAGGATTGACCTTGACATTGTCAAATACCATTTGGAGATTGGTTCAGGAAAATCTCACTGCTTTTCTCTGCATGTTCTCTTTTCATTGGTATCGTTTGTGTCCACGTCCCACTGGATCGAATAATACCCGCAGGACTGGGCAGTGGTAATCACTTCGTTGTCATAATCTCCGTAGGGCGGCCGGAACAGAAACATTTCATATCCGGTCAGCGCCTGCACGTTCTCGTGGACACTCAGCAGCTCCTCCCGACACTCATTGACAGAAAGCTGGCTCATATTTTTATGATTCTGGCTGTGATTTCCCAGATCATGGCCAGCATCATAAATTTTTTTCACGTCCTCCGGATAATTCTCCACCCATCCCCCTGTCAGAAAAAAAGTGGCTTTCACATTGTGCTTTTCCAGAATATCCAGGATTTTTTCCGTATCCTCATTCCCCCAGGCAGCATCAAAGGTCAGAGCTGCCCTGGGCTTTTCAGTCTTTACACAGTAAATCGGCAGTTCCCGGTTTCCCACTCTGCTGCTCACCGTCACAGCTTCCGGTCCGAACCGCCAGATCCCGGCCAGAACCACCAAAGCACACAGAGTCAGAAGTCCCATTCCCCGAAAATAATACGTTTTTCTCCCGTTCATAGTAAAGCTCCCGTTTTTGATCTCTTCTGATTTCAGTATATGGTTCGGGAACCATTTCCATGAGTTCTCTTCCCGGCGCGGATAATCAGATCCGAAAAGAGGGCATTCATCCTCGGATCCCGCTCTGTCAGGAGTTCCGGATGCCACTGTACCAGAAGGATCTGCCCCGTCTCATCCTCCATGGCTTCGGGCACACCATCCCCGGTCCGGGCTGTCACCCTCAGTCCCCGACCGGATTGCTTCACACACTGATGATGAATAGAATTCACCCGCAGTTTATCGGTTCCCAGAATTCCACACAGCCTGCTTTCTCTGTCAATCTCCACCGTATGCAGAGGATAGCCGCGAAGCTCGGAACATTTGTGAAGCTGATGGTCAGCAGAAAATTCGCTGATATCCTGATAAAGACTGCCGCCCCTGGCCACATTCACCAGCTGCATTCCCTTACAGATTCCCAGAACCGGCAGACCATTTTCATCTGCGAACTTCATGGCGCCAATTCCGGCCAGATCTTCCGCTTCATTCAGATATCCGCTCTTTTCATGGGGTTCTTCCCCATACAGATGCGGATCCACATCGTCTCCTCCCGGAAACAGAATCCCGTCACACAGCCTGAGCAGCTGGCGCCGATCCTCTTCTTCTCCCATTCCCGGAATGATCATGGGGATACCCCCGTTTTTCAAAATTGCCGTACAATAGGAACTGTTTACAAAATGCCTTTCCGCAGCTCCGTAAACCGCACTGCTTCCCAAAATTCCAATTATCACTTTTTTCATGGCTCTCCTCCTGCCCGTTTGATAGTCCTCCAGCTCTTTCTATTTTATGAGATGCCCGACCAGTGAGTCAACCGTCAATTTTTCCTTTGCTCATTTTATCCGGATCATCCAGGTTTTTTTTCGGAACAGCACCAGGGAAATCCCCAGACGCACGCATTCCTCCAGTGACAGCATCAAGTATACGTACGGAACCTGCCATTTCCAGACGAAAGCTGCCAGCATTCCGAAAGGAACCCCAAACAGCCAGGTTCCGATCAGGTCAATCCACATAACATATTTTGTTCTGCCCCCGCTGCGGATGATTCCACCGCCGAGGATCATATTTTCAACCTTTACCGGAGAAAACACTGCGAATACCAGAAGAATCTCACAGGCTGCCGCCCGCACCTGAGGTTCCACCTGATAAATCTGTACATACGCCCGCCGGAAAATGACCAGCAGCAGCGACAGAACCAGGGCTCCGGATAGTCCGTAAAGCATCAGTTTCCTGGAATCCTGATAGGCTTTTTTCCGCTCTCCGCTCCCCAGAGATTTCCCGATCAGAATCCCGGCGGCCTGGGACAAACCGCTCAATGCGCCGATCATCAGCCCCTGAATGGGAGCGGTAAGCGTCATGGCCGCGCAGGCATCGGTCCCGATATTTCCATAAATCCCCGCATAAACATTTTCCCCCAGGCTCCAGACAAATTCGCACACCAGAATCGGTCCCAGGATTTCCAGGTACTGGCGCCTGTTTTCCCCGGTAATATCCCGGAGGGAAATCCTCTTTTTCATGACAGAAAACCGAAGCATTTCATGCCCTTTCTGTTTCCGTACATACCAGACTCCAAAAAGAAGAATCAGTACACAGGAAATGTACTGAGAAATCACCGTTGCCAGAGCCGCGCCCGGAACCCCCAGCTGCGGCATCCCCAGTTTTCCAAAAATCAGCAGGTAATTCAGGCCTGTATTGAGTATTACTGCAGCAATACTGGCATACAGCGGAAATACCGCCGCATCCAGACAGCGCAGAAGCGTTGTCACAATCGTGCTGACTGCCATCGGCAGAAACGAAAAAGCCAGTAAAGAAAGATACTCCCCTGCCAGCTGAACCGTTTCTTTCTCTTTCGTGTAAATTTCCATAATCGGATCCGCGAAAAAAAGACATGCAGCCATAAAAATCAGAGCAAGAACGACAGCCAGGCCAAGATTCCGAAAAAAGCTCCTGCTGACTTCACGTTCCTCCTTCTTTCCGATATATTGGGAAATCAGAATCCCGGCAGCCGCAGCCACCGCTCCCAGCACAACCGAATACATAGAGGCAAATTTTCCTCCAAGTCCGATTCCTGCAATACTCTTACTTCCAAGCTGTCCGATCATTACCTGATCCACCACGCTGAAGGAAGACTGCAGCAGCGACTGCAGAGTAACCGGCAATGCGATTCTGATCACGGTCTTATAAAATGCTTCCTGTTTTGTTTCCATTTTTTTCTTCACTCCTTCCGCTTCTCTCTCATCATAATTGGAATCCCCCTTTCTCACAATAGGTTAAACGCGTAACCCATTCCAAAATAAAGGCAGACATTTTGTCTGATTTATACAAAATGCCTGCCTTTTTCCTTTTTACCGTCGTTTTACACTGGCTCGTTCCACCAGATGAACCGCCAGTCTTACATCTGTCTGCTCATAATTTCCGCATCGCAGTTTTTGCAGAATTTCCAACGCCAGCCTTGCCCGTTCTGCCGGATCCTGCCGAATACTTGTAAGGGCCGGATGTACCTTATCGCACAGTGGGCTGTCATCAAATCCCACAATCGAAACCTCCTCCGGTACCCGGACTCCCTTCTCCTGTAGAAAATGCATCAGTTCCACTGCATAATAATCCGATGCGGCAAAAATGGCTGTATAACTTCGGATTATCTCCAGCTTTTCTTCATAGAAACGCCGCCGTTCCTGATTTTCAAAGGGAAGCTGAAGAAAATCCGTCCTCCCCTCTCCCATTGCATGCCTGCAGCCGTCCATCCGGTCCTTATCCATACAGATGGCATTATCCGCAATACAGAGCACCTTTTCATG
>JAXEJQ010000047.1:0-38054 GCA_034101475.1 Candidatus Limivivens sp.
GGTTCGGATCGATATGATGATTTTTCATCAGCTCCTGCTCCAGCCGGATCATATCCTCCCTGATGTCTCCCATGTCGTCTACATTCATCATCTCAATTTCTGTCATGATCGAACCTCCATTCCCTTAATATAGAAAAACACCCATTGCGATACGTTTTCGTAATCGGTGTCCTCTCCATTGATTGATACCTGTGTTTCTCCTATTCTATACGAATCCGAAAAATAATACAAGTTTTTTTTTCAGTTCATACGGTTTCTTTCCGTACATGGGAATAAGAATTACCCGACAAATGAGCCTTCCGTCGATTTTTCCGTGCTCTGCACTCTCAAAATCGACGAAAACATTCGCAATTCGCTCATAATAATCCGTATTGCAAATTATTTGAATATCAAATATAATTTCCTTCAGGAGATGATAAAATGAATCGATTTAAAAAAATTTACTGCCGTACCTTTCAGACGGTTCTGAAGCTGGCCCTTCCGTTTCTTCCCTACCGGAGTCCGGAAACCGCATCCAGTGTAAAGACCATTCCCGACATTCTGCGCAGGCACAATTGCGACCGGGTGCTGATTATCACAGACTCCGGCATCCGGAAGCTGGGACTGACAAACCGTCTGGAACAAGCCCTTTCTCAGAACCATATTTCTTATTCTGTTTATGACAAAACCGTGGCCAACCCTACTACCGCCAACGTGGACGAGGCACTGGCGCTGTATCACGGGAACAGCTGTCAGGCAATTATCGGCTTTGGCGGCGGTTCCAGTATGGACTGTGCAAAGGCTGTGGGCGCCCGGGTGGCAAAGCCCCGTCAGTCCCTGTCCAGAATGAAGGGAATTCTCAAAGTTCACAGAAAACTCCCCCTTTTGATTGCCATTCCCACCACTGCCGGAACCGGAAGTGAGACGACCCTTGCGGCTGTCATCACCGATGCCGAAACCCGGCACAAATACGTCATCAACGATTTTCCGCTGATCCCGCATTACGCGGTGCTGGATCCGAAGGTGACCATGAGCCTGCCGCCTTTCATCACCGCCACCACCGGAATGGATGCGCTGACTCACGCCGTGGAAGCCTACATCGGAAACTCCACGACCCACGGAACCAGGAAAAATGCCCTCCACGCCGTGAAGCTGATCTTTGAAAACCTGGATGCTGCCTATGAAGACGGCAGCAACCTGCAGGCCAGACAGAACATGCTCCGTGCCTCTTATTATGCAGGCTGTGCCTTTACCAAATCCTACGTCGGCTATGTCCATGCCGTGGCCCATTCTCTGGGCGGAGAGTATAACGTTCCCCATGGCCTTGCCAACGCCATCCTGCTGCCCTTTGTTCTGGAAGCCTACGGCGAATCCATCCATAAAAAGCTGTACTGTCTGGCTGTGGAAGCAGGGATTGCCGCAAAGGATACCCCTTACAGCGAGGCGGCGGCACAGTTCATTGACGCCATCAAAGACATGAAAAAACGGTTCGGCATCGGCGACACGGTAAAGGAAATCCGAAAAGAGGACATTCCCAAGCTGGCCCGCTACGCCGACCAGGAGGCCAATCCCCTTTATCCCGTTCCGGTGCTGATGGACGCAAAGGAACTGGAGCCCTTCTATGAACTTCTGATGGAACCGGAAACAGCAGAAAAAGAGGAGGAATCGTCATGAATGAAACAGAAATCAGACAGATTGTGCAAAATCAGCGGACTTATTTCTATACAGGGGCCACTCTGGATATTTCTTTCCGGATCCGGGCCCTCCGGAAGCTGAAAGCCTGCATCACGAAATATGAATCCGATATTCAGACAGCCATTCAGCAGGATCTGGGAAAAAGCGGCTTCGAAAGCTATATGTGCGAAACCGGCCTCGTATTAAGTGAAATCAGCTATATGCTGAAACACATTCACTCCTTCGCCAGGGAAAAAACCGTGTGGACCCCCCTGGCCCAGTTTCACTCCCGCAGCTTTGTAAAGCCCTCTCCCTACGGCGTGGTCCTGATTATGAGCCCCTGGAATTATCCGTTCCTGCTGACCTTCGATCCCCTGGTGGATGCCATTGCAGCCGGAAACACAGCCGTCCTAAAGCCCAGTGCCTACTCGCCTGCCACCAGCGCCATCATTGAAAAAATCATAACCGAATGCTTTGACGGGCAGTACGTTTCGGTGGTGACCGGAGGACGGTCGGAAAATACCTGCCTTCTGAACGAACATTTTGACTATATCTTTTTTACCGGAAGCCAGGCCGTCGGCAGGGAGGTCATGAAGCATGCCTCTGATCATCTGACGCCTGTCACCCTGGAGCTGGGCGGAAAAAGTCCCTGTCTGGTGGACAAAACCGCCAATCTGAAGCTTGCGGCAAAGCGGATTGTCTTCGGCAAATATCTGAACTGCGGCCAGACCTGCGTGGCACCGGATTACATTTACTGTGACCCGGAAATCCGTGAGGAACTGACTGCCGAGATTCAAAAGCAGATCCGCCGTCAGTTCGGCGACGCTCCCCTTCAGAACAGCGATTATGGAAAAATCATCAATGAGAAGCATTTTGACCGGATTCTCAGCCTGATTGACCGGGAAAAAGTTGTATACGGCGGCCATTTCGACCGGGAGGCCCTGAAAATTGAGCCCACTGTCCTGAGCGGCGTGACCTTTGAAGACCCTGTCATGCAGCAGGAAATCTTCGGTCCCGTTCTTCCCATCCTGACCTACGATTCCCTGGATGACGCCATTGCCAGAATCAATTTCATGGCCCATCCCCTGGCGCTGTACCTCTTTACCGGCGATCGGTCCGCTGCCCGGAAGGTCACTGCAAAATGCGGTTTCGGAGGCGGCTGCATCAACGACACCATTATCCATCTGGCCACCAGTGAGATGGGCTTCGGCGGTTTCGGAGCGAGCGGCATGGGTTCTTATCACGGAAAGGAGGGCTTTTGCACCTTTTCCCATTACAAGAGTATTGTCGATAAGAAAACCTGGATCGATCTTCCCATGCGGTATCAGCCTTACCGGAAGCTGAATGAAAAACTGATTCATCTCTTTCTGAAATAAATTCGATCCCCCGCCTCCGGCTCAGCACACCGGAAACGGGGGATTTGTTATTTACAAACCAATGTACGGAAGTTTACCGCCGGCCAGACGGATTTCATCCTGGATAATCGGCTCTACATGTGGATAAACCGTTCCGGCCATACCATAGGTCATGCAGGGAATAAAATGCTTCAGCGAGCCATACTCCCGCACCGCTCTGCGAACCTCTTATTACGGTTCCGGAAATTGACGAACAGCCGGAGCTGACCGGACTGTAAGGGGCGTGCCCTGGCGGGCACGCCCCTTTTTTCTGCCGTCTGATACTCCGGGAAGATCCCTCTTCCGTATAATCCTTCCGCTGCTTTCCACCGCTGCAGTCTATTCCTTCCGGTAAAAGCTGTAAAGCCGTTTTGTGCTGTAATTCGGAACCCAGCTCTTCCAGCTGCTTCCAACCTGGGATTTCAGATAGGATTCCGTGTATTTCAGGGATTTTTTAGAATCCATATAGGTGAATACCTTCATCGCTTTCTTCCCGCTGATGCCCATGGCCAGATTCTGTGCCACCTCGTGGGGCTCATCCTGATAACTCCGGATAATAAAGGCATCGATCATCGGGTTACATGCCGCGATATAATAGCCCAGCGCAATGGCAGCCGCCTGATTTTCCTGTCCTACCGTGGAGGTGAAGCCCTGCTCGGAAAGAATGATCCGGGTATCGCTTCCGTATTTGGACTTAATATAATTTGTCAGAACGCTCAGGTTGCTGAAGGTTATCACCCGGGCATTCACGTCATTGCTCAGATAATGGCCGTATGCTGAGGATCCGGGCGCCTGCCAGAACCTGCAGTCTGTCAGCGGGAACGGATAGGCATGATAAGCGAGATTCCAGTTCACATCCTTCTGAACCTTCTTCAGTCTGGCAGCAAAGGAATCAATCATATCCTTCGAAGAATAGCCCTGGGCTGTCTCGGTCCACAGATGGTCCACACAGATGAAGACTTTGGAGCTTGCCTTCTTGGAGCGCACCGCATTGTACAGACAGCGGAAGGCTTCCGTATAACTGGCCACATACTCGGATTTCGACATATTCCCCGGATAATTCCAGTAATTATAGCTGTTGACCTCATTGCCGAGGATCCAGTTGCTCACGTAGCAGTCCGGCGTGCTGAAGGTTTCTGCCAGGAAGGAAAACAGTGCTTCCATCTTTTGCTTCGCCGCCGCATTCCGGGTATCCCATGCATAGAAGGGTACACCCGCTTTCTGAGTATCTGCCGCAATCAGATCCTGTGTGGCCGAAGTCCAGTCCAGCAGAAGCTGCATGGTCACCTGGATACCCTTCTGGTTGCACTGGCTGACATAGATCTGATAGCCTCCGATCTTGCTGAAATAATAAGTTTTTCCGTTATAAACATAGGGAACCGACTCGGCACTCCTGGTCAGAACGGTGGACATCTGAAGATTACAGAACGCGGTGCTGCTCTTTGTCTGCGCCAGCTGACTGAAATCCGTAGTCTGAAGCCCTTTCTTGGTCTTCGGCAGCTTATAGGAGGCACTGTTCGTTGAGGCCTTTTCCGGCGTGTTCACAAATCTGGAGCTGCTGATTCTGGTGTAGCAGCTCATCTTGCTTCCTTTTTTCGTCTTCACAGCCAGCGAATACTTATTCATTACATATTCCGGATGCCCGTCCGTCTTCAGGGTAAAGGTCAGCTTCTGGCTGCCTTTTTTCACTTTCTTCACCTTCGCCACCCGGGTCTCCAGCTTTCCGGTTTCCGAATTTACCCGGAACAGATAGTAGTAATTGTCCACGCTCTTTACCGGAGCGGCAACCTTTGCCGTAATACGGATCTTTCCCGCAGAATAGCCGCTGCAGGCCGTGATCTTTGCCGCGCTGGCGCTGGGAGACACGGTTCCCGCATAGACCGTGGAGCCTTCATCTGAGAGCGTACCCCCTTCCTCCGCTTCCTCTTCTCCGTCAAGCAGAATCACTTCCTGTGTATCCTCCGAAGCAGCCTGCGCCACGGTTCCTGCTGCCATCGCTGTCATTGCCAGCAAAGCCGCTGACAGCAGTCCGGATATCCATTTTTTCTTCATCATAACTCCTCCTGTCCTTCTCCATTTGGCTGGGTTTCTTTGTCCTTTGGCTCATTGTACCATACATTCGGTGGTTTTGAAAAGTACGGACTGCAAAGCGAAGTCCCGCAAAATGCGATTCTGATACACCATTTCTTCGTCTCTGGAATCATTGCTGCTGTGACCAGAACAGGCAGTAACATTTGCATGAAAATCAGGTCCAAGAATTAAGTAATTCCTAAGTTTCGCATGATTGATTTTTTCCTGCAGGCGCATTATAATGATGTTGGGTTCAAAAGATGCCATACGGATTGTTCCGTGCTGCGCACTCCCACAATCCTGCATCATCATTATCTGATTATCAAATATACACAGAAGAAGAGCCGCCATGAAAGACAATCAAAAAAGAAAGAGAAAAAAAAGACGACGTAAAGTCCTCCCCATCGTGATTAACCTGCTGCTTCTTGCCATACTGGCCGCTGCAGCGTACCTGTTTCTGTCTGAAGCTGCCAGTTCCCTTTTTTTAAAAAACACAACTCTGAACGGGTATGATGTATCAGAAAAAACACCCGAACAGGCCCTGCAGATTCTGACCCAGGATTTTGATTCCCTGACCCTGGAAATTAAAGAACAGGGGGAAACGGTTCTGACCGTGCCGCTGACAGAGCTGGGGTGTACCGTGGATCAGACACAGCTCCTGACCAATCTCCAGAGCTATATGGACAATCAGCGCCTGCAGCTTCTGATCAATCTGTTCACCAGTAATCAGAGCGAAGTGGAGATTCCGATCACAGTGGATGAACAGGCCTTTCAGGAGATTATTGCCGTTAAAAATCTCTCCAGAAAACGCATCTCCAGCCAGGATGCCGAGCTGATTTTTGAAGACGGAACCTATTCCATCAAGCCGGAGGTTTATGGAAATGAATTCGACGATGCCAGCCTGCGCTCCCTTGTGAAGGACGCTCTGAGCAATGCCGATTTTTCCGGAAATACACAGAGCCTGATTACCGTAGAGGTTCCCCGGTCCCTGTATAAACCCCCTTCGAAAACCAGCGACGACCCGGAAATGAACCGCCTGATGAATATTTACAACAAATTCTGCAAAGCCTCTGTTACCTATCTTTTCGGCGACGAAAAGGAGGTCCTTGACTGGGATACCATCCAGGACTGGCTAATTATCGATGGAGACGATGCTTCGGTTGATGAAGAACGCGTTTACGACTACGTGGTAACTATGGCCGAAAAGTACGATACCATCTATTCCCTGCGGACCTTTACTTCCAGCAATGGGTATCAGGTGACACTGGATTATAACAACTACGGATATCTAATCGATCAGGACGGTGAATTCAGCCAGCTCCTGGCAAATATCAACTCCAACCTCGCCGTCGAGCGGGAACCGATCTACTCCATCCGGGGCTTCAGCCGCAATGGCGTGGACGATTTAAACGGCAACTACGTGGAGGTGGATCTGACCAATCAGTATATCTGGTTCTACCGAAACGGCGGTCTGGTGGTTTCCAGTCCTGTGGTAACCGGTACACCCAAGCCGGAGACAGAGACGGCAACCGGCGCCTTCCCCATCGCCTACAAGGCCAGCCCCTTCAACTTAAAAGGCGGCGGCTCCAACGGTGTTGACAGCTGGGATGTGGAGGTGCAGTACTGGATGCCTTTCCATGACGGTCAGGGACTCCACGATGCTTCCTGGCGGGGCGCCTTCGGCGGCTCTATCTATATGACCGGCGGTTCCCACGGATGTGTGAATCTTCCTCTGGACGTGGCAGCAGCGATCTATAACGATATGGAGGCCGGTATCCCCATTCTGCTGTACAAATGACGTAACGTTTCAGAGACAGCCTCCAAAATGCTTTGCATTTCATTACAGAACTCAAAGGCTCCGGTAAAATTGCCGGAGCCTTTAAACATCTCTTTACTTTTCTC
Organism: Candidatus Limivivens sp.; assembly: GCA_034101475.1. Taxonomy (GTDB): domain Bacteria; phylum Bacillota; class Clostridia; order Lachnospirales; family Lachnospiraceae; genus Limivivens. The sequence goes on from JAXEJQ010000047.1 coordinate 7,020, forward strand.
CTTCAATTCCTTATAATGATGTTGGATTCAAAAGATACCATACGGATTGTTCCGTGCTCCGCACTTCCACAATCCTGCGCATCTTATAATGAAACCAGTACAATGAATAGTTTACAAAATCCCCTGAACAGGAATGATAAAATGGAAAGAGATACCAAAGAAAAACGACTGGCCGAACTCGATCGGAAGATCCGGATCCATCGGCGGAAAAAACGGCAGCTTTATATGCGGGTGGGAATTCCCGCAGGAATTCTCACTCTGGCACTTTGCATATTCCTCGGTGTCAGAGTCGCCGGGGCCATAAAAACCCATCCCGGCTCTTCCGGTTCCCCGGCAGGCGATACTTCTTCCGCTTCTCCGGGAAGCAGCGCCGATGCAGGCGATGTCTCCGGCGAAGGCGAGCACTCCGGCACAGCCGGAACCTCTGACGGAAGCAGCAGTCCGGGTGAAACGGATTCTTTCGTGGAAACGGAAACCGAATTTCCGGAAACACAGATCACCGTCAGTCTGATGGGGGACTGTACCCTGGGCACAGATGTGAATTTCAACCAGCAGACCAGCCTGAACGCCTACTATCAGACCCGCGGAGCCGATTACTTCTTCCAGAATGTAAAATCCATCCTGGAAGCCGATGACCTTTCCATCGTCAACATGGAAGGGACGCTGACTACCTCGGAAACCAGAGCCGACAAGCTTTTTGCCTTCAAGGCCGATCCGGAATATGCGCAGATTCTGGTGAGCGGTTCCGTGGAAGCGGCAAATCTTGCCAACAATCACAGCATGGACTACGGTGAGCAGAGCTACACCGACACCATTTCCGCCCTGGAAAACGCCGGGATCACAACCTTTGGCCATGACCGTACCTCTGTTCTGGACATCAAAGGCGTAAAAGTGGGCCTTGTTGGAATCTATGAGCTGGACATTCATATGGACTGCCAGACCCAGCTTCTGGAGAATATCCAGAAAGTAAAGGATGAAGGCGCACAGCTCATTCTGGTGATTATGCACTGGGGCAACGAAAAAGAAACCATTCCGGACAGCAATCAGATTGCCCTGGGCCATCTTGCCATTGACAACGGCGCTGATCTGGTCGTCGGCCATCATCCCCATGTCCTTCAGGGCATCGAACATTATAAGGGAAAATACATTGCCTACAGTCTGGGGAATTTCTGCTTTGGCGGAAATACAAATCCCGTGGAACTGGACACCATCATTTTCCAGCAGACCTTTACCGTCACCGCTGAAGGTGTTCAGAAGGATGAAAACATCAACATTATTCCCTGCAGTGTCTCCTCGGAAGCTTACTACAACAATTACCAGCCCACCCCCGCCGAAGGGGAGGAGGCTGAACGGATTCTTCAGAAGCTGGAAGAACGTACCAACAATGTGATTCTTGGATAAAAGGGAGCCTGACAGAAGGCTTCCCTTTCGCACAAAACCCGCCGCTATGAGCGCTCTGCGCTCTGCGGCGGGTTTCTCCATTTGTCGGGTAACTCATCTTACGTACCTGTTATTCTCTCCAGGAATAATCATTGCATGGCTTCATATTCCAGGTCACAGTACTGCCATCGCTGACTGCCTCAATGGTTCCCTGCATATCTGTCCGGAACAGCCTGATCTCCCGTTCCTTCAGCTGTTCCATCACCTCTTCCGAAGGACAGCCTTCCTCATTGGCGACCCCGCAGCTTAAAACAGCGTATTCCGGCCTTACGCAGTTCAGAAATTCTTCTGTACCGGAACCCGCCGCGCCATGGGCATTCACTGCATATACATCTGCCTGAAGATCCACCTCCGGATTATCCAGCGCCTCCCGGGCCAGCTCCGCTTCCCCTGCTTCTTTGGTATCTCCGCAGAAAAGGAATCTCGTGTCCCCATAATCCAGCCGGATGCAAAGGGAATCATTCCGCCCGTCTTCATGACCGTAATAAGCCGGTCCCACAATCGTAAAAAACGTATTTCCGAAAGAATAGATTTCGCCCAGATTCGGATGCAGAACCTCAATCTCCTTTTCCCGGATCACCTCCTGATACCGGGCAAAAACCTCGGTATCCGAAGTGCAGTCCGGCGAAAGGATGTGAGATACCGGAAAATTTTTCAGGATCTCCACAACTCCGGCCAGATGATCCTCATCATAATCTGTAATCAGAATATAATCCAGTTCCTCCGCTTCCATCTCTTTCAGATAGCCCGTTACCTTGGAAGCCGCACTTTCTCCGCCGCCGTCAATCATCATAAATTTACCGTTGGCTTTCACCAGCACGGCACTTCCCTGACCCACATCCAGGAAATGCATTCTCATATTCCCGTCGTCTTCCTGATTCTGAGCCTCCTCAATGATTTCCGAAGGTGATATTTCCTTTGTCCTGCAGTAAAAGGCAATTCCGGTCACTGCCAGAGCCGCCGCCAGAATGCCGATTCCCGTTCTCCGTATCTTTTTTCGGTTATACTTCATCGTACCCACCTTATTTCAGAAATACCGGCTGGTCCTTTTTAGAATATTCCGGGGCATACACATATCCCAGTTCCTGAAATTCCAGCACCTCTTCCGGTTGATTGACTTGGTTCATACTGAGCCAGCGGACCATTTCGCCTCTGGCCATCTTTGCCAGTGTTCCCTTTGTGCGTACCTTTCCATCCATCCGCTCTCCAAAAACGCAGGTAATGATCCGCACATCGGGTGTTTGATATTTTTCGATCAGCTTACTATATTCTTTTGATGCCAGATTCAGAATAACGGAATCTCCTCCGGTAAGCTCCCGGTATGGCGCATCTCCCCAGAAATCATAAAGATCCCGGAAATCCGTTTCCGCCCCGTCCTGTACAGAAAGCCTGGCCTGCATTTCCAGACGATAGGGCACGACCCCGTCCAGAGGCTTTAAGATCCCGTAAAATCCCGAAAGAATCCGCAGATGCTCCTGCACATAGCTCCATTGGCTTTCCTGAAAAATCTCCGGAGCCATATACTGATACTGAATGCCGTCATAGGCCAGCAGCGCAGGTGTTTTTGCCTGTTCCGGACGAACGGTGTGCAGGCGTTCCACATTCCGGGCAGCAATCTGATCATTGCATGCCCACAGAGCCTTCAGCTCTTCTCCTGTTTTTCCCTTCAGAATCTTCTGCAGGCGCAGCGTTTTTTCCAGGAAGACCGGAAGCCCGGTTCCCAGCAGCCAGTCTGTATCTTCCCGCATCTTTTTCGCCGGAGAAATGATGATTTTCACAGATCCATACTTCCTGAACGGAAGCCCTCCAGATCCAGAGTCAGATAAACCGGCCCTGTTTTTCTCAGTTCCTGCAGGATTTCCTCCCGCTGTCTCAGCAGTTCCCCGAATGCCTCCGGATCTGTTTCCAGGCGCAGAATATTTCCGTGAACCCGGACGCGGACATTCCGAAAGCCTCTTTTGCGCAGCGCCTCTTCACAGCGTCCGATCCGTCCCAGAAGCTCCAGATCAATCTCCGTTCCATAGGGCAGCCTGGTGGCCAGGCAGGGAGATGCCGGCCTGGAAGCAACTGAAATCCCAAGCTCCGCCGCCCAGCTGCGCACTTCCTCTTTTGTCAGTCCTGCCTCCGCCAGAGGGCTTAAAACCCCCATCTCCCGGATGGCTCGCAGTCCCGGCCGGTAAACATGCAGATCGTCTTCATTGGTCCCTTCCAGAACCGTCCCCAGCCCTTTCTCTGCCGCGAAGGCAAACAGTTTTTCAAACAGGGTCTTCTTGCACAGGTAGCAACGGTCCGGCGGGTTTTTTGCAAGGGCCGGATTCTGGAGCTCGTCAATATGAATCACCTGGTGCCGGACGCCCAGCTCCTTTGCGACTCGGGACGCCACCTCCAGATCGCAGGCAGGATGAAGCACCGTATCAAAGGTAACTGCCCAAAGCAGGTTTCCGTTCCTCCCGGAAACCTCTCTGGAAAGCTTCAGCAGAAGGCTGCTGTCTGTTCCTCCGGAAAATGCCAGGCAAAGCCCTCCGGAAGCTGCCTCTTCCAGAATCCGGACACACCTTTCCCGTTTCTCATTTGTCTGCATAAACAGATTTCCCTCCTTTATTCCCGGTGTCAAACAGGCAAATCCCTGCCGTGCACCGATTCCTCCGAACCAATCTGACGGGCAGCCTCGCTGCTCAGATACCCGTAAACCTCGCGATAAGATTTTCCGGTATTCCGGCAAATTTCATGAATACTGGCATATTCCGGATAGTAAAACCGCTGTCCTTTATGGACGCACACCTTGATATCCGCCGGTCCAAGCACCGTCCGGATTTTTTCAATTTTCCGGGGCAGAATCTGCCTTTTTTCCCGGTATTTCCGAAGACCGATACTGGTGGTTTCCCGAAAAATCACCGACTCCATTTCCGGAATTTTTTCCTCCGTGCAAAGCACCTGGAGCATCCAGGCCGGGCGGTTTTTCTTCATAAACACCGGAAAGCAGGAAGCGTCTCTGGCCCCGGTCTCCATCAGGCACTCCATGGTATAGGCCAGCTGCTCTCCGCTGCAGTCATCAATATTGGTCTCCAGAATACAGATCTCGTCAGAGGCCAGAGCGCTGTCCGCCCCGAAATTCTTTTCCTCTCTCTGCCGATCCGGCGCTGCCTCTTCTGACACCTCTCCTGCCTTTTCGGACCATTCTTCTTCTTCGCCGGGTCGTTCTCCCGTTCTCCCGGCTCCATTCCCCCGGCCACTCTCCCGAATGATCATGGCTCGCAGGATGTTGGCATGGGGGAAGTCCTTCTTTCCCGCTCCGATCCCGATCTTTTCCACTGTAAAAGCCGCCGGAAGGTTATCCAGCGTGCGGATGGCCGCTGCAATGGCCGCTCCCGTGGGAGTTACCATTTCGCCCTCTGTCTGCGTGATCCGGACAGGAAGTCCGGCAGCCGATACAATCTCCGCCACTGCCGGCGCAGGCACCGGAATCCGTCCATGCTGGCACCATACGGTACCGGTTCCCTCATAAAGTGTGGAAACGCAAACCTGGCGGATCCCCAGATCTGCGATGCAGGCAGCAGCCCCCACGATATCCACAATCGAATCCACGGCTCCGACTTCACGAAAATGAACCTCTTCCATGGGTTTCCCGTGAACCTTCGCTTCCGCACGGGCCACATACAGAAACATTTTTTCCGCAAGTACGCGAACCTGCGCATCCAGCGGCGCTTCCTCCAAAATCCGGCAGATATCCCGATAGGTACGATGCTCATGAGTGTGATGCATCTGCACATGCGATTCCTCATGACTGTGATTTCCATGGACATGCATTTCCTCATGAACGTGATCCCCATGGACATGCACTTCCTCATGAGCGTGATCTCCATGGACATGCACTTCCTCATGAACGTGATCCCCATGGACATGCGCGTCATGACATCCGTGGCCGGCCTGTTCATCATGGCTGCCAGCGTCCCCATCCAGAAGCACCTCAAAATCACATGCGTTGATCCCACACTTGGCTGTCCGTCCAATGCGGATCTCATATCCTCCTATATTCAGCGCTTCCAGCGCCTCCCGGAGCTTTTCCTCCCTCGCTCCCAGATCCAAAAGCGCCGCAACCGTCATGTCTCCGCTGATTCCGGAGTAACACTCCAGATACAATATCTTTTCGCTCATTTTTCTTCTCCGATTCTCATTTTCTGCAGCAGTCCGGCGGTCTCCTGCGGGCATGCCCGGGCTGTCCCTCCGCTGAACGGCTGTCTGTAACCTGTCTCGATTATACAACCCTCCGGTTCTCTCCGCAAGTTTAATGCTGGTATTTTACGTCTGTTTTATGAAATTTTGCTTGGCTCTGAACAGTTACAAATAGTATAATAGTGATAACTCTCAGAAGCAAAGGAGGATCTTCATGGAAAAATCAAAGGTTTATTTTACCAGTATGCGCACCCGGGTAAACGACGGACTCCAGAAGAAGCTGGAACGTCTGATCAAGGCAGCCGGGATCGGCACCATAAATTTTGACAATCAATATACTGCCATTAAAATCCATTTCGGCGAACCCGGCAATCTGGCCTATCTGCGTCCCAATTATGCCAAAACCGTCGTCGACGTTGTGAAGGAGCTGGGCGGAAATCCCTTCCTGACGGACTGCAATACCCTCTATGTCGGAGGCCGGAAAAACGCTCTGGATCATCTGGAGAGCGCCTATGTCAACGGCTTTTCTCCGTTCTCTACCGGATGCCACATTCTGATCGGCGATGGTCTGAAGGGAACGGATGACGTTCTGGTTCCTGTGGAAGGCGGCGAATATGTCACCGAAGCAAAGATCGGACGCGCCATTATGGATGCCGATATCTTCATTTCTCTGAATCATTTCAAAGGCCATGAAGCTACCGGCTTCGGCGGCGCCCTGAAAAATATCGGTATGGGCTGCGGTTCCCGGGCCGGAAAGATGGAAATGCACAGTGCCGGGAAGCCCTATGTAGACACTGACCTCTGTGTTGGCTGCGGAATGTGTACGAAAATCTGCGCTCACTCCGCTGCTGTGGTGACGAACCACAAAGCATCCATCAATCACGCTAAATGCGTTGGCTGCGGACGCTGCATCGGTGTCTGTCCACGGGATGCGGTAAATCCTGCTTCCGATGAATCCAATGATATTCTGAATAAAAAAATCGCAGAATACGCCAAAGCTGTCGTTACCGGCCGTCCGAGCTTCCATATCAGCCTGGTGGTTGATGTGGCACCCTACTGCGACTGCCATGCGGAGAATGACGCCTCTGTGGTTCCGGATGTGGGAATGTTCGCTTCCTTTGACCCGGTAGCTCTGGATATCGCCTGCGCAGATGCCGTCAATCGTCAGCCTGTCATTCAGAACAGCCTTCTGGGCGAACATGATCACACCGGGCATGATCATTTCGGAACAATCTCACCGGAAACCAACTGGATGGTTGCTATCGATCATGCTGTGAAACTCGGTCTGGGAACAAAAGAATACGAATTAATCGAAGTCAGATAAAAAATGAGCCAAGGGACAAATGGACATGAAACTCCGTGCCTGCAGGGATTTTCATGTCTATGGGTCCTGCATCATAAAAAATGGGAGCCGTACAAACAGAAAATCGGCTCCCTTTTCTTTTCGTTTTATAAAGCTGTCTGCGTCAGCAGAGCAATCAATCCTGCTGCTATTTTTCAAAAGACCAGGATACAGGTACTGTGCGGTAGTTATACAGTGCGGACCAGCAGATCCGGTTCAGAAACAGTGCAACAATCACATCCATTATCGTATGCTGCTTCAGGAACATGGTCGAAGCCACAATCAGAACAGTCAGCACAAAGGAACCCCAGCGAATCACCTGACGTCCCTTCAGGCTCTCGGAATCCATCAGCGCCACACAGCAGGCCACGGAATTGAACACGTGGATACTCGGCATCACATTCGTGGATGTGTCCATCTTATACAAAACCCGCACCATCTGCGTAAAAATATTCTCCCGCTCAAAGGAATATTCCCGAAGGGTATGGCCATTGGGAAACAGGAATGAAACCACAATAAAAAGCGTCATTCCGAAGCCCAGGCTCAGAATCAGGCGATACCATTCGTTTTTATTATCCTGGTACAGGGTAAAATACAAAACTGTAGCTGCAATATAGCCAAACCACAGAAAATACGGAACAATAAAATATTCGCAGAACGGGATATAATCGTCCGCCCGTATCTCCAGCATATGAATGGGTACGCCGGTGCGGTTTTCCAGCCATGTGAAACAGAGCATATAAACCACCATAAACCCGAAAATCAGAGCAATTTCCCTGCGTCGTTCTGCAATCCTTTCCCTTAATGATTTCATACTTACTTCCCCTTAACGATCCTTCATAATCCTTCACGATCTTCCGCTTCTGTTCTCTTTCACGTTCATAATAATCCTTAATGATAATTCTTTCACAATTATCTGATTCTAGCGGAATTATAACACCGCTCTTTTAAATCCGCAAGCGGCTTCCGAGAAAATTAAGCATTTTTTATATTTTCTTCACGGAAAGTTCCCATTGCATTCTTTATTTGTTTATGTTATACCTATGATATGAAAAAAGACAGCCAAATTACCAACCAAATTACCGAAGGAGCCATCTGGAAACCTCTTTTATTGTTCTTTTTTCCAATTGTCCTCGGTACGTTATTTCAGCAGCTTTATAATACCGTCGATGCGGTTGTGGTAGGCAGGTTCGTGGGCAAGGAAGCTCTCGCGGCAGTAGGCGGATCATCAGGTCAGATTCTGAACCTGGTGATCGGTTTTTTTGTTGGCCTCTCTTCCGGTGCCTCCGTCATCATATCTCAATTTTACGGCGCCAGGGACACCGTAAATCTGAACCGCACCCTCCACAGCGCACTGGCCTTTTCCATAGCCGGCGGAATTCTGGTAAGTATTTCCGGGATCCTTCTGGCTCCTGTTCTTTTAAAAATCATGGACACGCCTGAGGATCTTATGGCCGATTCTGAACTTTACCTGCGGATCTATTTCTCCGGTATTCTGTTTGTTTTCATCTACAATATCGGAAGCGCCATTCTCCGGGCCGTTGGGGATTCCAGACGTCCCCTTTATTACCTGATCGTCTGCTGTGTTCTGAATGTCGTTCTGGACATTGTGCTGATTGTTGTCTGCCATATGGGCGTTGCCGGGGCCGCCATTGCCACCCTGGCCTCCCAGGCCGCCAGTTCCGCACTGATTCTGCGCCGCCTGGCTGTTTCCCGGGAGATGTATCATCTGGATTTCCGGAAGCTTCGAATGGATAAGGTCTATGTCCGCCGCATTCTGCAGATCGGTCTTCCCGCCGGTTTCCAGTCCGCCATGTATGCCGTCACAAATCTCATTATTCAGACTGCATTGAACGGCTTTGGGACAGACAGCGTAGCCGCCTGGGCTGCCCTTGGAAAGATCGATTCTCTCTACTGGATGATTTCCGGCGCCATGGGCATCGCGGTCACCACCTTTGTCGGTCAGAATTATGGCGCCCGGAAGTATGACCGGATGAAAAAAAGTGTATCCATCGGCCTGGGGATCCTTCTGCTTTTCTCCGTGCTGATCATGGCCTTTTTCCTGCATTTTGCCGAACCGCTTTTCCGGCTGTTCACCACAGATCAGCCTGTGATTGAAATCGGTATCCGGATGATGTGGAAAATGGTTCCTTACTACTGGGCCTTCACCTTTGTGGAGATCTTCGCCGGTGCCCTCCGTGGAGCTGGAGATGTAATGATTCCGACTCTCATCACCTGTCTGGGCGTCTGTGTCCTGCGGATTCTCTGGATCCTCATTATGCTTCCGCTCTATCCCAGACTGGAAACCATTATGCTGACCTATCCGCTGACCTGGATCGTGACGGCTTCCACTTTCCTGATCTATTACCGGAAGCGCCGGAAACAATGGACCTAGCTGCCTGCCTTCTGGCCTCCAGCAGCTTGCCAAAGACCGTTGCCAGGAGTTTTCCGGCTGTCCGGTCCAGTCCACGCAGAGCGCGGAGCATCCGCAGCAGGTAGCGGATGGGGCCTTTGACAAATGCGTAAACATTCTCTGCTTCCGCAGCTGACAGGATTCCGTAGGAGATTTCCACAAAATCCTGAATCTGCTCTGTACTCAGGGAATCGATCCACAAATTCAGAACCTTCATTTTATGGCTGACTCTTCGATAGATATCATGTCTGTACTGGAGCCGGCCATTTTTAATGATCCAGGTAAAGGGATCATGCTGCAGCATTCCCTTTCCAAAGCTCTCCACCGTTCTGGCCCGCATTTTGTTATAAAGCACCATTCCGACCACCGAGTAGCCCGGAACGATTTTATAGATTTTATCCTGAATCCGCCGGTAGCCGGAATTCTGATAAAATTCCTTCTGAAATCCCGGCCCGTCAAAGCTGTAGATCGTCAGAATCCTTTCCTGTATCTCCTGCTCACAGCAGGACGCCGCATACACCGCCAGATTCCCGCCCTTGGAATGCCCGCCTGTCATCAGAGGCCCGGAACAGAGGGACGCCACTCTCCGAAAATAGGCCAGCGCTGCCCGCTGAGAGGGCACACCCTTCATAAACGACATATTGAAATCCTCTTTCCAGCCAACTAGGGTTTCATCGGTTCCCCGATAACCGACATAGCGCACACCGTTTTCCAGGAAAAAGGTAATGGCCGAAAACTGAATTTCCCTGTCCGCATCAATGAAATTGACAAAATAATTCATCCGGAGGTTCCGGTAACGCCTTCCCCCGCACAGAAGCTGAAAAAATTTCCGGTAGCGCTTTCCGTAAACTTCGTCGGTAAACATATTTTCCCGGTCCGGATGCTCCTGCAGATCTTTCAGCGAAACCGGCCCTCGCACCGCTTTGCCGTTTCGGAATCCGGAAACCAGACCGTCAAACTTCCAATAGGTCATTTCCGCCAGAACAAGACTGTCCACCTCAGAAAACGGGATTTCCTCAAAGCTTTTTTCTCCAAATTCTCTTATATAATTCAGCAAATCCGGTTTCATCGCATCACCTGCCTTCCGGTTTGAACAACCTTTTCCATCAGCTTTTTTCTCCCCCCGCATTCCTATTATATGAGCCAGGGGACCCATAGACATGAGCAAACAGCCATTTGTCGCTTAACATCATTATATATCCGCTTCGCCAGAAAATATCCGGAAAAAACGGAATGAAACGATTTTTCTCTGCCGCGGGATAAGAACCTGCCCGGCCATATTTTTCCGTAAATCAAAAAACCAGAAGACTGCCGGAGCCTTCTGACTTTTTGCTGTTGTAACTGTTCCGTACCGGGACAGTTACCTGCCTTTTTCTTCTGAAATAAAGTTCTTCCCTAATCCACTTCTTCTGAAATCAGGTTCTTCCCGGATCCGCTTCCTCTTCTGAAATCAGGTTCTTTTTGGATCAGCTTCCCAGATATGCGTTCTGTACCACGTCATTGCCGCGCAGATTTTCTGCCGTATCCGACAGAACAATATTTCCGGTCTCCAGAACATAGCCCCGGTCTGCCACCTTCAGCGCCTTATTAGCATTCTGTTCTACCACCAGAATCGTAATGCCATTGTCACTGAGATTCTTAATGACTTCAAAACAGGTATTTACCATAATGGGCATCAGACCCATGGAAACCTCGTCGATCAGCAGCATTTTGGGATCCAGGGTCAGAGCCCTGCCGATGGCCAGCATCTGCTGTTCACCGCCGGACATGGTTCTCGCCAGCTGATTTTTCCGTTCTCCCAGACGCGGGAAAATATCATAGACCTTTTGGATATTGGCTTTGATCCGCTGCTTATCCTTCAGCTCGTAGGCACCCATCCGGAGATTTTCTTCCACCGTCAGACGTCCGAAAACCCGGCGTCCCTCCGGCACATACCCGATCCCCAGAGAGGCACGCTTATGGGCAGGCAGTTTGGTGATATCCTGTCCATTGTAGAGAATGGAACCGCTCTTTGGCTGGACAAGCCCCATGATGGTTTTGATCAGGGTACTCTTTCCGGCTCCGTTGGGACCGATCACCGAAACCAGTTCCTCATCGGCCACATGGAGAGAAATCCCGTGGAGGACCTCCATCATGCCGTAAGATACATACAAATCTTTGATTTCCAGCATTATTCCTCCTCCTCTCCCAGATAAGCCTCGATAACCTGCTTATTATTCTTCACTGCCTCCGGGCTGCCTTCCGCAATCTTTTTCCCGTAATTCAGAACCATGATCCGGTCACAGACCTTCATCGTAAGGGGCAGATTATGCTCAATCAGAATGATACTCTGCTTCTGCGCCTTCAGCTGCAGAACCAGATCCGTAATCTCATTGATGGCAAAGTTCGAAAGGCCCGCACAGGGCTCATCCAGCATAATCAGCCTGGGTTCCGTCACCAGGGCACGGGCAATTTCCAGTCTCCGCAGATATCCCAGAGAGACATCGCTGGCTTTCTTATCCCGCATTTCCTTCAGACCTGTTTCTTCCAGAACCTTTTCTGCTTTCTCGATTACCGCCGGCGTATGGCTCTTATGAAAATAAGAACGGATTCCCGTATATTCATGAACCCCGGCCGCTGCCACCACATTGTCCAGAATGGTCATTTCCACCAACGGCTTGGAAATCTGAAAGGTACGGGCAATTCCCATTTTTGCCATTTTATGGGCAGGCAATCCCTGCACTTCCTTGCCCTGATAAAAAATCTTTCCTTCCGTGGGACGATAGACTCCGCAGATCGCATTGAAGAGCGTCGTTTTTCCGGCCCCGTTCGGGCCGATAATCCCCAGAGTCTCTCCTTCCCTGACAGTCAGATCCAGACCGTCAATTGCCTTCAGGCCGCCAAAATACATTTTGAGGCCTTCTATCTTCATTAATTCACTCATGAGATCTGACCTCCTTCTTCGGGAAAATCCGGCGCCACAGCTTCATCACCAGATTGACCAGCGGACTGTTGTTTCCAATCAGGCCTGAGGGCATGAAGCGCACGATCAGCACCAGCAGAGCACCGTAAACCAGACTTCGGTAATTATCCGCAAAACGCAGGAGCTCCGGCAGGAAGGTCAGCAGAATACCGCCCAGGATGGGCCCCCGAATGGTTCCGATACCGCCGATAACCACCATGGACAAAATCTCAATGGAAACCGTAAAGGCAAAATCCGAAGACGCGATAAAGCCCATCCGGTGTGCATAGATCCCGCCTGCCAGTCCCGCAATGGCGGTTCCGATGGCAAAGGTGAGGATCTGATATCGGTTTACATCAATCCCGAAAGAACGGGCTGCGCTGGCATCATTGTTGATGGAAGCCAGAGCCATACCGAACCAGGAGCGTTTCATTTTTACAATCAGCAGGCACAGGATCACAATCAGAATCACGGTCATGACAAAGAATTGTTTGTTTCCGAATTTCACACCGAAAAGTACCGGTTTGGAAACGGTCAGACCCAGAGAACCGCCTGTAATTTTCAAATTGTTAAATAATGCCACCATGACAAAGTTGATGCCTATGGTCGTAATCGCCAGAAAGTCCGCCTGAAGCCGCAGGGAAATCACACCCAGCAGCGCGCCGCATAAGCCGGATACCACCAGGGCAGCCAGCAGGGCAATCCAGAAATTCACACCGGAAGTCGTCAGAATGGCCGCCGTGTATGCACCGATTCCGAAAAAGGCAGCCTGGCCCATCATAGCCTGGCCGGCATATCCGGTGATGATGTTCAGCGACAGGGCCAGCAGAATAAAGATCGCCGCCGTCGCACCGATTGAAAAGAAATATGCGTTCATCGTCCTTCCCCCTTATACTTTATTTTTCTGGCCCATCAAACCGGTCGGCTTGATCAGCAGCATAATGATCAGGACCACGAATGCAACCGCATCCTTGGGAATGGGAATATTGGTATAGACAGACAGAAATACCTCCGCAATACCAATCAGCAGGCCTGCAATGACAGTACCCAGAGGATTTCCAAGGCCTCCCAGAACGATAATAGCCAGCATCTTGTAGGAAGGAACCTCTCCAAGTGCCGGTGTAATGGAATTATACAGAATACCAACCATAATTCCTGCCGCTGCCGCGAACCCGTAACCCAGAATATAGGACAGCGCCATGGCATTGTTGGTATTTACTCCGCAAACTCTGGAAATCTCCGCATCCTCAGCGGTGGCCCGCCAGGCCAGCCCCAGTTTTGTTTTATTCAGCACAAACCACAGGATCAGCAGCAGCACCGCGGTCAGCACAAAAATCATAATCCAGGACGGAAGGATCGTCACATTTCCGATATGAAAGGCATCCACAGGAAATTTAAAGTTGTATGCTTTTGTCCCGGCTCCGCAAATCAGACGCACCGCATCACTGCTCATGGTGAACAGTCCCACAGCCGCTACCAGCGGAATAATGGAAAGTGTGCGGGGCTTTGCCAGAATCGGCGAATAAATGGTTCTCTGTAAAACAACACCCATGGCACCGACAGCCAGCATGGACAGCAAAAATGCCAGCACAATGTTTCCCGTACTGTAATAAATGTACCATCCAAGATAAGCACCAACAAGGTATGCACCAGCATTTGCGATATCCAGAATTCCCAGAATACCATAGATCAGCGTTGCGCCCATTGCCGTAAGAGCATACAGGCTGCCGATCATCAAGGCATTGATAAGTTGTTGTATAAACATAATTTTAATCTCCTACCGTAGCAATCGATGTCATATCGCAAAGAAAGAAGAACCGTCCAGCCAGCAGCTGTTTTGCCGCAGGGCTGAACGGTTGCCGGATGAATCAATTAATAGTTTGTCGGATCAATGATTTCCGGAGCGTCAATCACTGCTGCGGAATGATACTCACCATCCACAACCTGCTGAACCTGTACCGGTTTTACAGCAGAACCGTTCTCGGTATAGTACAGCAGCGTACCGGTAACGGTATCAAAATCCTTCATGCCTGCGATATACTCTCTCATGGCATCGGTATCTGTGCCCACATTTGCAACAGCTTCAAATACCACCTGGAATGCGTCGTATACGGAAGCGCCTACCATATCCGGCTCCATGTCATAGGTCTCGCGATATTTTTCGATGTAGGTCTGGGTTGCTTCGTTCTGGTCATCACGGTTCATGTTCGTGGTGATGTAAAGACCATTTGCATATTCGCCTGCGGTCTGGAGCAGCTGCCAGGAATCAGCGCCTTCTGTTCCGAGGATCGCGCAGTCCAGTCCCTGAAGCGCAACCTGACGGCAAACCTCAGAAGCCTGCTCATAATAGTTTACAGAGTAGATCAGGTCTACATCTTCGTTTTTGATCTTTGTGATGACAGAAGTCATATCATTATCGGAAATAGCAATGTAATCTTCGGATACGATTTCCATATCATACTTTGCAGCCTGCTCTTTGAAGTAAGTAGCCTGCTCAGTACCGAAGTCAAGGTCAACGGCTACGATGGCAACCTTTTTCGCACCCAGAGTGTTTGCTGCAAATTCTGCTGCTGCGGTACCCTGAACAGCGCCCGGGAAGGACTGGGAGAATACCAGATCACCTGCGTTTACAACATCCGGATGAACTGCATATGCGGAAACCATCAGCTTTCCTGCGTCCTGGCAGATCGGAGCAGCCACCTTGGTCGGGCCGGAATAAGAACCGGAAACAATTGCAACCACGTCATCGGAAGTCGTCAGTTTTTCTGCAATGTTGGCAGCTTCTGTGGTATCCAGACCGTCATCATAATCAACCAGCTCTACGGTAGCACCGTTGATGCCGCCTGCCTCATTAATCAGCTGTACAGCCAGCTTCGCGGACTGAAGAGCACTCTGACCGTCTGCTGCTGCAGCTGCGGCGGATACCGGAGCAAAAAATCCGATACGAACCGTATCCTCAGCCGCAAAAGCGGTACCTGACATAAGCGCTGCAGTCAGGGACAGAGTTGTAAGAAACGCAATTGCTTTTTTCATAGTAAATCCTCCTTTTTCACAGTTCACAGGGGAATCCCCTGCCTGGATAAATAATTTATTTCAGCGGCATTCCGGCTTTCCTTTCGCTGTGCCGAAATACCAGAGCTGACAGTTTCCAAAAGCCGCCGGGTGACAGCAGCTTTCTTCCCGATCCGGAGACAGAATGCTTCCTGCCCTCAGGCTGTCCATCAGGACAGGCGGCTCTCCAGCACCTGAGACGGATCAAAATCCTCCAGTCCCAGATAATACTCCGCGCAGTCCACAATGGCCTGCATGGGAATCAGTCCCACCACTTCGCTGCCGATGACATTGACGCCGTACCGTCTGGCCTCCATCCGTACCGTCTCAAACACGGTATACAGCGATGTTTTTGTATAGTCCGTCAGATTCATGGAAACCTGGGCAATGTTCCGGTCTTCCAGCATGACGCCCATGGCCTTGCAGTAACGGAAACCGCCCTTGACGTAACGGATCTTGTTGGCAATCTTTTTGGCAATCTCCAGATTCGAGGTGTCCAGATTGATATTGTAGGCGATCAGCGGCATTCTGGCTCCGATGGCGGTAACACCCCCTGTGGGATGAATGGTTTCCGGACCGAAATCCGGTTTCCAGTGCTCCTGATCCTTCATCTTCTCAGCCATGCCCTCAAACTGTCCTTTCCGGATCTCAGCCAGATTTTCCCGGTTCGGCGCTGTGGCTGACTGCTCGTACAGGAAGAAGGGCTGTCCGAATCTCTCGGCGGCAATCTTTGCCGTCTCTTTGGCAATCCGGTCCGCATCCTCCACCGTCGTGTTCCGAATAGGAATAAACGGAACCACATCCACACAGCCCATCCGGGGATGCTGTCCCTGATGCTTCGTCATATCAATCAGCTCCACCGCTTTGCCGATGGCTTCCACCATGGCGTCCCGCAAAGGCTCCGGCTCACCGATCACCGTCACAACACTCCGGTTGTGATCCCGGTCAGATGTATAATCCAGCAGCTTGACTCCTTCTTTTCCTCTGAAGCAGTCCACAATTTTCTCAACCTTCGCCAGATCCCGGCCTTCACTGAAATTTGGCACACATTCAATAATTTTATCCATTTTCTCCTCCTCAGATCTCCTCAAACGCAGCCTTTACCACATCGTCGTCTGCGATTTCCGGAACCGTAATGTGATCCGTATCTTTGAACATCTCGTTGTATTCCAGTACCGTGGCAACCGCATTTTCATTCCGTGCCCAGGATCTTCTGGAAACACCCACCATGGTATCCCAGGGCATGGATTTTTCAAGAATCTCATCCACACGTTTGCTTCCGTCCAGTACCATACCAAAGCCGCCGTTAATGGCTTTTCCGATCCCGACGCCGCCTCCGTTGTGAAGTGCCACCAGGCTCATGCCCCGGGCACAGTTTCCTGCGTAACACTGCGTTGCCATATCGGCCATTACATTGGAACCGTCCTTGATGTTGGAGGTTTCACGGAAAGGAGAATCCGTTCCGCCGGTATCATGATGGTCACGTCCCAGCATCACCGGGCCGATCTCTCCGTTTCTCACCATTTCATTAAACTTCAGCGCAATCTTCAGCCTTCCCAAGGCATCCTGATAAAGGATCCGGCACTGGGTACCTACCACCAGCTTGTTCTTCTTGGCATCCCGAACCCATACATAGTTATCACGGTCCTGATAACGGCGGTTCGGATCAATACACTCCATAGCTGCTTTATCAGTGGCATCCAGATCACTTTCCCTGCCGGAAAGGCAGCACCACCGGAAGGGACCATAACCAAAATCGAAGAGCTGCGGACCCAGAATATCTTCCACATAAGACGGGAATACAAAGCCGTCCTTTTCATCCACGCCGTTTTTGCAGACAGCTGTCACGCCCGCATCGTAAACGGCTTTCAGGAAGCTGTTTCCATAGTCAAAGAAATAGGTGCCTCTCTCATGAAGAGTACAGATCAGCTCATAATGATGCCGCAGGGAAATATCCACCAGCTCCCGGAATTTATCCGGATCCTCTGCCAGCATTCTGGTCCTCTCCTCAAAGGTAAGGCCCTGGGGACAATAGCCGCCGTCATAGGGCACATGACAGGAGGTCTGGTCAGACAGAAGATCAATGGTAATGTTCTTCTCGATCAGGAACTCCAGCAGATCCACCACATTTCCGTGATAAGCGATGGCACAGGGCTCTTTCGCAGCCTGCTTTTCCTGGGCCCAGGCAAGGGCCTGCTCCAGGCTGTCTGTATATTTGCTGACCCATCCCTGGTTCACACGGGTCATAATTCTGGAAATATCCACCTCGGCAATGATGGCAACCGCACCTGCAATCTCCGCGGCCTTTCCCTGGGCTCCGCTCATGCCGCCCAGACCGGAAGTCACATAAAGGCGTCCTGCCAGATCCTTGTCCTTCGGGATGCCGAGAATCAGACGTCCTGCATTCAGCAGTGTATTAAAGGTTCCGTGTACAATGCCCTGAGGCCCGATGTACATCCAGCCTCCGGCTGTCATCTGTCCGTAGTTGGCCACGCCCATCGCCGCTGCCCGGTTAAAGTTCTCCTGATCATCAAACATGCCGACCATCAGTCCATTGGTAATGATGGCTCTCGGAGATTTCTCATTGGAACGGAACAGTCCCAGCGGATGGCCGGACATCATTACCAGCGTCTGCTCCTGGGTCAGTACCTCCAGATACTTTTTGATCAGGCGATACTGCATCCAGTTCTGACACACCTGACCGGTCTCACCATAGGTAACCAGCTCGTACGGATAAAGGGCCACTTCGAAACTCAGGTTATTGTCAATCATAACCTGGAAGGCTTTTCCTTCCACACAGTTTCCTTTGTATTCATCGATGGGCTTTCCGTAAATAGCACCCTGGGGGCGGAAACGGTATCCATAAATACGGCCTCTCTCTTCCAGCTCCTGTGCAAATTCTCTGGCCATCTGTTTGTGGAATTTCTTCGGGATGTAGCGAAGAGCATTCTTTACAGCCAGCTCCTTATCAGCCTGGGTCATATGCGACTCCCGTTTCGGTGCCCGGCGGATCCCGGGGACAAATGTCGGATACTCCGGCAGCTCATCCATCTGAAGTTCCAGAGAATTAAAATCACTCATTCCTTCCATCTCCTTCTTTATTTGTAACTTTTCAGAACCAGGCAAAATTCCATGAGTTCTCCGGCCAAAAAGCCTTCCAGCCGTTTTTGAGATTTTATTTGGCGGATACGCCACACCGACGAAATGCGAAGCATTCCGGAGGTTGGCTCTGAACAGTTACCTGCATTTTAGAAAAAGACACCCAAATCCACGAAACATATCTCCGTCGATATGGGTGTCTCTTTACTGTCGCTAATCTTAATCATACCAAATCAAAGTCTAAAAAGCAAGAGTTTCCCGGCTTCTTTTTATGCTGATTTCCGCCAGGATGGTCTCTGAATCCGGTTTTTCCCGGCGGATTTCCCTGATCCGGACCTGCTGGCTGTCCCTTCCTGTTTCTGTCAGGAAAAAAATCCCTCCTGCATTTACCGGGAAGCTCTCCTGACCGGCCAGGATTTCCAGATCGGCGCCGCAGTTATAGACAGCATAGATCCGCTTTTCTTCCTGTTCCGCCGCTCCCCGGAAGGTGAGGGCCTTTGTCTCCCGGTCCAGCACAGTCAGACTTCCTTCCGCAGATTCCTTCCGCAGCATCAGATTGAAATCCCTGGCCTTTCCCCGGCAGACCGTCCTGGAAGCTCCGTCAAAATCATGTACCTGCCAGGGCTCCAGGACCAGCTCCGGCCCATCATCATGACAAAGCGTTACCGTTCCTTCCTGCATCAGGATCAGCCTTCGATAATCCGGCAGTGCTGTAAACTCACTGACCTCATCATCCACAGTGGCACTGGAAAGGCGCCACAGGAAATTCCGTTCTCCATAAGAGCAATCCCCTTCCCCAATTCCAAGCTGGGATGTGGTGCCGCCGCTCCAGCTGCTGGTCGGTATCTGCCCTGGCTGGATCACCCTTATTTTCCTCGTTTCTGTCTGTTCCATTTTCCTCCATCTCCCAATTCATTTTTCTCCGGATCCATTTTTCGGCCACTGGAATAACTTTACAGTCCGGCCACAATGCTCACCTTCGTTTTGCTGGAAGCTCCGTCAAAAAATCTTATGATAAAACATAATCATATTCATACGTGTAGCCCTTTCCGCCGCAGTATCCGCACTTCCCGGAATTGCATGCGTGACAGGTATTCGGCAGGTTTGTTACGTGCGAAAGTTTCCCTGTACCGTTACAGGAACCGCATTTCCCGGTTCCGTGGCAGAAGATGCATTTTTCTTTTATTTTTATCTTTTTCAGATTCACATCCGATATTGGAATATCAGATTTATCCGGAATCAGATTCTGCTCCCGATCATCCCTGTAATCATACGTACTGTGATAACCGGTATATTCGATATATTTATTCCAGGAATCAGCCATATCCAGTTTATAAACATACGTTTGCTTCGCATCATATACTTCAAACAGGATATAACTGTATGGAGTAAAATCGTAGTAGATATGGCTGGAGTATTTTGCTTTAAAAAGCATATTTCGGGACTCTCCGGCTTTAAGCGTTACACTATTGTTATTCTCTTGCATATCGCACCATTCACTGTACGACAGGTTTTCGTATCCTTCCGCGTATATGAAAAATGCCTCCCAGTTGTTTACAATATCTTTCTTAATATAAATCTGCTCCATATTAATACAGGATGCCGTCCAGTCGATGCGAATATCTTGACTTGTATTATTTGTAAACAGAACCCCCACGCAGGGCCCGCCTGTACGTGCACTGCCCGGAAGTAACGTATGCACCTCTCCAACCACATTGTCAACAACTTCTTCTGTGACCGATACCTTGCAGGTTGCCTTTTTTTGACTCCCATCTTTAGCCGCTGCAGTGATGGTCGCCGTACCTTTTCTGATGCCCTTTACAATTCCGGCAGATGATACGGTCGCGATACTGGTGTCACTGCTGCTCCATGCAATCTCCTTGTTTGTCGCATTGGAAGGGGAAACACTTACCTTCAGCTCCGTCTCACCGCCTTTGTTCATTGACACCTTATTCGTATTCAGTTTCAATGCTGTAACCGGCCTGTCGGATAATTTGTTCTTTTTTACCGTAACTTTGCAGGTATACTTTTTTGTTCCTACTTTTGCCGTAATGGTCGCCTTTCCGGCTTTCTTTCCGGAAACTTTTCCTGAAGACGAGACCCTGGCTACCGTCGTATCGCTGCTGCTCCATTTGACTTTCTGCGTTGTTCCGGTAAGCTTCAGCTGCAGCGTTTTTCCAACAAAAACAGATGCCGTCTTTTTGCTGATTACCGGAACCTCTACAGTAACCTTACAGGTAAATCTCTGACTTCCTGCTTTTGCGGTGATTACTGCTGCTCCTTTTCCCCTGGCCGTAATCTTACCTGTTGATGAAACAGATGCCACTGATTTTTTTGAGGAACTCCAGCTGATCTTTTTCGTTGTCCCGCTGACCTTCAGCTGAAGCGTTTCACCCTGTATCAGTGTTGCTTTTGTCTTGTTCAATGACGCCGCCTCTGCTGTCTGCTTTCCGGTCAGACTTCCCGCAAATGCCAGTAACACCATCAGGCAGAATACGAAAACTCTTTTTCTGCAGTCTCTTTCCATAAATCTCCCTCCACTCTTCCATTACTGAACGATACATATCCCATATGCTTCTACAAAACTGCCAAGACGAATCTGTCTGAAATCATTATTCAGAATGTAAAACTGTACTTCATATTTGGAAACCGCTCGAAAAAATCGCTACATACATATTTCCATTTTTCTTCCAATTGGAAATAAGTATATCATATCTCCCCAAAATCATCAACGAAATGCGACGCATTTTGGAGGTTCACTCTGAACAGTTCCTTTTCGAAAAAATTCAAAAAACCGCCGACAACCTGTTATAGCTGCCGGCAGTTTTTCATTTCCATTATTTTTCAGTTTCACTCTCTGCTTCGGTGGTTTCTTCTTCAGTCTCCACTGCTGCTTCCGTGGTTTCTTCCTCAGTCTCCACTGCTGCTTCCGTGGTTTCTTCTTCGGTCTCCACTGCTGCTTCCGTGGTCTCTTCTTCAGTCTCTTCTTCTGCTGCAATGTTCAGACTTTCGCCCATATTCATGGATTTCAGAATCTCTCTGACATCCGCAATGGCATCCTTCTGATCTGCCGGAATATCTGCTACCAGCTGATATCCGTTCTCTTCTTCGTTCATCACGATGTACGCCAGACCATAGCTTGCATCATCGCCTTCTGTCTTCGGCACCAGAGTATAAGAGCAAATCTGCAGTCCATCTACTTCTTCATATTCGAAATCCTGAACTTCATATCCGTCTTCTTCAAAGTCCTTCAGATCTGCTTCCACATCTTCTACAATCGTCGGGAATACAAAATCGCTTTCCAATACGTCATCTTTGTCGAATACGAGGACATCAATTTCAATATCGCCAGACTCCAGAATCACACTTTCCGATGCGGTATCTTCTGTAATCGTCCAGGTGTCATCCGGAAGAAGGATCGTATAAGATCCGTTGGATGAAGTATACTCGTAGCCAATTTCTGCTTCCGTTGTCTCTTCTCCCGTTTCCGTCTCAGTTTCGGTTTCGGTCTCTGCCTCGGTGGTTTCCTCTTCCGTTACAGCTTCCGTCGTCTCTTCCTCTGTTTCCGTCTCAGTCTCAGTTTCGGTCTCTGCCTCGGTGGTCTCCTCTTCCGTTACAGCTTCCGTTGTCTCTTCTTCGGTTTCGGTTTCCGTCTCAGTTTCGGTTTCGGTCTCTGCCTCGGTGGTTTCCTCTTCCGTTACAGCTTCCGTTGTCTCTTCTTCAGTCTCAACTCCATCCCCCGCTACGGTTCCAGCTTCTTCGCCGATCGTATTGGCCTCAGTAGTCTCTTCTTCTGTCTCTTCTGCTTCTTCGGTCTCAAGGACTTCTGCTTCACTTGGCAGTTCCTCGATAGATTCTTCTTCTGTCAATGCTTCCGTCGTTTCTTCCTCGGTTTCGGTCTCTGCCTCTGTCGTTTCAGCTTCGGTCACTTCCTCAATTGCAACGGTTTCGGCCACTGTTTCTTCTTCGGTTTCGCTTGCTTCTTCAGTCTCACTCTCTGCTCCACCGCCTGCTACCGTTTCCGGTTCTTCGCTGACTGTTCCAGCTTCCGTCGCTTCTTCCTCGCTTTCCTCAGACTCAGCCTCTTCCGTCTCACTGGTCAGTTCTTCAACAGACTCTTCTTCCGTTGCTGCTTCTGTAGTCTCCTCCTCTGCTTCCGTAGTTGCGGCCTCAGTAGCTGCTTCCGTAGTTGCAGCCTCCGTAGTTGCAGCCTCGGTGGTTGCTGCCTCAGTGGTCGCAGCTTCCGTAGTTACCTCAGTGGTTGCAGCTTCCTTTGTATCCTTTTTGGAACTACAGGAAGTCGCCATAGCAGCACACAAAGAAGAAACTGCTAACAGCGTCATAATTTTTTTTGCTTTCATTTTTCGATTCCTCCCAATCATTACAAGCACAACATTACCAATCTCAGTATACGTCTACATTTTTCGATAGTCAAATGAAATTTGCATTAACATTTTTATTTACTTTACGTAAGTACAATGTGTATGCTCCCGCTGTAAGTGTAATAAAAACAGTTGCTCCATAGTTCCAATATTGCTCAGCCTGCTCCACATTGCATCAAACCATATCTCACTTTTCTCATAAAATTTTTGTAACAGTTCAGAGTCAACCTCCAAAATGGTTCGCATTTCGTCGGTGTGGCGTATTCGCCAAAAAATCGGATTTTGATTCCTGATTAACGTAAAAAACCTGAATTACTCACGGTTATGCCATGAATAATTCAGGTTTTTCATGATCTCGGACGCTGCTGTGATACACAGCGCGCAGCATTCGCCAGCTCCACCACAAAAACACGGCAGAGCAGCCCGGAAAAGGCGCCCCGCCGTACTTTTTTACCACTGATCATAATATTCCTGCATCAATTCAGCGGTTCTCTCATCTTCCTTAATCTTCTTAATCAGCTCTGCCACATGCTTTGCAGCAATCTCATATTTTTTCTGTCCGACCTCCCGGCTGGCTGTACAGGGATCTCCATCCTGATGAGTAGGATGATCTGCATACCAGCTCACCGGGGTACTGATTCCCTTCATATGATCCAGCCGATGCTGATTCGGCGCACCTGCCGGATTTACCTGGTCCATGTGCACCAGCTCCGGATGATAGGCCATCACCAGTTCTGTCTCCGTTTTCGCCGCATGTCCTTCATGGGTCGGCGAAGGATATTCTTCCAGACACTTATCGATAATATCAAAAATACCGATTTTATACACAACATAATCCCGTTTTTCATGAAGCTGTCCCTGCAGGAAAAAATTCAGCAGATTGATATTCCCTCCGTGGGATTCCAGAAGAACAATCTTCTTAAATCCATTTCTCCGGATCTCATCCACCACTTCCTGAAGCAGCTCCATCTGCATTTTGGGGGAAACCGCAATAGCTCCCGGCACATGCCGGGCCTCATTGATCTGCCCAAAACAGTAATACGGAAAAATGACGAAAGGCTCAATTTTTGCCGCCATCTCCGCAATGGTACGGCCAATAATCATATCCGTTCCCAGAGGAAGGTGGCTTCCGTGTTTTTCTACCACCCCCATGGGAATCACACAAACCTTCGTTTCTTCTACGGCTTTTTGAAATGCATCCGCTGTCAATTCGTCCCAGTACATTGATTCCATCCTTTCCTTTTTACGCAGGACTTCCGGAGAGCTCCGGCCTTTTCATCACCGAAGCTTCCATATGTCCCGCCTGCTATCGCTTATAAAACATGGTCACACTGTTTTTTATATGCCGGAAAACTATTCCCATGTAACATTCTACCACAGGATCGGCTGCACCTGCCAGTATTTCTTTCACGCATTCCAAAGTATCCGAACAGGAACTTACATCCGTTTTTATCCTTTGCCATTTTCCGGGGATAATGCGATCTGGAAACCGGAAGAAAAAACCTTACCGTCAAGAATTTTGTAAACTCTGCCCCATTATTCTTAACCTCGAATCTACATTTTTCTATTTTTACATTTTACATAACGATTTTATCCTGATAAACGAATTCAAGAAATTCTTTAACGCCGGCGGCCGGGGAACTATCATACGCCTCCCTGCCCGCCGCAGCGAAACGTACATCACAAAGAAAGTAGGGAAATGCACTTATGAAAAACAAATTGTTAACCATCACTCTTGGCCTGACCCTGGCTGCATCTATGAGCCTGACCGCTTTTGCTGACCCCGCCCCGGATGGAATGACCGCCGCGTCCGAAACAGCCGCTGCCGCTGACGGCAAATGGGAAGCATGGGAGACAGCGTGGGAAACCTTAAAAAATGACTACACCATCCCGGCCATTACTCCGGGTGAAGATGAAACAAAACTGAATTTTGCATGGTATTCCGTAAAAGGGGAAGTTCCGGAACTGAAAATTGGAAAAACGGAAGATCTGGCAGATGCCGTATCCTACCAGGCTGTTCAGAATGACGCTGTTACTGCAAATGAAACAGCCTATGTTTCCAATAAAGTAACCGCCATGGGACTGGAACCGGACACTGATTATTATTACAGCTATCAGAAAGACGGCGCGTTTACTGAAGCAAAGAAAATCCATACTGCAAAAGCAGACAGCTTCAGCTTTATCTATGTAGGCGATCCGCAGATTGGCTCCTCCAATGAGCTGAAAGGTACCTTCTCAAGTGAAGATATTTCCGAAGAAGAATTTCAGGAAAAACTGAATGAATTCCTGTCCTCTCAATCCGCATCTGCCTGCAATGACTCCTTTAATTGGAATAATACACTGAATCAGGCAGTGGCAATGGACAGTGAAGCTGCCTTCATCCTGTCCGCCGGAGATCAGGTACAGACCAATGCCAGCAAATCTCCAAATGGTGATTTAGCCACCAGTGAAATTGAATATACTGGCGTACTCAGTGCCGAGGCTCTGGCAAACCTTCCGTTTGCTCCGACTGTCGGAAGTCATGACTCAGACAATGTCAATTTTTCAAACCATTATAATGTTCCCAACGCAAGCGATACACTGGGCGTTACGGATGCAGCCGGAGATTATTATTTCACTTATGACAATGCGCTGTTTCTGTTCCTGAATACCCAGGATACAAACGTAGCAGACCACAAAGAATTTATCGATGCGGCCTGCGCAGAAAATCCGGATGTTACCTGGAAATTCGTGACACTGCATCAGGACATTTATGGCTCTGCCGAGCATTCCAATGAGCCGGAAATCACAAATCTGCGTTATCAGCTCATTCCGATTCTGGAAGAGAATGATGTGGATGTGGTATTTACAGGTCATGACCATGCTTATACCCGTTCTTATCTGATGAACGGCGCAAAAGCAGATGAGAGCGTATGGGCAGAAGATTATGATGCCATGGAAGAAAAATTCGAAGAAGAGTTCGAGAAAGAAATTGATATCGACGAGCCGTACGTATCAGAAGACCAAACATACCTTGCATACCTGGACAGTATCAATGATACCGCAAATGTTGCTGAGGGAGCAGATGCCGGAACCACCGTCATCAATCCGGAAGGAATCCTGTACATGACCGCAAACTCTGCATCTGGAAGTAAATATTACGACCTGGTTTCCAGACAGCAGTCCTATGTAGCTGCCAGATAGCAGGAGGACGTTCCGACCTACTCTATTGTGGAGGTTGACGGAAATTCTTTCACCATCAATACTTACCGTACAGATACCAATGAAAAGATTGATGAAACCTTTACCATTGTAAAAGAGGCGTAAAAGAATTT
Source organism: Candidatus Limivivens sp. (assembly GCA_034101475.1). GTDB lineage: Bacteria > Bacillota > Clostridia > Lachnospirales > Lachnospiraceae > Limivivens. The sequence goes on from JAXEJQ010000047.1 coordinate 33,175, forward strand.
TTCAGAGAAAAATTATCTTACAGGAATCCTGCCATAAAAACGCATTATGAAAACAAAAATTTTCCGTTTTACATTCACCCTCTGCCTGATCCTGCTCTTCGGAGCAGGTATCCGGCAAATTAACGATTTTGAAAAAGCAGAACTCCAGACTATTCCGATAAATCAACTATACCGATATTTTCCGAAACTGCCTGATAAACTATAAATACAACAGGGATATCTCGGCATAGTTTTTCTTGGATTTTCGGAATTATTGTTGCATGCTTAAAGCACTAAGTTAAGGAGGAATTAAGTCATGCAACAAAAACTTACAAATGCAACCTTGGAAGAACTTATAGAAAAGGTCATCCAACAACTCGAAGATGCCGGTTTTGATACGGGGACAATCCGTAATTACAAGTTATTCTATAAACGGTTAACAAAACTGGCAGCTTCACTCAACAAAACACATTTTGATGATGAACTTGCCGATTTGTTTATCAAAGACAATGCTTATGTAAAAGACGGTGGATACAACCATACCAGATTTTTATATCACAGCCGATGTATACGATTTATAGAATCGCTGTTATCATCCGGAGAAGTTGACTGGAGTATTTACCACTCACTCCCGGCCAGAGAGTTATCATCAGATGATTTCGTATCTCATCTGCATACTTATGATGATTCACTCAAAAATGATGGTCTAAAAACGAATACGATCAATGGATATCATCGTTTTGTATTGTATTTTTTGTCATATCTTGAAGATAAAGGTTACCATCAGTTTTCTGAGATTAAAAAGGGGGATGTTACTTTATTTATTGTTCTTGTATGCCAGGAACACTATGCACCTACAAGCCTGGGGGCTCATCTTCCGGGTTTGAAACGCTTTTTGGAACTTTTTCCTGAAACGAAACCGTTTACTATTGAAATCCCGGAACGTGTAAGAAGGAAACAGGATATCACACCGTCTTATACAGATGATGAATTAGAACGGATAGAAGATTTCCTTCTGGAAAATAAACTTTCTGCAAGAGACCGGGCGATTGCACTGATCGCGTTCAAAACAGGGCTCAGGGCAGTTGATATATGTGGGTTACAGTTAGATTCCATAGACTGGAAACATGATACGATCTCAATAAATCAGGAAAAAACAGGAAAACCTTTAGTACTTCCCCTGTTTCCGTCATTAGGGAATGCATTAATGGATTACTTGTTGGATGAACGCCCGCAATCAGAATCCACCTATGTTTTTCTAAGTAAAGTGGCCCCTTTTCATCCTTTAGTAGACCATTCCTCAATATATAATGTATTACGAAAAGTCCTTGTGGAGGCGGATGTTGCCCCACAAGGAAGGATAAGCGGAACGAGAATGTCCAGGCACAGCTACGCATCACAACTATTGCGCAGGGGAATTCCTCTGACTGTTATTTCAGAAGCACTTGGACATAGTAATCCAAACAGTACTATGAGGTATATCTCGACAGATGACAAAGTGCTTTCCACACTTACGCTTCCACTTCCGAAGGGAGGGGGATATAATGGGTAAATCCATAGTTCAGCTTGCGGATGAATTCGTCATATACAAGCATAGTCTGGGTTACATATATGATACGCAGGAGTATTATCTTAGACGATACTGTAAATTTGAAGCTTCATATGGATGCAGTTCTGTTCTGGAAAAGACAGCTGTCATAAGATACATAGATAGTCTGGCTGGATCTCCCGGAACATTGTATGGTACTGTAAGCGTATTACGCGAGTTTGGCCGGTATTTATATCGGCATGGATGTAAAGATGTCTATATCATTCCGGATAACACGGTTTTTCAGCAGACACCAGCACCTCCATACTTTTTTACACAATCTGAGATTGATGAATTCTTTTGTGCTGTTGATAAAGTAGATCCTCACCCACAATTTAGGGGTCGTGAATACATCGTTCCTGCCTTTTTCAGGATCCTTTATTGCTGTGGAATACGCTGTAAAGAAGCCAGAATGCTTCGATGCGAAAATATATCACTTAGGGAAGGATGGTTTGATATCGTTCAATCAAAAGGTCCTAAAACTCGCCGCATATATATCAATGATGAACTGGGTGATTTTCTAAAGGACTATAACAAAAAGATTGAGCAATTCTACCCAGAAAGGGAGTTTTTCTTTCCAGGATATGATAGCCATAAACATTTGTCGGAAGGATTCGTGGCTGAAAACTTTCGTCGTTTCTGGAATCTTGCATTTCCGGATTTCACAGGGGATATTTATCCTCGCGCCTATGATCTCAGGCACCATTTTGCATGGGCAAACATTAACCGGTGGGCTGCAGATGGAATGGATGTGAATGTCATGCTTCCATATTTAATGCGTTATATGGGACATCAGACGATAAAGCAAACCCTTTACTATTTCCATTTTGTTCCGGATTTTTATACAACATTTCAATGTATGGAACTGTCATTGGAAGATGTTATCCCGGAGGTGCCAGAATGAAAAAAGATCCATTTCATAACAGTACAGTTTTCTGGGATACCGCAAGTGTATTCGTACATCATTATCTTCCAGATATTAGAAAAGTGAGCCCAAACACAGTAATCGCTTATAGAGACAGCCTGAACTTTTTCATTGATTATCTGGATACTCAGCAGAATATCAAAAGAAAAGATATCAGCTACAATGATTTATCAAAAGACACAATACGCTCTTATATGGATTGGATGCTGAATGTCCGGAAACTATCTCCCAAAACATGTAATCTCCGGATTACGGCAATCAATTCGTTCTTGAAGTATTCTACAGATCAATATCCTTCATTAATGGCGATATATGTTGCTGTCAGCAGTCTGGATATGGTAAAAACCACAAGAAAACCAATTGAATTCTTTGAAAGAAAACAGATGAAGGCTTTGTTGAATGCACCTGATCCAAGGACAAGAACAGGAAGGCGTAACCGGATGATGCTTATTCTTCTTTATGATACTGCCGCCAGAGTATCCGAACTTCTGGAACTTACATTGGATAACCTGCACTTGAATGCAGATGTCCCTTATGTTGTTCTTCATGGTAAAGGTGACAAGTACAGGAATGTTCCATTACTTGAGAAAACAAAAAAGCACTTGCTTGCTTATTTACGTGAATTTCATAAGGACTCAGACAAAAGGGAACCTTTGTTTTATGCTATCATGAATGGACAGAAACACAGTCTGTCATCAGATACTTTAGAAAATCTTATAAGAAACAGTGCAAAAGCAGCATGCAATAAAGGAATAGAAATGCCGACACGATGCCATTGTCATATGATTAGAAAAACAAGGGCAATGGATCTTTATCAGTCGGGAGTCCCGCTAACACATATCCAACAACTGTTAGGTCATGAAGATATTTCTACCACTTCAGGTTTTTATGCATTTGCAACACTGGATACACTTTCCACATCCATGGCTAAAGCCGATGCTTCGGCTAAAGATGAAAAACTATGGAAAGATCCTAAGGCACTGAAACGATTGTATAGACTGTAAAAACTATGCCGATATCGTATGGTTGTAATGATGGGATATCAGGCAGTTTCAGAAAATATCGGTATAGTTGATTTATCGGAATAGTCAAACCTATACCGATATCGGAATAGCTCCGACAACGGATGGCCGTACCTTTGTGAAAGCTCAGGTCATAAATATCATAAAAGACAACCTTGACCCGGAAGGACACAGGAACGGCTATCAGACTGTCCTGCTGGAAATCCTGGAAGGTTCCCATAAAGGTGAGCTTCTGGAAGCCAGCAGCTCCTCCAGTTATCTGTATGGCGCAGACTGCCGGGAAGGAATGACAGTTATTGCCATTTTAAGCGAGTCCCCCAACCAGATTTATCTCTCTGTATACAGCTATTACCGGACACCGATGCTGTACCTGATCATTTTCCTGTTCTTTCTCAGCATCTTTCTGGTAGGCAGGAAGCAGGGCCTTAAATCTATTGCAGGCCTGGCCTTTACCTGTTTCTGCATCTGGTACCTGTTTCTTCCGCTGATTTATCAGGGAAAATCTCCGGTCTGGTGCGCTGTACTGACCTGCGTGATCACAACAGCCGCCACCATTTATCTGATCGGCGGACTCTCTGCCAAAACGGTCTGTGCGATTTTCGGAACCATTGCCGGGATTGGAATTTCCGGCCTTTTGTCCGCATTTTTCTGCGCAATTACAAAAATCAGCGGCAGCAATGTTTCTGAAATCGAAAGCCTGATCTACATCCAGCAAGGAACCGGCATCCGGATTGGAGAGCTGCTATTTGCCGGAATCCTGATTTTCGCCCTTGGCGCAGTCATGGATGTCAGTATGTCTATTGCTTCTTCTGTTTGGGAAATTCATGTACAGATTCCTGCTCTTGGCACTGCCGGACTGTTTAAAAGCGGGATGAATGTGGGACGTGATATCATCGGCACCATGTCCAATACCTTAATCCTGGCCTTTGCCGGCGGCTCTATCAATATTTTGGTTTCACTTTATGCTTATAATTACAGCTATCACCAGATGATGAATATGTACTCGGTGGGCATTGAAATTATTCAGGGAATCGCCGCAAGTATGGGTGTTATTCTGGTGGTTCCGGTAGTATCTTTCACCATGGCAGTTCTGTGTCAGAGAAAAAGGAACTGATGCCTGCTTTCAGATAGTAACTGTATTCCGAACCGCACAGCGTGCTTTTAATGTTTTCTTTCTATAAACTGAATGGCCCGACAAATGAGCCCCCTTGATTTATAAAATGGAACTCACCACAATATTAATCATCTTTCTTGTTAATGACCAGGTTCCCGCATCCTTCTTCTGCATTCCGATCAGAATTGTCATGTTTTCTCCCGGATAATTTTCAAAATACGGGCCAAGCCAGCCATCCCAGCCATATTCTCC
>JAXEJQ010000048.1:0-15073 GCA_034101475.1 Candidatus Limivivens sp.
AAAAGATGCCATACGGATTGTTCCGTGCTTCGCACTCCCACAATCCTGCCCAATATTCGGATATCGTGGGACATTCGTCCCACTTTTATCCTCATATTGAGGCGGGTCAATTAGTCATAAAACCACTTATGCGCAAGCGCACCGTGGTTTATGACTTTTGACCCTGGCATCATAAAAATATAAACATCATCATTATATGCTTTTTAGACAATAATTGCAACTTCTTATTCCGGTTTTTCTGCTTTTCCGACGGATGCAGTACAGAATATCCAGCAGCGCACCCGTTTTCCGGTGGATGCAGTACAGAATGTCCAGCAGCGCATCCGTTTTTCACGGATGCAGTACAGAATGTCCAACTGCACACCTGTTTTCCGATGGATATGTACAGAGGATCGTCTGCATGCTTTCATAAGCAGACATTCGGCAGATTTTTGAAAGATTTCCGAGCATAGCGAAGGGGATTTTGTCCGACCACGTTTTTATGGAGGCAAAATCCCCTTCGATAAGCGGCGCAGGAAATCTCAAAAATCAACGAGTCTGCGCTTGAAGCATGCAGACGCTCCTCGTACGGATTCCCCGCAAAACATCTGAAAGAAATCTTTTTAATTCAGTGCATAATACCTGGTATCCAGTTCATTATTCCCCATTCCGTTAAATTTCAGCAGTACACAGCTCAAGTCTCCCTCCGGCACCAGATCTGCGTCCACGACGAAAGCCATGGTATATTCGATATGTTCTCCCTCTTCCAGGTTTCTCCAGAAAAACTGTTTCAAGCGCAGAGCTCCTTCCAGGTGCTCCGGCTGATCCATATAGAAGCAGGTGTTATCCCTCTGCAGATGATACTCTTCGCTGGGAACAGGTTCGTAATAGTCCGTCTTCCAGGTCAGGCTGCCGTCTTCCCGTTTTTCCATCCACCGCAGATAACCATCCAGAGGGATCTCGTCCGTATCCTGCAGCGCTGTGACAGAGGCTTCCACAACCAGGAATTTCTGTGCCGTTTCCTCTTCCCCAAGGAGGCAGTCCTCCAAATCATAATGCTGGCGCAGATAGGGACGCAGGGTTCCGTCCTCCAGAAGCCAGGGAGTCAGCTCCTCCATATCATAAACACCTTCCGTGCTATATCCGGGTATTTCCTGAATGCTGTCCACCACATAGGCTCTCCGGACTGTGTATTCTGCATTCTGGTTTGCGAGAGTTTCTCCCGGATGGGACAATTCTTCGGCAGTGATTCCCTTTTCATTTCTGGCCGAAATCAAATCTTTCCATTCCTGGTTTTCCGCTTCTTTCTCTGCCTCGGAAGCTTTTTTCTCCTCAGCGGAAAGGTACTCCAGGCTGTCGGCGGCGGATACAGTGACCTGGAGATGATCCGCGACTTTTTTTACTTCTTCAGGGTCGATGGAATAATCTCCGCAAACCCAAATGAGATAGCCGTCTTCCGGATTGAACAGATAAATCTGCGTGCTGTCCTTGTATTTGTCCCGCTCTTTGTAATGAATGATATTTGCTTCCATGCCGCAGAGCGTTGTTTCCTCTATCTCATCCACCCGGTCCCAGGAAATGTCCAGCGTATCGATTGCCTGGGTATTCAGAGGGATTATGGAAATACCATGGCCCCAGTTGTCCTCTGACCAGTATTTATGCGTCTCCTGCTCCAGCATTCCTTCCGGCAGATAGCCAGGAACGACTTCCACAGAGACCGGATTTCTCGTATAATCGATATCAAAGGTAAAGGAAACCTGATCTCCCTGCTGCTGAGTATATCTGGCAAAATAACCGCCGGATGCCAGAACGCCCAGGGTTGCCGTGGCAAGGACTCCCGCTGCGGCAAAAACAGGCAGCAGCTTCCGCTTCTTTCTTCCGGAAGACGTCTTAGGAGCAGGCGCTTCCGTCTCCCGGCATTTTTCTCTGACGGCAGCGTACGCACCCCGAATCCGGGCTTCCACATTGTCCGGAATTTCCACAGGATTTTGCAGAATTTCCCGTAGTTCCTGCTCTCTGCTCCATGCTTCTTCAAAATTTTCTCTGTTTTTCATTTTTAACCCTCCTTATGCAATACTGGAAAAAAATTCCGCCTTCAGCTTCTGTTTTCCTCTGCGAATCCTGGATTTTACTGTGCTTTCTTTAAGTTCCAGCATGGATCCGATTTCCTTCGTGGTAAATCCGCTGGCGTAATACAGAGTCATAATCAGTCTGGTTTCCTCGTCCAGCGGCTCCAGAAGCCGGACAAATTCCCGGTCATCTCCTGCTGCTGCCCGGTCTTCCAGAAATCCGGTATCCTCCATACAGGACATGATTTCACTTTTCTTCAGAAGATCCTTGCAGTTGTTGATCAGGATCCGAATCAGCCAGGTGGTAAAATAGGCCGGTTCTTTGAGTGAATCCAGATGTTCAAAGCAGTCCAGAATCGTTTCTGCTATGGCATCTGCGGCATCCTCCTCCCGCCGCAGATAAGATTTTGCCACTTTGTACATGGATTGTTTATGGAGCTCCATCAGCTCTACAAAAGCGTCGCCGTCTTTTTTCAGCGCACGCCGAATCAGATCTTTCATGAGATTCCTCCTCCGTTTTTTGGATCTTGCAGCCCACACAGCCAGAATCCTGCGCAGATTTTTTATCATTTTCCCTTATTTCCTTCAGGCTGTCAAAGGCTTTTCTCTACTGATTAGACGAAGAAAGAAGGCAAAAAGACGCAGGGAAAAGAAAAAAGTCAATGTTTCCGGAAAATACGGAAACATTGACTTACGATTGCCGCAAGGATGCCATGCGGGATATGGAGCGTGTATTCAGTTGCCTATGGAAACAGCACAACAGCGAAAATCGCAGTAATCAGTACGGAAAGCAGCATCCGTTCCAGCCAGATGATCACCATATCCTGAAACTTCACCGGGACTTCGGTGGCCATCAGGCAGGGAACGAAGCTTGCCAGGAAAATGATGGATGTCACCGGGATCACCGCCATCATATAACGCGTCCGGAGGCTCCAGTCTCCCACGGTTACAAGGAGGGCAGGAAGGGTTACCTCGATAAAGGAAACCGCTGCGCCCGTACAGGCTGTCACAGCCTCGCCTGCCGGAATGGCAATGCGCATGAACGGGTAGAACAGATAACCCACCAGGCGGATAATCGGTGTATAGGTATAGAGAAGTACGCCTGCTGTGGCGAAAAAGGCGGTTCCGGAGGCTACAGTTCCCAGAACCCCAAGGGTTTCCTTCATGATATAGCCGATCCGTTTTGTCAGGGATTCCTGGTTATGGGCGACTTCCAGTGCTTCAGTGATGGCTGCGTTCAGAATGTTTTCCCGGATTACCGGCTCAGGATTCGGCTCTGCGCCTTCATAAAAACGGTCCGGAAGCTGCTTCAGGGGGTAAATCCGCACCCCGATCAGAGTAACCAGAAGCGTGATCAGAAAGGCAGTCCAGAAATACAGGTTCCAGTATCCACGCTCGTTCAGGCCGGTGTTGTTGGCCAACACCAGCAGAAAACCTACGGAAACGGTGGAAAGACTGGTTCCGATAATAACAGATTCCCGCTCTGTCATCCGGCCGGATTTATACTGGTCATTGATGGCAATATGTCCGACGGAAAAATTCCCCAGGAAAGCGGAAACCATAATGACTGCTGCCCGGCCCGGAAGCTTAAACAACGGGCGCATAACCGGCCGGACAATGACTCCCACGAAATCCACCAGCCCGTAATCCACCAGAAACGGCAGAAACAGAGAGGCGGCCGGAATGGAAATGCAGATAGTAATCAGAATATTGCTCATAATGAACACCGCGATGCTCTTCTCACCAAGGGAAGCCACCGGAGCAAAATACCATTCCATAAACCCCGGATACCAGCTGAAATAGATTTCGGTCACGGAAAAGGTCAGGAAAAAGAAACCAATGATTTTGAAGACGGCAAAGACTGCCGCTACTTTTGTGGTATGCCAGAACTTTCCGGGCCGGAGCACAAACAGATCGATGATGCTGTAAACGCCGATGAGCCAGACCACTGCGGGCATGGCCTTCAGATTCCCGGTGTACAGGGCTGCCTTTACAAAATTCGTAAAATGGGAAACCAGTACATTGGACTGGGCGGGAACCGCTCCCCAGATCCAGGGACCAATCTGAATCTGATAGGCCGGAACAGAAAAATTAATGAAGAAAGCAAAGATGCCAAAAACAGAAAAACCGATGAATTTCAGCAGGACTGATTTTTTATGGGACTTTTCCATCTTTCTCCTCCTAAATATCCAGAGCTGCATGATATCCCTGGTAAATGGCCATGCAGATATTGGCAGGACGAATGCAGTCTCCGATCCGTTTCACAATGGGAGCACTGTCCAGAAGACGTTCTGCCACATCGGACCGGGCCTTCTGTCCAAGGGCACAGATCACTGTCTGCGCCGGAATCAGAACCTCCTTTCCCTGTTCATCCAGGCACAGCACGCCTTCGCTGGAAACCTTCATGCCTTTATGGCTTAAATGACAGGAAACCTTCCGGTCCTCCAGTTCCTTCAGCAGAATGGGACGATGACGGATGTTGGCATCCACGGCCAGTGCATCCCGCATCTCGATCAGGTGAACCTGTTTTCCCTCCCGTGCCAGATGAATAGCACATTCACAGCCTGCCAGGCCGCCGCCGAGAACAGCAACTTCCTTCCCTTTCATCTTCTCTTTTTCCAGATAATAATTGTTTACAATGATCACATTTTCTCCGTCAATTCCCGGAATCGGAGGTACCAGAGGCCTGGATCCCACCGCAATGATCAGAACATCCGCGCCAATACTTTCCGCATATTCCGGAGTCACTTCGGTATTGATCCGGATCTCCACGCCTTCTCTTCGCGCTTCACTTTCCAGGGTCAGTCCCAGCTCATACATTTCATGCTTGAAATCAATGGCCTGTTCACTTTTCAGAATTCCGCCAAGCTGGCCGGTTTTTTCACAGAGGATCACCTCATGGCCGCGTTTGGCAGCGGTAACAGCTGCTTCCAGTCCGGCCACCCCGCCTCCTGCGATCAGGACCTTTTTCTTTTTCCGTGCGGGAAGAATCTCCATTCCTTCGTCCTCCCGGCCAATCAGTGGATTGACGGAACAACGTCTGGTCTGGGTGGTTCCCCGCTCTGCCATACAGACAAAGCAGCGCAGACAGCGGACAATCTCTTCACTGCGGTTTGTCACGATCTTTTCCGGAAGGAAGGGATCTGCCAGGAGTGCACGGCCCATTTCCACCACATCCACCTTTCCGGAGGCAATCAGCTCCTCCATCATGGCCGGGTCATTGAGAGCTCCGATGGCAGCCACAGGCTTGGATACATGCTTTTTGATCTCTTCTGCCAGATAGACATTGCAGCCATGTTCCCGGAACATGGAAGGATGGGTCAGGGAAAACCCGAATTTGTAGGAGCCGGCAGAAACATGGATCAGATCCACCAGATCCTCCAGGGCATGGGCGATCCGGCATCCTTCCTCCAGGTCGTATCCACCCTCAAAGGCTTCTGTACCACTCATACGAAGCTCAATGGGAAAGCCCGGGCCAACGGCTTCCCGGACTGCCGTAAGAACTTCTCTGGCCAGCCGGATCCGGTTTTCAAAGCAGCCGCCGTATTCGTCGGTACGTTTATTAAAATAGGGGGACAGGAACTGATTGATCAGCCAGCCGTGTCCGGCGTGAACCATAATCATTTCATAGCCGCAGAGTTTGGCCAGAGCCGCTGCTTCGCCATAGGATTTAACGATGTCCCCGATCTGCTCCTTTGTCAGCGGAGTCACCGGCAGACCGTCCGGGCGCATCCCGGCGCTGGGACCATACTGGGTCAGATTGTGCTTCTTCTCCATATCCAGCAGATAGGTCCCGGCATACTGCCCGGAATGGGACAGCTCCACACTGGGCACAGCCCCGTGGCGTTTGATTGCATCCGCTGTATAAGTAAAGCTGGAAATGGAACCGGGGGTGGTCCGGTTCAGATGGAAAGCATGGGAAGCATCGGTTTTCGGATCAACCATCAGTTCGCTGACAGTCACCGCCGCTGCGCCTCCCTTTGCCCGAAGTTCATAAAATGCAGTGGATTTTGGGCCGATGTTGCACTCCGGCGTGATCTCGGCGCCGCTCATGGGTGCAGAGAACATCCGGTTTCGAAAGGTTACATTGCCCAGGGTAATGGGTTTGCTTAAATTTGGATATTGTCTGATCATATTCGCTCCTTTTCTGAATGGTAATTTAGTCGGAATCGGGTTTTCAGCATCTCCTGAACCGATGCTTCATCAGGAAAGACACAGCTGGACACCTGACCGTCTCTGCGCTCTGTCAGCGTATCGTCCATCAGATCCAGGCTCCCGTCCGGCAGACAGAGGTTTACGATCCGATGCTGTACAAAACGGGAGTCTTCGTGTGTGGCGTAATAATAACAGATGGCCCGAAAATCCACCGGCTCCCAGGGAATATCCTGAAATACAAGAACAGGAGCAAAACCGCTGCCGTGCTTTCTCAGAATCCGGTATTCCTTCCCCTGATTTTCCACCAGAAATTCGGAATCGGCAATCTGCTGGGGCGTGTGCTTTTCCAGGCACAGAAGACCTTTGGGGCCGGGGCCTCCAAAGCCCACATCACAATAGTATTTCTCACCGTTCAGTATCACAAGAATCCCTTCATGGGAAACGGGACGCAGCTCCTGCCACATCCACTGTACACGGACTCCCACCGGGTAACATTCATAGCCAAGATCCTGAAGGAGAGCAAAAAACAGGCCGTTCAGCTCGAAACAGATACCGCCCCGCCCGGCAGACACTATTTTTTCATACAGTTGTCCGATGTCCAGAGACACATCCTTTCTCTCATACCAGCAGTCCAGGTTTTCGAAAGGAACCGTTTCCAGATGGCATCGAATCAGAGATGTCAGATTATCCACATTCGGTGTCAGAGCAGCGCGGCAGCCGATTCGCTCCAGATAGGTCTCGCGGTCAAATTTCATATTCTCCACTCCTCTCCTGATGAGACAGACAGATCAGTCCACTGCGGAAGAAAAACTCCGGAAAGGCTCACCGCCTCTCCGGAGTCCCTCTCTCATCATCAGATGCCATAGACCTCTTTGTTATATTTTTTGATTTCGTCAGAAATGATCGGATCCACATGGGGGAACAGACAGCCCGGTCCGCCATAGGTGATACAGGGGATAAAGTGTCCGCCCGGTCCGTAGGTTTCGCAGACACGGCGTACTTCCCGACGGATTTCTTCTTCCGTGGAATCCGCCCGGTCAACAATCGACGCATCAATACCGCCCATGAGGGTCATCCGGCCGTCCAGCTGCTTCTGCAGCTTCACAATATCATTTTCCGGAAGGGTTCCCTGCCAGATATCAACTCCCAGCTCTACCATATCTTCTACGATAGGCTCCATAAAGGAGTCTGCGTGGTGCATGATAATAACACCGTGATCTTTCATGTATTTGTAGGTTTTTTCATACTGTGGCTTGATGAATTCACGCCAGGTATCCGGGCTGATAAACAGGGAATGCTTGGAACCCCAGTCATCATGGGAAAGCATGATATCCGGCTTCAGATTGTCCACCAGAAGCTTCATATACTGGAAACGGTATTCACCAATGACATTGCACAGATCCATCATGTCCTCCGGCTCCAGCAGGAAGTTCATCAGCATATCCTCAAATCCCATCAGGAAATGAAGACGTTCGAAAACACCGGTAGGCATAAATGCCATCAGGAGCTTATCCTCTCCTCTGGCTGCTTTTGCCTTCTCAATAAAGGGTTTCCAAAGTTCCGGGTCAGAGCAGTTTGCTTCCAGATCCGGCATAACCAATTCTTCTCTCCAGTTTGTAATATCTTTGATCACCTTGTTCTGCGGGGTAACATGGGGCATAGCCGCTACCTGTCCCTCCGGCCACAGAATTGTGGTTCCGAAGCGGTCAATGAGCGGATCCATACCCGGATGACGGTTTCCGCGGATATAGGAAGATGCGGGACTGGGCGGGAAAAATGCGGTTCCTTCATACTGATCAAGAAGCCGGTCCGGATGTCCGTCCCTCTTTATGGTTTCCAAAAAATTCTGTTTTGCTGTAAGCATGATGATCTACCTCCTTGCATCGCTTCTGATACAGACAGCTTTGTTTTATGCTCTGGCGTCGATTTCCGCCTGGTATTTCTCAACTTTGTCTTTCGTAATCTTAAATCCGAAGGTCAGAAGAACCGCACCTGCCGCGCAGAGAATCGCCGGAACAAGAGCGAAAGCAATGGTCATACCCTGACGTGCGGTTCCTTCCAGAGCAACGCCGGACTGCCAGCCGACAGCTGCCAGGCATGCGCTGACAATCACGCCGCGCAGGAATACGCCGATTTTCAGCGGAAGGTTCTGCAGGCCCATGATCCAGCCGGATGCGTCCTTACCGGTTTTCCAGGTGGAGTAAACAACGGTATCCGCATACAGGGCGGGAGAAGCCGCGAAAGCCATGCCGTAGAAGAACTGAGCCACGGTCATCAGAGCGATAACCATCGCAGGGTTCGCATAAAATACATAAATCAGGAACAGGAAAACTGCCATACCCACATTTGCCAGGATCATCGTGGTCCGTGATGAAAGCATCTTTGCAATGTAGCGCATGCAGAAAGCTCCCAGAATTGCTCCGATGGAAATGCAGAGCGTGTACTGAACCATCAGACCGGGATTGCCGGCTGCGTCACGGAAATAGTAAATCGCAGATGCCGCGGTAACGAATTTCACACACCATTTTGCCAGGTCCGCCAGCATCAGAATCATGAGCTGAGGATTCTGGAACAGAGACGAGAACATTTCGCCGATGCTGATCTTGGTTTTATCGGATTTCTGAGAGGAACCCTGGGGCTCAATCTCTTCATAGCCTTCGGTCATCTTAAAGTGAGCAAAATAGGTCACAACCATCAGAATACCAAGACAGAAGGCTGCTGCCGCGAATTTGTTTTTCTCACCTACAAAGCCGGCAAGGAGGGTCGCAAAAGGCAGGCCCAGATAGGAAAACAGCAGACCGCCGATGTTATTCCAGGTAGCCCGGGAAGAAGCAAGAGTCGCCTTGTCTTCGGGCGTTTTCCCGACTACGCTTACCAGAGTCGCATTGGCCACATAGGGGAAGTTCCATGCCACATGGGAAGCGATGGCCGCGATGATAATGATCACTGCGGAAAGCATTTCATTGTCACTGACACGGATAAACATAAATGCATACAGGAACGGTACAATCCAGGGCAGCATAATCAGCCAGGAACGATAGCGGCCCCATTTTTTTGCTTTGGTTCCGTTGATAATTCCGCCGTACAGCCAGGACAGACAGGCATCCACCGTGGTAAATACGGAGTTGATCAGACCGGCAATTCCGGCAGTAAAGCCTGCCAGGTCCGTCAGAAAGGTCATGAAGTAGAAGGTTTCGATATTACTCATCAGTACGAAACCGGCATCACCTACGCCGAAGAAGTAACGCAGCGCGTTGCTCAGGGGCTTTTTGGTTTTGGGCTGTGGTGTAGATTTGGTGTTTTTGCTCATAGTGCTCCTCCCTTTTTTATTCTACGCGTTTCTGAACATGTTCAGTTTTCTATTTTATAATATCAGGCATTTTGACGATTGTCAATAAAAAATGAACGTGTTTACTGTGAAAAATTCACTAAAATTTCCCTTTCATTTTTGGTAATCTTCTTTTCCTTGCACTTTTATACAGAATGGATTAAGATAGATCAGGACAGAAAAAACAGCGAAGCGGAATTCTTACATGACCGCAGAAACAGATAACGGAGGCAGGCAATGAGTGAGTCAACAGATTCCACGACAGGAAAAAAATACGCAAAATCCACCTTAACTAGAAGCAGAATTCTGAACGCAGCCCTGGACATGATGAAGACGGAGGGCTATCAGGGGACTACGATCCGCGGGATCTGTCAGCGGGCAGGCGTTTCCCCTGCTGCTTTTTACTGTTATTTCAATTCAAAAAGTGATCTGCTGGAGGATGTTTACCAGGATTCCGACGGGTATTTCGGCAGAGAGCTGCCGCTGATTCTGGTTCAGAAGGACTTTCTGGGACAGCTGGAGATCTATGTGAAGGCCTATGCCCAGCTGAATATTGCCACCGGCCTGGATCTGATGAGAGTTCTCTTCAATCCGGAAAACGTCTGGTTTTCCAAGGACCGCCCCATGCAGAAAACCCTGCTGGGAATTATGAAAACCGGAAGAAGGGAAGGATTTTTTGATCCGGAGACAGACTGTTCCCGGCTTGTGAGGGATCTTTTTGTGATTCTCAGAGGGGTATGCTATGACTGGTGTATCCGGGAGGCTTCCTATGAGCTGGAAGAGGAAATGCTGCATATGACGGGCTATTTCCTGAACGGTATCTGTGTCTGCCCGGAAAAAAAGAGAGAAATTTCAGAGCTGTTTTTTTAAAAGGACGCCGCGGCTGCGGCGTCCTTTTTTCAGCGGTTTGCCAGTTCTTTTGTGATGTCTTCCCAGGTCACGCCCTTTTCGGCCATCAGAACCATGACATGATACAGAAAATCGCTGATTTCATATTTGATTTCCTCGGGGTTGGGATTTTTGGCTGCGATGACGATTTCCGTAGCCTCCTCACCCACCTTTTTCAGAATCTTATCAATTCCCTTGTCAAACAGATAATTGGTGTAGGAGCCCTCTTTCGGGTGGACCTTCCGGTCCTGGATGACTCCGTAAACCTTTTCAAAAACGGTCATGGGATTTGTATCCGCATAGTCTTTTTTCACCAGGTCCCGGTAAAAGCAGCTTCTGTTTCCGGTGTGGCAGGCAGAGCCGATCTGGAGAACTCTGGCAAGAATCGTGTCGTTGTCACAGTCAATGGAAAGCTGTCGGACGTACTGGAAATGACCGGAGGTCGATCCTTTGATCCAGAGTTCCCGGCGGCTTCTGCTATAATAGGTCATTTTGCCCGTCCGGAGAGTGGTCTCAAAAGCTTCCTGATTCATGTAAGCCACCATCAGCACCTCCAGGGTCTTATAGTCCTGTACTACAGCAGGAATCAGACCATCGCTGTTTTTCCGGAGTTCCTCCCAGGACAGGGTGCTCTCAAAAAGATTTACGGAAACACCCGCTTCTTTTGCCTGATGCTTGTATTCCATGATTTTTTCCGGATGCTGCACAAACAGGCTGCTGCAGACACCGTTAATTTTTTCCTGCTTCAGCGAGGGAATCAGCTCCTCCTCCGTCTGGGAAAAATAAACCGGCAGAAATGGAACGGAACCGGAAGCCTGTTCCGGCACGCCGCAATCCAGCAGCAGAACCTGAGAAGTATTGTTCTGAATCTGCTCTTTATAGGAAAAATACAGATACGGATCAGCCAGACTGACGCCGATTTTTTCTTTCCCGAAGCGTTTGGAAACCTCCTCGGTCATCTCCCGGTTGGATTCCTTGGAATAATTCAGAATGGCCATACGGCAGCCTGCGTAGAGAAGTTTTTTCACATCCTCTGTCCGTCTGATATTTCCGCAGCCGATTACCGGAAAATCTGTAACTCTGGCGATTTCCCGGATCTGATTCAGGGATGCTTCATGCTCCTCATCATCCCTGGAAAGGTCAAATACCACGAGCATGTCCGCTCCGAGGTTTTCATAGCTCTGTGCCAGAAGGGCAGGACGGTTTTCACCGGTCAGGGGAGTGCCGTCAAAGCCTTCCACTGCGAGGCCGCTTTTCAGAAAAAGAAAAGCGGCTGTCTTCATTTTTTGCGATTCCATTATAAGCTTCCTTTCGTGGAAAGTACTCCGCTGGTACGCGGTTCCGGGGACAAGGCCATATCCAGTGCCTTTGCGAAGGCTTTGAACATGGCTTCCATCATGTGGTGATTGTTTCCAGGGGTCAGTGTCTTCAGGTGGAGATTCATGCCCGCGGTATAGGAGACGGCATAGAAAAATTCTTTTACCATTTCCGTGTCCATGTCACCGCAGCGTTCTGCGGTAAAGGGACTTTCATAAGAAAAATAAGGCCGTCCGCAAAGATCCACGGCACAGAGCATCAGACATTCGTCCATGGGCAGAATGCAGCTTCCGTACCGACGGATGCCCTTCTTCTCTCCTGCGGCTTCCCGAATGGCCGTTCCCAGAACAATGCCGGTGTCTTCAATGGTGTGATGGGTATCCACCTGCAGATCCCCTTCTGCTTTCAGATCCAGATCAAAAAAACCGTGTCTGGAAAATCCCTCCAGCATATGGTCGAAAAAGCCGATTCCGGTGGAAATATGGTAGATTCCGGTCCCGTCCAGCTTCAGAGAAAGGGTAATCTGCGTTTCTTTCGTATTTCGGGTAACCTGTGCGCTGCGTTCCATGCTCAGCCCTCCCTGTCTTCAAACCGTACCCGGATGGACTTGGCATGGGCAGTCAGCTGCTCAGACTCCGCGAACTGAATAATGTCTTTGTGAACCGTTTCCAACGCCTCTCTGCTGTAGTAGACGATGCTGGATTTCTTCACAAAATCATCCACGCTCAGAGGAGAGAAAAACTTGGCCGTACCGTTGGTTGGCAGAATGTGATTGGGGCCCGCGAAGTAATCGCCCAGCGGCTCACTGCTGTATTCTCCCAGAAAAATCGCTCCGGCATTCTGGATCCTGGTCATGACCTGGAAGGGGTCCTTTGTCACGATTTCCAGATGCTCGGAGGCAATCTCATTGGCGGCAGAAACCGCTTCCTCCAGGCTGTCAGCCACCAGAATATACCCATAATTTTCCAGGGACTTCTCAATAATGTCCTTTCTGGAAAGCTCCCGGACAAAGCCGTCCACTTCTTCAGAGACCTTCTGTGCCAGTTCTTCGCTGGTGGTCACCAGAATCGCCGAGGCCAGCTCATCATGCTCGGCCTGGGAAAGGAGATCTGCTGCCACATAACGGGGATTGGCCGTTTCATCTGCCAGAACCAGAATCTCGCTGGGACCGGCGATGGAATCAATGCTCACATGACCGTAAACGGCTTTTTTGGCCAGGGCAACGTAGATATTGCCGGGGCCTACGATCTTGTCAACCTTGGGAATGCTCTCCGTACCGAAGGCCAGGGCCGCAATGGCCTGGGCGCCTCCGGCCTTGTAAATTTCATCAGCGCCTGCCTCCCTGGCAGCCACCAGGGTCGCCGGATTGACCTCTCCCTGCGGGCTGCAGGGGGTGGTCATGACGATTTTTCCGACTCCGGCTACCTTGGCCGGCACCACATTCATCAGGACAGAAGAAGGATAAACAGCCTTTCCGCCGGGCACATAAACCCCCACCGATGCCAGAGGCGTCACCTTCTGTCCAAGCATGGTACCCTCCGGTGTGCTGTCAAACCAGCTGTAACGGCGCTGCTTTTCGTGATAGGAGCGGATATTCACCAGCGCTTTGCGGATCACCTCCACCAGAACGGGATCCACCAGATCATAGGCCCGGCGGATTTCTTCTTCTGTTACGCGGATGGTTTCCGCTGTGATATCCGCGCGGTCAAATTTTTTCGTATATTCAAACAGGGCCACATCCTTTCGGGTGCGGATCTGTTCAATAATCTCTGCCACCCTGCCCTCATACTGGGTGTACTGGCTGGGACTTCGTTTTAAAAGATCCTCAAGCAGACGGCATCTGCTTTCTTCTGTAAGTTTAACAATGCGCATGACAGTGCCTCCTCTATGCATCCAGGACCTGTTTCAGATCCGTCAGTAATTTCGTAATCCGTTCATTTTCCATCCGCATGCTGACCTGATTGACCACCACCCGCGCGGAAAGAGGACAAACCTCCTCCAGAACGGTCAGACCATTTTCCCGAAGGGTGGTTCCCGTTTCCACGATATCCACAATCACCTCAGAGAGACCTACGATAGGTGCCAGTTCAATGGAACCGTTCAGCTTGATGATTTCCACGGTCTGGTGCTTTTTGTTATAGAAATAGTCCTTGGCGATATGGGGATATTTGGTGGCTACCCGGATCAGCTCCTGGGAATGGAGAAGCTCCGCCGAGGACTGAGGTCCGCAGACACACATCCGACATTTTCCGAAGCCCAGATCCATAACCTCGTAAAGCTTCCGCTGCTCTTCCAGGATGGTATCCCGGCCTACCACACCGATATCGGCTGCTCCATACTCCACGTAAGTGGGCACATCCGGTCCTTTGGATAGGAAAAACTTCAGTTTTCGTTCTTCATTGACAAAAATGAGTTTTCTGGAGGAGGGATCTTTCATCTCTTCACAGGTGATGCCTACCTTCTCCAGAAGCTCCAGCGTCTGTTTCGCAAGACGTCCTTTTGCAAGGGCAAACGTCAGATACCGCATTGGCCGTCACCTCCCTCTTCTGCCTGAAGCTCTGCCAGGCCTTCCTTTTTCAGCAGCACCGCGGACTGAAAGCCGCCGCGCAGGGCATAGGCCGCGCAGGCGGCTTCATCCCGGTCTTTTTCCATCAGTGCCAGCCGGACACCCTGCCCTCTCAGCTCCTGAGCTTTTTGGATGGCTGCAGTCCGGTCCTCCGGTTCATAGAGCAGAAGCAAAGGCCTGGGCTCCCGGGGAAGGCTGATTTTCTGTCTGGCCAGCGCATTTAACAACGCATCCGTCACCACCACAAAGCCCACGGAAGGGGCGTCTTTCCCAAAATGGCCCAGAAGCTGGTCGTAACGGCCGCCCTTGACAATGGCCTCGCCGGTCCCGAAGGTATAGCCGCGGAAAATAATGCCGGTATAATACATGTATTTGCTGAGCATGCCCAGATCGAAGGAAACATATTTTTCAAAACCGTAGCTTTTCAGAATCCCGGAAATCTCCTGAAGGCGGTTCACTGCGCCCAGAGCCTTCTCATTTTTCGTCATGGAAGCAGCTCTGGCAAGAATCCCGGCATTGCCGAACATCTGCGGCAGGCTGCCAAAAAGCTCCTTCAGATCCTCCGGAATCTGCTGCTCCTTTAACAGCTCCTCCACGCCGAAATTGTTTTTATTGGAGATCAGTTCCTTCAGACGGACTTCCATTTCTTCGTCAAAGCCGGCCTCCTGGCAGAGGCACTGGAAGAAATCCACGTGGCCCAGGCTTACCTGGAACTCGGTCAGTCCGGCCCCCAGAAGGCTGTCAATGACCAGGGCGAGGATTTCCGCGTCG
>JAXEJQ010000049.1:0-38071 GCA_034101475.1 Candidatus Limivivens sp.
GCTTCAAGGACAAGTTTGGATTTCTCCTCTGGTGAATGTTGTTGTCTTGCCATAGTTGGACTCCTTTCGCTATAAAAATCATACGGGAAATCCAACTTAGAAACAATGATTTTTTTGTCTTAATTTATGGGTTCATTATACCCAATATTTTGTCGGATCAAACTTGAAATGATATTATACCCGTTATACCCTTGATAAAATCAATGAAAATGGGTATAACGGGTATAACAGGTTTGGGAAGTGTTACTCATGCAAAGCATTCAGATTGAAGATTATCATATGGCACAGATAGAGGAATACCTTACCTTATTGGATCTGATTATGAAGATTGATCTCGAATCATTGCCGGAAGTCAATCGGGTTCATTGATCAGTGATTCGCAGACATCGATCAGGATTGCTGTATAAATCAGATCAAGTTTCTTTCACCGCCTGGCCGGCCTGAAAAACCAGGCGGGAGATCTCTGAAGTGACCCTGGAAATTTTCAGGGGTTTGGCAATATGGGCGTTCATGCCTGCGTTCAGGGATTCCTGAATATCCTCCGCAAAGGCATTGGCCGTCATGGCAATTATGGGAATCGTATGGGCATCGCGCCGATCCTCCATGGCACGGATTGCCCTTGCTGCTTCGTAACCGTTCATCACCGGCATCATGATGTCCATGAGAATGACGTCAAAGGTGCCCGGAGGATTTTCCAGAAAGAGAGTTACCGCTTCCTTTCCGTCTGCGGCTCTGGTCACCGTCATTTCAAGATCTTCCAGCTGAATGGAGGCAATTTCTGCGTTCAGGTCGTTGTCTTCTGCAAGGAGGATTTTTATACCCTTCAAATTTGCTGTGGCAGCAGGCAGATCCTGCTTTTGCACATTGCTTTCATCGGTAAGCTCCATGGGAAGCTCAACCACAAAGGTTGAGCCCTTGCCTTTTTCACTTTCCACAGAGATCGTGCCGCCCATCAGCTCCACATAGCGTCTGGTGATTGCCATGCCAAGGCCGGTTCCCTTATACTGGGTTCTCGCACTGGATTCCTCCTGGGAGAACTCGTCAAAGATATGGGCAAGAAAATCCGGACTCATTCCAATGCCGGTATCGGAAATCCGATAGGTGATTACAACATGTTTTTCATCTTCGCCGGCACGACAGTCTGCTGCAAAGGTGATTCTGCCGCCGTCATCGGTGAATTTGACGGCATTGCTCAGAATGTTTACAAGAACTTCCCGAATCCTTACCGCATCTGCCAGAACGTAGAGATGTTCCTGATTGATCCGTCTGATATCGAAGGTGATATCCCGGTTTGACAGAAAACCATGGGTAATATCCAGGACAACATCCGAGATGGTGGTAAGGTCAATGGGAATGGGATTCCATTTCGTTTTTCCGCTTTCGATCCGGCTGATATCCAGCACATCATTGATGAGAGTCAGAAGATGATCAGAGCTTTCGCTGATTTTTTCCAGGCAGTTTTTCACTTCCGGCGAGATGTCCTGTTTGAGGGCAATATTCGTAAAACCGATAATGGCGTTCATCGGTGTCCGGATGTCGTGGGACATATTGTTCAGAAAGGTTGTTTTCGCCTGATTTGCGCGCTCCGCCTGAGCCAGTGCGTCCTTTAAGACACGCTGGTTTTTCTGCTCTGCGCGAACCGCGTCGTCAACGATTGCAAAGCCTAAAACGATATGTCTGAAATTTGCGTCATCCTCCACTCTTGCAATACGAAGCTGTGCATAAAGTTCTTTTCCGTCTCTGACGATTCGATAGAGGTAGGTAAGGATTTCATCATCCTTCAGCGTCTGACGCAGAAACGCAGGATCAGAAAAGCGCAGCAGCTCTTCCAGCTGATCCGGAGCCGTGAAGCCTTGGATATAGCTTTCATAGATTTCTCTGAAGGAATAGGTGCGATCCATTTTAATACCATAAAATTCAGAGGATGTATCGGAAAGCCGGAGAGGAACAGCCGTATCCTCTTCCAGATCCACATAGTAAACAGAGGAATACTCTTTGCTCAGAATCTGAAGGACAGAAGCCTGTCTGCTGGAAGCCTTTTCTTCCTGAAGCAGCTTCTCCTGCAGCCGGAGCTTTTCCTCTGAGGCTTTCGCTTCCTGACGGAGCAGTTCCTCTTCTTTTTCCTTTGCGAACTGTTCGGACTGAGTTTTACGAATCTGCCTGAGCACGAAAACAAATACGGCCACCATGGAAAGAATGACCACAAGAAGCTGTATCTGGCTGCCCCGGAGCGTTTTGCTTCCTGATTCCATGATCTGTGCCCCGATGACATTCTGACGAAGCCTCACGGAAACGATCCAGTTTGTGTCGGGGACAGGCATGTAATACAGATAGGTGCTGCCTTCTCTGGCGGTATAATAGGCATATCCTTCTGTACGGGTATTCCAGTCCGAAATCAGTTTTTCACTGGAATATTCACCGGAAAAGGAACAGTCATTTCTCCAGACGTCAGAAATACTGCTGCCGTCAGCATATCTTCCTTCTGACTCCACGATGCAGGTTCCGTCATCTCCGTCAAACAGGCGGCAGAGAACCTGATTGTTGACACCCTGCAGCTGTTGGGCGGAAATGATTTTGTCGACGTCCACACCGGTGATGCAGCTGACAATATGGGTCTCGCCAAAGGAAATTTTCTCTGTCGGAGCAGCGATCAGAACCATGGCTCTGGAATGTGTGGTTTTTGTTGTATAAAGCGTTGTCTCTGTAACGGGCTCGGAAAGGAAATCAAAACGTGTAATTCCTGAAAAGGTACTGTCGGATGTATAGACGGTTCCGTCTTCATCGACAACTGCGAAAATATCGAATCCATTGAGGCGCTGAATCATCGCAAGGTAAGCGCGAAGAGAATCATCTGACTTCAGATCCTTGTTTTTCATTTCTTCCACTGCGCGCTGCAGCTGCTCTTTATTTCTTTCAAGCTCTGAGCTGATTTCATAGACCGTTCGGTCTGCAATCTCTTCAAGGTAAAAATGACCGAGAGAAATGGTTGTCTCATCGGATGCTTTTTTCGCAGTCTGACTGAAAATAAGAGTGGAGGCGATAATAATGAGCGTAGCAAGAAAGAGCATACCGAGAATGCCTGGGTATGATTTAAAATAACCATTTTTCCGGCTTGTTTTTCCCTTCATCCTTCATGTCCTCCGTTTCAGAAAAATGTTTTCTCATAACAAAGTGTACCATAGATTTCAGACCTTATCAACTGAGAAGAACAGAGGACAAGTATCGAGATCCCGGCTTTCGGGCAGCCCGGGGAGAGACGGTTCTGTTTCTCTGGTTGCCTGCAGAGGGATATGTGATATAATGACAGAAAAGAGGACAACCGGGAGGAGAAGGCTGTGATCTGACTGCGGGGACAGTGGAGAACAGAGGATGAAAGGAAGATGAAAGTGAACTTTAAGCAATTTTTTCCTATGTGGGATCAGTTAACGGAGATACAGCAAATGCAGGCATGATACCAAACATTTTTTCTGCCAGGGATTTGCTGACCTTCTGCTTTTCCGGCTTCCGGAGTGCTGTAAGGCCCCAGAAGGTAAAGAACATGGTAACTGGGCGGCCCATTGCCAGTGCGCCGTTGGCGATTACAAAGGCTGCGAGCACCTTGTCCATATCTCCGTCGAAGACAATGATGGTCTTTCCCTGTGCCGTACCGAAAGAATAAAGTGAAGATTTTCAGAAAACTGTGGTATACTGGGAATGAAGAATAAGGAGGACTGTGACATGAGTTTTCATTCCTATCGGAACATTGGCTTTTCCTTTACGGATGCAGAGGCCGCCTGCAGAAAATGGAGAGAACGTTTTTCCGGATTTGATTCAGCGGGAAAGGAACGGTACATCACTTTTACAAGGGAGAAGGAGTATCTGCGGCTTTGGTACTTTGGACAGGAGTATCGCCTGAACTGTGGAAATGGCGTGCTGGAAAAGAAAGAAGGAACTGAATGGACAGACAGGCTCGAGATGAATGAAGCGCTGACAGTGTATCATTATCTCGGTGATGGAACAGGAAACGTACATGAGAGCGGAGAATGGGTTCCTGAGAGTTCTCTGGATCCGGTGAGGATTCGGAGCAGCGACCGAATGGATCCCCTGCTCGTGAATTTTGCAAAGGATTATTCGGGAAAGACAGAGGAGCTTGAAAAGCGGTGTAAAATAGCAGGGGGAGAATATGAAAAGTCAGCCGGCGATACGGCCTGGATTTTCTTCCCTTTTCCGGAGATTCCGCTTAAGCTTGTTTTCTGGGAGAAAGATGAAGAGTTTCCTGCTCAGGTAAAGGTTTATGCCAGGGAAAATGCCACCGATTATGTGCATTATGAGGCCGTTTCCTTTATGATTGCGGATTTATTTCAGAAAATTGATGCTGTGGATTTCAGGACGGCATCCTTGCCTGAGAAGGGAAGCGAAAGGGAATAAAAAGAGAATAGAAAAAGAAGAGAAGGAAAATGAAAAAACAGAAAGATGGAAAGAGAGAAGGGAGATCATGAAAGTCATTGATTTGACACACACGATCAGAGAAGGCATGCCTGTGTATCCCGGAACGGATCCCCCCAGATTGATTCCGGCAAACAGCTATGAGA
Source organism: Candidatus Limivivens sp. (assembly GCA_034101475.1). Taxonomy (GTDB): domain Bacteria; phylum Bacillota; class Clostridia; order Lachnospirales; family Lachnospiraceae; genus Limivivens. The sequence goes on from JAXEJQ010000049.1 coordinate 4,572, forward strand.
AAAATGGATTTAAGGAGACACTTTTGCAGATGTGTAGTCACACCGGCAATCCGGGCGGTTGCGTGGTTCGAATAGACGGGTCTGTATTCGAAGGGATGGTTTTTCTTTTCGCGGCAGGCAGGTACGAATCGGATGATGAGTGGGAGAAAAACGGTATATCATTGGAAAGATACATTGATATACCGTTTTTTTTTCTAAAAAATGTATAAAAGGTATTGACGGGAGCGAAGAACGTGATATAATACATTAACAATAAGTGATTTTTAAACAAAATGTGTTGCGTTTCGCAAGAAGCATATTTTTTTACGGGGCACACTGGCACTCAACAAAAGAGAGTGCTGACAAAAGAAAGGCAGGTTATTCATATGAAATTAAAACCATTGGGTGACAACGTAGTTCTTCAGTATCAGGATGTTGAAGAAAAGACAGAATCCGGAATCATTCTGCCGGACAGTGCGAAAAAGAAACCGCAGGAAGCGGTTGTGATTGCGGTTGGACCTGGAAAATGGAAAGACGGACAGCAGACCGTGATGCAGGTAAAGGAAGGGGATAAGGTCGTCCTTTCCGAATACGGCGGTACGGAAGTGAAGATTGGCGAGGAAGAATTTAAGATTGTAAGTCAGGACGATATTTTGGCAATTGTTGAGTAATCGGGTCGAAAGAAAGAAGGTTTTTATTATGGCAAAAGAGATTGGTTTTGATATGGATGTTCGGAAAAAAATAGAAGCCGGTGTAGACAGACTGGCAGATACGGTAAAGGTTACACTGGGGCCAAAAGGAAGAAATGTGGTATTGGATAAATCCTATGGTACGCCGTTGATCACAAATGATGGTGTAACAATCGCAAAGGAAATCGAACTGGAAGACCGTTTTGAGAACATGGGCGCTCAGCTTGTAAAAGAGGTTGCCACGAAGACAAACGATATCGCAGGAGACGGCACAACGACCGCCACCGTTCTGGCACAGGCCCTTATGAAGGAAGGGATGAAGAATATCGCTGCAGGAGCGAATCCCATCATTTTGCGCAAGGGCATGAAGAAGGCATCTGATGCGGCTGTTCAGGCGATTGAGGAAATGAGTCAGCCGATAACGGGAAAAGAACATATTGCAAAAGTAGCTGCGATTTCCGCCGGAAATGAAGAAGTCGGAGAAATGATTGCGGATGCGATGGAAAAGGTTGGAGAAAATGGTGTGATTACCATTGAAGAATCTAAAACCATGAAGACAGAGATTGATGTAGTGGAAGGCATGCAGTTTGACAATGGCTATCTTTCCGGATATATGTGTGATGATAAGGAAAAAATGATTGCGAACATGCAGAATCCCTATATCCTCATGACGGATAAGAAGATTTCCACCATTCAGGATATTCTGCCGATTCTGGAAAATGTAATGAGAGAGGGAAAGGAGCTTCTGATCCTTGCAGAGGATGTGGAAGGAGAAGCACTTACGACTTTGATTGTCAACCGGCTGAGAGGAACGCTGAAGGTCGTTGCGGTGAAGGCGCCGGGGTACGGTGACAACAGAAAGGCCATGCTTCAGGATATTGCGGCGCTTACCGGCGGTCAGGTAATTATGGAGGATCTTGGCCTGGAACTGAAAGATACCACCATGGATATGCTTGGCCGTGCAAAATCCGTAAGGGTTACAAAAGAGAATACGACGATTGTGGATGGAGCCGGAAGCAGAGAGGAGATCGATTCCCGGATTGCCAGTCTGAAGAGACAGATGGCTGACACGACTTCAGATGCAGATAAAGAGAAGCTGATGGATCGAATTGCCAGGATGGGCGGCGGAGTTGCAGTCATCCGCGTGGGCGCAGCGACAGAGACCGAGATGAAAGAAGCAAAATACCGTATGGAAGATGCGATGAACGCCACAAGAGCAGCTGTGTCAGAAGGTATCATCTGCGGAGGCGGCTCTGCTTATATTCATGCGCAGAAGAAAGTAGAGGAGCTGGCAGAAAGCCTGAAGGGTGATGAACAGACCGGAGCCAGAATTGTGGCAAAAGCACTGGAAGCTCCGCTTTATACGGTTGTTGAGAATGCGGGACTGGAAGGCGCGGTTATTGTTGAGCAGGTAAAGAAGAGTGAACCGGGTGCCGGATTTGATGCGGTATCAGAAACCTATGTGGATATGCTGAAGCAGGGGATTATTGATCCGGTAAAGGTTACAAAGAATGCATTGACCAATGCGGTAAGCGTTGTTTCTACGCTGCTTACCACAGAGGCCGCAGTGGCAGATATCAAGGAAGAAACACCTGCCATGCAGCCTCAGCCGGAGATGTATTGAAATAGATTGTTCCATTGATTAAGCTGCACACAAATGTGTGCAGCTTTTATTTGCCCTTGGCTCATTAAAATAATAAGATACAGTTTTCCGGAAAGCTGTGGTATACTGAATTCAGATGTGTTCCGGAAATCAGGTATTCAGGTATTCCTGTGCAGGAACCGGTTTTGACAGGGAGGAAGCAGATGAAACTGAAAAATGTTTTGATTGTTGTGAAGGATATTGAGAAATCGAAGAATTTTTATCATGATCTGTTCGGGCTTTGTCCTGTTGTGGATCATGGCGGGAACCTGATTCTGACAGAAGGACTTGTGCTTCAGGAAGAGTCTGTCTGGAAAGAGTTTATCGGCAGAGAAGTGGTGCCCCGGAATCATTCCTGTGAACTTTATTTTGAGGAACGTGACATTGAGGGATTTGTCGAGAAGCTTGAGAAACTCTATCCGGCAGTAACGTATGTAAACCGGCTGATGGAGCACAGCTGGGGACAGAAGGTTGTCCGCTTTTACGATCCGGATGGAAATCTGATCGAGGTGGGAACACCCATGTGATAAAAAGGATATTTCACTGCCGGTATGTTCTATGAAGGGCGATGGGAATAAGGAACCTGGCACAGAGGAGGAAAAGCAGGAATGATGCAGCAGCCGATTATCGTAATGGATGTGCACGGTCTGCCTGCAGACCAGGCCATTGAGAAGATTGAGGATCAGATCAGAAGAGCAAATGCCGGTACATATCGGATAAAAGTGATTCATGGGTTCCATCGGGGAAACAATATTCAGAAGGCGATTTACCGGGAGATTGGCCATGGACTGAATCCAAAGGTGCTGCGGATTGTCGGCGGCGATAATCCGGGCATTACAGAACTGATTTTGAGAGAGTATTAATCCATTTGTTTTTGGAAAAAGTCCTGCCATGCGGTCATAAGGAGCGTGTACAGATTTGGAAAGAAAGGTGAGATTTGATATGGATTACAGATTCTGGGGATGGGAGCAGGCAGATGTGCCTGCAGTTACCGGTCAATACAAGGGGATAGATACTCCTCTTGATTTATATGATGCGCTTTCGGAAATCTGGTGTGCGGATACCTGTGCGCCGCGGATGAGGCAGAACTGGACACCGGAAAATAAAACACTGGGACAGTGTTCCATTACCGCGTTTTTGGCTCAGGATATTTTTGGAGGCCGGGTGTATGGTATTCTTCGGCCGGGCGGAAATTATCATTGCTACAATGTGGTTGGTGACTGCAGCTTTGATCTGACCAGCGAGCAGTTTGGGGATGAAATTCTGGTATATGAGGGAAATCCGGAGCAGTTCCGGGAAGTGCATTTTGCGAAAGAGGAGAAACGGCTGAGATACGAATATCTGAGGGAGGAACTGAAGAAGCGGTGTGACAGACGTTTCCCGGAGGAAAAGGAAACCGGCAGGGGACACTGCAGATTGTGAACAAAAAAAGCGGTTTGTGCAGGAATGATTCAGAAGCCTCCCGGCTCTGTTATGATGACGATACTGGAACAGGGATTGTTATCAGATCAGAGCCGGGAGGCTTTTTGCGCGCCGGAAAGAGAATATTGGAATCATGATGGAAGAAAGGGGAGAGGAATGATGATTCGAATAGCCATTGTGGAAGATGATGCAATGTATGCCGATCAGCTGAAGCAGTATCTGCAGCAATACGAGGAAGAAAACAGGGAGCTGCTGGAAGTCACGGTCTATACAGATGGAGATCAGATTGTCGAGAAATATCATTCGCAGTTTGACATTATTTTGATGGATATTGAAATGAAATTTGTTGATGGGATGACAGCAGCGGAAGAAATCCGCAGAATTGATACGGAGGTAGCCATTATTTTTGTCACGAATATGGCTCAGTATGCGATTCGGGGGTATGCCGTTGATGCCCTGGATTACGTGCTGAAGCCAATTTCTTACTTTGCTTTCTCACAGAGACTGAATCGTGCCATTGACCGCATGAAAAAGCGGGAAAGCAGGGTGATTCTGGTGGACATCAGGGGAGGAAGAATCCGCATGAACGTGGCGAATATTTTTTATATTGAAAGCCAGGGCCATACCTTGATTCTGCATACTATTCTGGGAAATTACGCCACATCCGGAACTATGAAAAAAATGGAAGAAAAGCTGGAAGGAATGAATTTCAGCCGGGGAAATAACGGTTATCTCATCAATCTGCAGCATGTGGAGGGTATCCGGGAAGGCTGCGCGGTTGTAAAAGGGGAGTGTCTGGCCATATCGAGAGCGCGGAAGAAAGGCTTCATGGAGGATCTGACCCGATACTGGGGAATGTGACGGGAAGCTTCCTTCCGTGAATGACTGACAGGGAAGGAATGGGCTGTTTCCTTTTGTGAATGACTGATTGTGCAGAAAAATTGCAGATTATGCAAATTCCCGATTTTGAAATTCGGACATGCTAGGATAGACATACGAACCGGAGTCCGAAAGGATGCTTCCTGCACAGGAGAAGGATCTGCAGGAAAGGATTTCGGGCTCTTTTTTCCATGAAGGGAGGATTTTTTCTATGAAGAAACAAAAAAACAAAGGGGCGGGAATGCTGAAGTCCGGTACAGGCGTTGTGCTTTCGACAGTACTCTGTATGACGGCGCTTTCTCCGCTCACAGCTTCTGCCGGAACGCTGGGAGGAAAGTATTATTCCGATTTCACATCTCTGGAAGAAGCGCTGGAAGCAGCCGGGCAGCTGAATCTGGAGGTTGCGGAAGAAGGAAACGTTCTGCTGAAAAATGACGGATCGCTTCCGCTGACCGGAAAAGAGTACGTCAGCGTATTTGGCGTCAGCTCTTCGGAACTGGTGGGTGCCACCGGAAATACCAATTCCGTGGGAAATGCGGAAGGTGTCAGTGAAAGAGGCGCCATTTATGACAGCCTGACGGCTGCCGGATTCAAGGTAAACGGTGTTCTGGCAGATTATTACGCAGGACTGGGCGGCGCCGCGAACATCGGCAATGAGGTAACGGAATTCAGCGATGCTGTGGCAGATTCCATCAATCTTTATAACGAAGCTGCTGTTATCGTCATTTCCAGAAGCGCAGGGGAAGGATCGGATGCAGCCACCATCACAGATGAGGTGGAAGACAATGATTACCTGGGTGAAGATGCCGGCTGGAAGCATGAATCTCTGTTCCGGGGAACCTATTCCGATACACTGTCAGAATGTGCATACGATGAAAATTCGGAAACCGAGTACAAGCATTATCTGGAACTGACCGAGAGTGAAGAGGATCTGATCCAGTATGTGGAAGAACATTTTAACAAGGTTGTGGTTGTTTTAAATACCGCCAATGCCATGGAGGTTTACAACCTGCGTGAGGATGAAAACATCAACGCTATTCTTCTGATGGGACGTCCCGGTGAAACAGGTCATCTGTCGGTAGGCGAGATTCTGGCAGGTGAGATCAATCCTTCCGGTAAACTTGTGGATGAATGGAATACGGATTTCACAGCGGATCCGACCTGGGCAAACTTCAGCTACGGCGCACAGGCCGGCAGCCAGAACATGTATTACTATGTGGACGATGAAGGAAATGTGGTTTCCAAAAATGATATTGCATGGGGAACCCATGATCAGAACGGCTATTACGGCGTTGATTACGAAGAGGATATTTACCTGGGCTACAACTACTGGGAGACTTATTACTATGAGTATTATCAGTCTCTGATTGCCGGCGGCGCAGGAGAAGAAGAGGCAGCGGCGGCAGCCAATAAATGGTGGGAAAAGAATGTGACCTATCCCTTTGGCTATGGTCTTTCCTATACAACCTTCAGCCTCAATATCGACGCGGATGCCCTCTATGCGGAAGGAAACGACGGAAAGGTAAGCGACTTCTCCCTGACGGAGTCCAGCCTGGAAGAGCTGTTTGCATCCAGCGAAGGAAATCCGGCGCAGGTAAAGACCCTGTATGTTCCGGTTACGGTGACAAACACCGGTGATATGGCAGGAAAAGAAGTTGTGGAGGTTTATGTGACGGCTCCCTACAGCGACAGCTCCAGCTTGGAAAAATCCTTTGTAACTCTCAGCGGCTATACAAAGACCGATGAGATCCGTCCGGGCGAAAGTCAGACCGTTTATGTAAAAGTCAATGTGCAGGATTTCTCCTCCTTTGATTACAACGATGCAAATGGAAATGAGAATCTCGGCTATGAATTAGAGGCCGGCGAATATGTGATCCGCGCAATGGAAACCTCTCACTATGATGTGGCAACAGATGTGGAAAATACGGAAGATGCTTATGATGAGATTTCCTTCACACTGGATTCCACCGTTGCCCTTCAGCTGGATGATTTCAGTGACAATCTGGCAACGGCCCTTTTCTCAGATGATCTGGAAACCTACACAGCATCTACGGATGAAGACCACAACCAGCCGTACACCTCTCTGCGTACTGCTGCTTACTCCGCAGACGGAGTATCGGAGGAGGTTCTTCTTTCCAGAAGCAATATCCTGACCTACAAGCCGGAAGCTCCGACCATGGGAGATCTGACTCTGAAACAGGAAGTTATTGAAAACTGGGAATACTGGAATACCTTCAGTGCAGGAGATACTGAAGAGGATATCTGGTATGTGGACAGCATTCCGTCCAACTGGACCCAGGGAACCGGCACAGCCGATGAGAATGGTGTTTATGCCATTACTCTTGCGGACATGATGGGAATTGAGCTTTATGATGAAGCGACGGAAAGCGGCTTCAGCGCAGAGTGGGATAAATTTATGAACCAGCTGACCGTGGACGAGATGAAGCTTCTGGTTGAGCGTCAGAACAGTATGTGGACCACCACAGAGCTGGCGACCATCGGAAAGGTCTCCACGACACAGGCGGATTCCTACAATGATGTCAGAACCGCAGGCGGTACCTTCCTGTGGGTAGATTCTCCGACTCTGGCAGCAACCTGGAATACTGATCTGGCAAACAAGGTTGGTCTGCTTCGCGGCAATATTGAAGTGCTGAATGGCTGGAGCGGATACGGCGGCAAGGAAATGGATACGCACCGTTCTCCGTTCTCCGGACGGAATGCAGAGTACCTGTCCCAGGACGGCATCCAGGGCGGTTACATTGCAGCAGCCTTTACCTCCGGTATGGAATCCAAGGGTGTTACCTGTTACATCAAGCACTTTGCACTGAATGATATGGAAACCTGCCGTGACGGTATGAACAACAATGTATGGGTATCGGAACAGGCTGCCCGTCAGATTTATTTCAAAGTATTCCAGATGGCCATGCAGGAAGGCGGCGCAAGCGGATCCATGACCGGTTTCGCCAGATTCTGCGCAACACCCATGAGTATGAACTACAGGGTAAATGTCAGCATGGTTGCGGATGAATGGGGCTGGGATGGCTTCTTCATCACAGACGGTTATTCAGGCGTTTCAAAATGTACCACAATGGAAACCATGCTGCGCGCTCATGTTATTCCGCTGCCGCTGGGATCCTCTGTTCCGAATATTCAGGGTGAATGGGATGGAACACTCCGTGACGGAATGGGAAATGTGACCATTGACGGAGTGGAAAACAGTACCCAGTATTATTCTCTGCGTGAGACGGCAGCTCTGATTCTGTATGCAGACGCCAAGAGCAATGATGTCCGCAACGGATTCGTTCTGACGACTCTGGCGGCTCAGGAAAGTACGGCAAAACAGGGTGAAGAAATGACCGCGGACCTGGGACTTTCCGCAGAGGAGCTGGGAGCATCCGTTGCAGTTTATGAGATTACAGAAGGCGAGCTGCCGGAAGGAGTTACCCTTTCTTCTGACGGTATCTTAAGCGGTACTCCTGTGGAAGCAGGTTCCTATTCCTTCACCGTGAACTGTACCATCGACGGATGGGTTACTCCGGAACTGGTAACCGGGCTGACTGCAGCGGAAACGCTGAATGTGGAAAGTGCCTTCTATGTATCCGAAGGAGCAGATCCGCTGGATGGAGCAGTCGTAGGTGAGGAATATCGTACGGCGATTACCTCGGATACCTTTGCAGTAAATGAAAATACAACCTATAGCTTCGTGACGTATTCTCTGCTGGAAGGAGATCTGGAAGCCTACGGCCTGACGGTTCGTGAGGATGGATATATTACCGGAACACCTACCCAGAGCGGTTCGGTTGATTTCACCCTGCAGGTTGAAGTTGGAACCGAATCTGCGACTCCCTGGGGAGGAACCATGACTTCCAGCGAGTACTATACTTACAGCGGCACCATTGTAATCAGCGAGTAAAAAAAGGGGGCGTGCAGGTCACACTGTGCGCCCTTGTATGCCTCAGCTGATTAACAGCCCGTTTCAATTGCCTGAATTTCTGTCTGCTTCGTTGGTCTGGACTTCGTCTCGGTGGGCGCTGAACCTGTGTCACCGGCACACAGCGCCGTCAAGCGCCGCAGCCACCGCTGCGACTCCTTCCTCCGCCTTGCAGACTGAAAGTTTATACTGCGTGAAACAGCTTGTTAATCAGCGTGAGTCATACTTGTTTTCAAAATCACGTAACTGTTCAGAGCCAACCTCCAAAATGCTTTGCATTTCGTCAATCAGTCATAAAACCACTTATGCGCAAGCGCATCGTGGTTTATGACTTTTGACCCTGGCATCATGAAATGAGCTGCCCGACAAATGAGCCTTCCGTCGATTTTTCCGTGCTGTGCACTTCCAAAATCGACGAAAACATTCGCAATTCGCTCATTTTTCTGCGAAAAATGGCTCCTTGCTCATGTTTTGCGGGCCCCATAGACATGAAAATCCATGCAAGCACGGATTTTCATGTCCATTTGTCCCTTGGCTCATGAAATTTTGCCTGGCTCTGAACAATTACATATCACAGTAAAGAAGAACAGGAGGCAAATTATGAGAAAATTCAGGAAAACAGAGGAAATTACAGAGATGGAGAAGAAGAGAAATTTTCAGAAAATGACAAATATGGCGGCAGCCGTTCTGATTGCAGCGGCAGTCTGCATGGGCAGCTGTGAAACATCCTTCCTGACAGCAGCAGCGGAAGAGACGGAAACCGAAACAGATGCCGGTGCCGCCGCCGTTGAGACAGAAGCCGATGCCGCCGCCGAAGGGGAGCTGTCTGCGGTGTTCCACCTGAATAATGGTGAGAGCGATGATATTTATGAGACTTTTTCCTTTGAAACAAACAAATGGATTGAAAAACCGGAGGATCCGTCCTGGGAAGGACATGTCTTTGACGGATGGTATGAGGATGCGGAATGCACAACGGCCTTCAGCTTTGATCCACGCTACAGTGAGAGTAAGGAACTGTATGCAAAATGGAGAACAATTTATACCTTTGAAGCTGAATATACATATCTGGAAGGCAAGCCGGGAAGAGGGTATTCCGGAGAAAGCAGCGGTCTGCATCTGATTATGGAAGATAATACGGAAAACGGGACAGCCAGCAACGGTTACTATGTGGGATGGCTGTATTATAATAACGCGTCTGTGGATTTTGAACTGGAAGCGGCTGAGGAGACCGACGATGTCACCATCGTATTCCGGCTGTCTGCGGAATATGATCCCCTGGAGGTTACCGGTGATGAGCTTCTGGTGGAGGTATGCGATGAGAGCGGCAGCAACATTACCGATTATCCCTTTGAACTGTCCATCACCGATGCCTACGACCTGATTGAAGAAAATGAACACGGAAAGCGGGACTTTACCGATTATGTGGCAGTTACCGGCGTAACCCTTCAGGAAGGCTATAACATGATCAGTCTGGTGGTAAACAATAATATCAAAGGCTCCGGCGGAACCATGTATGCCGCTGCGCCCATTGTGGACTGTATGTATCTCTATACCGGTACAGAACTGACACCCATTGAGTATCCGGAGAATCTTTCCTGACAGACCGATTGAGAATAAGAACGGGAGGATTGAGATCTTATGATGATGTTAAAGAAGAAAGAAACGAAAAGAGGGCTTTCTTTCTGTCTGATTCTGGGAGCCTGTGTCTGTGATCTGGCGGCACTGCTGCTGTATTTCTTTGCGGGAGTCAGCGAGTTTACGCCCACGCTGTCCGGAAAGGTCCTTGTGCTGATGTCTGTCAGCCTGGCAGGGGCGGTACTCCTGGCAGTTTTTGAAATCAAACCGGTTAAATATGTACTGTATCTGATCGGACTCTGGGCATGGCTGGAATATATCTCCACAGAGGTCAATTATTTTGCCAATCTGATTGCAGCCATTGACGGATCCGCTGTCTCAGTAGCTGTTGTGCTGACGATCCTTTTTGGGGCCCTTGGATTTCTTCTGATGCTGGCTTCCGCCATTGTACAGAAGGATTTCCGCTGCCTGTGGCGGAGCGTATCAGCTGTTTTTCTCAGCCTGGTTGTTATGCTCAGCGTGGTATGGGAAGTTATGGAGGCCAATGCCAGCGTGATCAATAATGCGCTGGGAATCTCCGCCTACTCCATTGTGGATACAGGCGACGGTTCGGAGGATTCCGAGTATTTTCCGTCGGATTTTGAATCAACGGCAGAGATCGCGGAATATGCCAAAGAGGTTTGTGAGGAAGCGGAGGCGGAAGGACTGGTTCTCCTGAAGAATAAGGATCAGGCCCTGCCCCTCTCGGCGGGCGACAGCGTAAGCTGTGTGCTTCAGACTTCCGTGGATCTGAATTACGGCTCCACAGGATCCGGAAAGATCGATGCGGAAAAATATACGGATCTGAAGACAGCGCTGGAAGCGGCCGATCTGAAGGTAAATGAAACCCTGTGGAATTTTTACAAGACGGATGCCAACGCTACAAGTACCTCCTATGAGACTGCGCTGGCTTATGACAGAAAAGCCAGGGCGATGGTATACAAGGTGAATGCCCTGCCCTGGGAGCTGTATACCGACGAGGCAAAGGAATCCATTTCCGATGCCGGAGGAACGGCACTTGTTGTTATCGGCCGGTTAAGCGGAGAAGGAACGGATATCTCTGCGGTGAAAAGTGATGGAATTGACGGCAGCTACCTGTCTCTCTCGGCTGAGGAGCAGGAGATTCTGCAGGAACTCACAGCCATGAAGAAAAACGGTGAAATTGAAAAAATCGTGGTTCTTCTGAATACCGCCCTTGCATTCCAGACTGCTTTTCTGGATGACAGCGATCCCACCATCGATGTGGATGCCTGCATGTGGATTGGAAATACGGGCATTACGGGAATCCATGCGGTGGCTGATGTACTGGTGGGCAATGTGACGCCCTCCGGAAAGCTCTCCGATACGTATGTGAAGGATAATTTCTCATCACCGGCGATGGCTTCCTGGATTCTCAACCCTACCGGAACCTTTTCCAACAGCTACAGCGACTATGAGACGCTGGGGCTGAACAGCACTCAGCAGTATTACGGTGTGTATGTGGAAAATATTTATGTGGGCTACCGCTACTATGAGACCAGATATGAAGATGTGGTGCTGGGCAGCGGCAGCCCGGGAGATTATGAGTATGGGTCTGTTGTAGCCTATCCCTTTGGTTACGGCCTTTCCTACACAACCTTTGCATACAGTGATTATGCTGTTCAGGAGACGGAGGATGGAAATTATGAAGTAACCGTAACTGTTACCAATACCGGCAGTATTTATTCCGGCAAGGAAGTGGTTCAGGTTTATCTGCAGAAGCCATACACGGATTATGACAGAGAAACCGGTGTGGAGAAGGCCTCTGTGGAGCTTGTGGGATTTGAAAAAACGGGGCTTCTGGCGCCGGGTGAATCCGAAACGGTAACTGTAACGGTTGAAAAGGAAAGCTTTAAGACCTATGACGCTTACGGCTATCAGACCTATATCCTGGAAGAAGGAGATTATTATCTGGCCATGGGAAGCTCTGCCCATGACGCCCTGAACAATATTCTGGCGGCAAAGGGCAAAGGCATGGCGGATGGAATGGATGCGGAAGGCAATCCGGAGTTTGCCGCTCTGGTGGGAGAGAACATTACACTGGATACGACCACCTATGCGGTGTCTGCAGAGACCGGAGAAGAGATCACCAATCAGCTGGATTTCGCGGATATGAACCGGTATGAGGGAAAGGGCGGCAACGAAGTCACCTATGTGTCCCGGAATGACTGGACAGGAACCTGGCCTGCAGCGGCTGTGGAGTGGGATGCTTCGGATGCGGTTATGCTGGCGGACCTTGCCAGCAATAAAGAGATTGCTGAGGAAGAGGACGCGGTCATGCCCACTTACGGCGCTGATAACGGATTCTCTCTGATCATGCTCCGCTCAACAGCAGAAGAAGAAATTCCCTTTGATGACAGCCGCTGGGATTCCCTGCTGGATGAAATGACTTATGCAGATCAGTCCCTGCTGGTAACCAATGCGGTGTACGGAACCAGCGGCATTTCCTCCATTGGACTGCCGGCCACCAATGCCAGCGACGGCCCCACGGGTGTTGTCAGCAGTAATGAAAACCTTTCCTTCCCAAGTGAGGGAATCTGGGCTTCCACCTTTAACCGGGAGCTGATTGGTCGGATCGGAGACGCGCTGGCGGAGGACGCCCGTGACGCCGACTGCCAGGGAATGTATCTTCCCGGTGTCAATATTCACCGGACACCCTTTGGAGGCAGAACCCATGAGTATTTCTCAGAGGATCCCTATCTGTCCGGAGAGGCGGTGGAGGCAGAGGTGAAGGCCGTGCAGAATAAGGGCGTGATTCCTTATGTCAAGCATCTGGCGTTCAACGATGAAGAAGACAACCGAAACGGAATCTGTATCTGGCTCAACGAACAGAGTGCCCGTGAGATTTATCTGAAGCCCTTTGAATATGCGGTGGCTCCTTCCGGGGGAAATGCCCATGCAGTCATGAGCGGCTTCAACCGTGTGGGCTGTCTGTGGGTAAGCGCCAGCGATGCCCTGCTCAACGGGATTCTGCGGGAAGAATTCGGCTTTGACGGGATCGTGCTGACCGATATGGCTTCCGGAAACGGAGCACTTTATATGGTTTATGATGACGGATATATGAATGGTACGGATCTGTTCCTGGGAACCGGGTCGGAGGATGCATTGAACGCTTATCAGTCCAGCCCGACTTTTGCAAACAGGATCCGGGAAGCCTGCCACCGTATTCTTTATGTGATGGCAAACTTCAGCTCCTCCATGAACGGAATTTCCTCCACGGCCGAGATTGTCCGGACGGGAACCTGGTGGGAAATGCTGCTGAAGGTGCTGATTGCTGTTTCTGCGGTGCTCAGTGCCGGGTCCGTGGCAATGCTGGCCCTGAATTACAGGAAGAAGCGTCCGGAGAAATCATTGGATGTGTCAGACAATACGCTGTAAAAAAGAATAAGAACGGAAAAGCTCACAGCTACAGGATAAAATCCTGGCAGCTGTGAGTTTTTTTTGGAAAAAGGATTGTAACTGTTCAGAACAGGCCGAATCGTATCTGTGAAGGTACTGAACAGATACAAAGGATTTATAAATTCGTTCGGGTGATTTTTTGTCGGATAGCATTTTGTTTCTGAAAGAGTGATTCCCATTTTTCAGAAATTTGTCGAAAAGGAAAGAAAAGTCGTTTTTTTGATAACAGACCTCTTTTTTTTGGTGTTTTTGATGTGTCCATTCCGATACAATACAGATAGTACAAATCAGGAATGAGATTTTGCAGAAAAGGAGCCTTTTTTCTGCAAAAGGAAGTCTGAAATGAACAGCTGACGGGATAGAAGGGAGAATTATGAAAGAAAAAGGAGAAGTTTTGATCGAAATAAAAGACATGTGTAAGAATTTCGGTGTTACCGTTGCCCTGAATCATGTTGATATGAAGATCAGACGAGGAGAAATCCGGGGACTTATTGGTGAAAATGGTTCCGGAAAATCTACAATTTCATCAATTATCTCGGGAATACAGGAAGCAACCAGTGGGGAGATGTACTATAAGGGAAAAGAATGGAAACCGGCAAATGTGCTTGAAGCGGTACAGAACGGGATCGGAATGATTGTTCAGGAACAGGGAACGATTCCAAATATCTCCGTAGCAGAAAATATTTTTCTTGGAAATTACCAGGCATTTAAAAGGGGGCCTTTGATTAATCGAAGAAAGATGTATAAAGCGGCAAAGGAAATTCTGGAGCGGCTTGAGATTCCGGGAATTGATCCATCTGTTCCTGCAATGAATTATGATATACAGCAGCGTAAGCTGATTGAGATTGCCAGAACAATCGGAAATGATCCGGAGGTGTTTATTGTAGATGAAACAACGACAGCTTTGTCGCAGGGAGGACGTCAGCTTTTGTACCGGCTGATGAATCGTGCTGCGGATGAGAATAAGGCAGTTGTATTTATTTCACATGATATTGAGGAGCTGATGGAGCAGTGCAGTACGCTGACCATTCTCCGGGACGGGTGTATTATCGATAACATTGAAAAAGAAGATTTTGATCCGGAAGATATTAAACGTAAAATGGTCGGCCGTGATATAGGGAATCACTATTATCGTGAAGATTCAGACGGTTACAGCCCGGAGGTTGTCTTAAAAGCATCTTATCTGACAACAATGGAAAGTCTTCTGTGTTTTAATCTGGAATTGCATAGAGGAGAAATTCTCGGAGTAGGCGGTCTTTCTGACAGTGGAATGCATAATCTGGGAAAAGCACTTTACGGACTGGAGGAGGTCGTATATGGGGAGGTTCGGCTTACAGGGAAAAATATCCGTATCACCACTCCGGAATGCGCTTTTAAAAATGGTATGGGCTATGTGTCAAAGAACCGGGACACAGAATCCCTGGACCTGGAAGCGTCCATTGCTTCCAACATCCAGAGCACCGGTTTTGCCAAAAATATTCTTTTTGGGCCGTTTATTTCCGGAAAAAAAGAAAGAAAATATGCACAAAAACAAATAGAGTCTTTGGCTATTAAGACAAAATCGATGTATCAGCCGGTGAAAACTCTTTCCGGAGGAAATAAACAGAAGGTTGTATTTGGAAAATGGATTGCAGATGATGCAGAGATTCTGATTTTGGACTGCCCGACCAGAGGCGTGGATATTGGAGTAAAGGCAGCAATGTACCAGCTGATATACGATATGAAAAAAGCAGGGAAATCCATGATTATTATCAGTGAGGAAATGCCGGAGCTAATCGGAATGTCTGACCGAATTCTGATTATCAGGGATGGAAAGCAGAGTGGAGAATTTTACAGAAAAGATGGATTCAACGAGCATGACATTATTGAATGCATGATTTAAGGGGGAAAGCGTATGACGGAAGCGGTTCAGAATAAGAATGTACTGAAGCTGTCCATAGCAGATCGTATTACGATTATAAAAAGTAAAAAATATTTTGTATTGGCTTTCTCGGTTTTTGCATTCCTGTTAAGCATTGGCATTTTCGGGATCTGGACCGGCGGAGGGTTTTTCAGGCCGAATGTTCTGATTGGAATCTTCAGTCAGGGTCTTATCATAGGTACTTTGGCAACAGCGGTTTCCTTTATTTATACAACAGGAAATCTTGACATTTCAATTGGTACGGTACTCGGGCTGGCGGCAACTCTTGGAGCCTACACCTATCAGAAAACGGGAAACATGGTGCTTTTGCTTATTGTCACAATGATCAGCGGGGTGATGTTAATGCTGGTTAATGCAATGCTGAGTATTCTTTTCCAAATTAATACCACGATGGTATCGGTAGTTGCAATGCAGTTATATTCCGCAATCATCAGTTGGATCATACATGGTGATGGAATCACAGTGGATTTTTCTTTCTGCAAAAAGCTGGAAACGGGTGGATTTCGGTATATTTCCTTTTTGATCTTCTTTATAATGATGATTGTTATTTTCCACTTCACCGCATTGGGCAGAAGAATGAAACTGGTTGGAGGAAATGAAAATACAGCGAAACAGACCGGCATCAATTCCAATCGAACCGTATTTCAGGCTTTTCTTCTTGCAGGAGTGGGAGTCGGACTGGCAGCGATTTACAGTGTAATTCGTGTTGCAGGTGTGACCAATTCGACGGGAAGCGGTCTTGGAATGGATGTTATGCTGGCTACAGTCCTTGGAGGAATGTCTATTTTTGGAGGGGCAAAATCAAATGCATATTCTGGTTTGATCGGGGCGTTGACGGTATCTGCGCTGAATAAAGGACTGCTGATGGCTGGAGTATCTTCCACTGTGATTCAGGGAGTGAGAGGAATTATCTTTTTGATTTTGGTATTCCTGAACAGCGAACGTCCTCTTACACTGCCTGCGCGAAAACAGTTTTAAGATAAGGAAGAAAACGTGTTTTAAGCATACGTGCTAAAAAATAAAAAAATGGAGGAATAAAAATGAAGAAAAAAACAGTATCAACAATGATGGCTCTCTGTATCGCAGCAATATCAATGATGGCAGGCTTTGGATGTCTGCAGGCAGCGGCGGATGAAACAGCGGTTGAAAGACCGGCGGAGATTCCGGAGGAAACGATTAAAATTGGTATTGCAGAACTTCAGTCAAATGAAGAGGCGGTCAACAGGAAAAATTATTATGAAAATTATATTGCCCCCTATTATAATGTGGAATTTGTCTTTTCAGAGGCTATTTCTGATTCGGAAGATCTCGTAAGTTTTGTAGAGAATTGTGCAGATGCAGGCTGTAAGGGGATTATTGGATTCAGTCCGGACAGTCCGGAGCAGGTTACCAGTATCTGCCAGGAATATGGAATGATGTATGTTGTAAATATGGTGCGTTCCGCTTCTAATGAGAACTGTTATACAGATACCTATGACAATTATGCCTCTTTTGCAGTAAACAATGATGCGATAGCAGAAAGCTTTGGCAGCTGGCTTGCTGAAAATGCATCGGAAGATGGAGAGGAAGGATTTTTACTCTGTTCGGCAGCAGCAAACTATGGTGTTCAGCAGCATATTCTGATTATCAAAAACGCATTGAAAGCGCTTCAGGATTTGTATGGATTAACCTATGATCAGGACATTGAAACAATGGCGATCAGTTCGTCTCCCATTGAAGCAACAAATGATAAAGGGGTACATATCTATATTTATCCTGGCGATCCAAACAGAATGGATGGCTGGCTTTCCGGATTCACATCCGCGATTCAGACAAACAAATACGCCGTTGTACTTGGATGCACAGAAATTTATAATGTCGTTTCTGTAGCAGTTCAGGAAGCAGAGGAAGTGATGGACAAAGATGTGAAGGTTGCATGTATGGCATCTTTGTCAGAAAGTTTAAAAAATGCGTTTCATACCGAAGACAGATTTGGAAATCAGACTTTGAACCTGGCAATTGTTAAGCCTACCGGATTTACGGATACCATTGGTTTTGTAAACTGCTATAACCTGATTACGGGGTATCATGATTCTGTAATGGGAAGCGATGGAGAAGTGGCCGATACCAACGGAAAATTATGGGAAGTTACGGATGCGGAAAGCTGCGATCATCTGACAGATATTTATGAAGGAAATTATCATGTTTTTTCCTATGAAGATATCAACCGTATGTTGGGTATCTTTAATCCGGATATCACGCATGAAGATATTATGGAAGTAATCGACGCGAAAACCATTGACAGCGTATTAGAAGAAATGGAAGGATAATTGCTGAAAAACAGGGTGTTTCCGACATGTCACTGCATGAAAAAAGGAACACCCTGTTGTCAACCGTTTTAAAATGAACGAATGAAATGTAGGGGATCATTATGGATGCTTTAAAAAGAGGAAAAAAAACACTGCTGCTTATTTTTCGGACAATCGCTGTCCCGCTGATTACTTACGTTTTTTTTGAAATACTGGATCGCTCTGTTGCAGGAGTGGAAGTAATCTCGACGATATCTGATGTTAAGGCGCTCTTAAGAACCTTACTTACTTCCTTCTGTTTTGCAGTAGCACTGGACTGCAATCTTTCACTTGGCAGGATGGATCTGTCGCTGGGAGCGCAGATGTATATGGGATGTATCCTTGGCGGAAATCTGGCTCTGCATTTTAATACGGGTGGTATTGGAGTGTTGATTCTGAGTATTCTGGTGGGTGGAATTACAGGCTTTATCACAGGAATTTTATTCATATATTTGAGAATATTGCCAATGATTCTTGGAATTGGTCTGATGCTTATCTATGAATGTATTTCTTTCAGCGTAAACCGGCAGCAGGGACTGATGCTTTTTGGAATGCCGGGAGTTTCTGTTTTATCGGATATTTATTTTATTCTCATTGTTGCGCTGATATTAATTTTCGTCATGACCTTTTTTTTCCAATACAGTACTTTCGGGTATGAAAGACGTGCTATTCAGGGAAATCAGAAGCTTTCCGCAGAAGGCGGCATCAATATTTTTAAGAACTGTGTTATTTGCTATACCATAGCCGGGGCACTGGCTGCGTGCGCGGGGGTTTTTGAAACCGCGTATTCCGGTACGATGGTTCCTGTTCTGGGAATGGCCAGCAATACTATTGTATTCAGAAATATGTTTCCAATGATGCTTGGAATTTGGATTGGCGTATTTTGCTATAATTCGGTTGTAGGCATTATGATGGCTTCTCTGGCAATTAAAATTCTGACACAGGGACTGGCAAAACTCTCTTTGGAAGGCAATGTACAGAACATTATTATTTATACACTGTTTTTACTGTTTGTTATTTATCAGACCAATGCATACCGTTTTGATTATAACAAAAAGAAGCGCGAAAGAATACGATTGGCAAAAAGGATGCAGGAAGGAATGGAGAAAGATCATGAGGCTGTTGTTTATTGATATTGATACACTGAGACCGGATCATCTGGGGTGTTACGGATATGAAAGGAACACTTCTCCGAATATTGATTTGATAGCGGAAGAAAGTATGAGATTCGATAATTATTATTGCTCGGATGCTCCCTGTCTTCCAAGCCGTGCGGCGCTTGTGACCGGTCAGTTTGGTATCCATAACGGAGTTGTGGGACATGGAGGAACAGCTGCGGATTTGAGATTGCTGGGGCCCGAGAGAAGAATGGCTGACCAGAGAATGGAGGAAGGACTTTTCTGGAGACTTCGGAAAGCCGGATTTTATACTGCATCTTTCAGTTCCTTCAGTGAAAGACATTCCGCGTACTGGTTTTATGCCGGCTTGAATGAAGTTCATAATGTTGGGAAAAAAGGAAATGAACGGGCAGATGAAGTGATGGATGGCGTTCAGAAATGGCTGGAGGAGTATTCTGAAAAAGATAACTGGTTTTTGCATGTACATCTCTGGGATCCTCACACGCCCTACCGGACACCGGAGGATCTGAATCAGCTTTTTGAGAAGGATCCCATGCCTGAATGGCTGACAAAAGAAGTGATCAATCAGCATTTAAAACATGTGGGCCCTCATAGTTTAAATGAATTGAATGGATTTGAGTCTGCTCTTCCGGAACACTGGAAAGAATTCACCGGACATCCGGGGAGTGCAACAACTTACCCTGAAGTGAAGCATTTAATGGATCTGTATGATTGCGGCGTGTTTTATGCAGATCAGGCAATTGGAAAAATGACAGACATACTGAAAAAGAATGGCATCTATGAGGATACGGCGATCATCATTACATCAGATCACGGAGAAACCATGGGGGAACTGGGAGTTTACGCGGAGCATGGAACCTGTGATGAATTGACCTGTCACATTCCGATGCTGATAAAATGGCCGGGAATGAAGACCGGAGTCGATAAAGAACTCCGGTATCAGATTGATTTTCTTCCGACCATAGCGGAGCTTTTTCAACAGAAAAAAAGTGATCTGTGGGATGGAAACAGTTATGCACCAGTGCTTCTTGGCAAGGAAAAGAAAGGATATGAGTATCTGGTTATGACACAGTGCGCCCATGTATGTCAGAGAGCTGTCCGTTTTGGTAATTATCTGTATATCAGAACGTACCACGATGGCATGCACGAATTCCCGCGGGAAATGCTGTTTGATCTGGAGGAGGATCCACATGAGCAGGTGAATTTGGCGGAGAAAAAGATCCTTGAGACAGCACAGGGGGCCAGATATCTGTCAATCTGGGAACAGGATCAGATGAAAAAGAGCCCTTTGGATGTGGATCCCTTATGGACAGTGATGCGGGAAAAGGGACCATTTCATACCTGGAAATGTGATGGTGTAAGATACAGTCAGCGTCTGGCAGATACAGGAAGAGAAGAAGGAGCGGTTTCTCTGAGAAAACGGCATCCGGAATTATTTTGCAGAAGGGATGAGAGCAAATGAAAGCGATTATGGTTATGTTCGATTCCTTAAGGAGGGATTTGCTGGAATCCTACGGCTGTGACTGGACCATTACTCCAAATTTTAAACGTCTGGCTGACCGAAGCATTCAGTTTGAACAGTGTTATGCAGGGAGTCTTCCATGCATTCCGGCAAGAAGAGAATTGCATACAGGAAGAGCAAACTTTCTGCACAGAGACTGGGGACCGGTAGAGCCTTTTGATGATTCTATGCCGGAGCTTTTGAAAAATGCCGGAGTCTATACACATCTTGTCAGCGATCATATGCATTATTGGGGGGACGGCGGTGCGACTTATGCGCCACGATATCATTCATGGGAATGCAGCAGAGGACAGATGGGAGATGCATGGAAACCGGATCTTTCCTTTAAAAACAGTCAGAAAACGATTTTTAAGAGCAAAACAGAGGGACTGGAATACCCCTCTCCGGCGAAGATTAATCAGGATTTGTCGAACAGACGATTTATGATGGAGGAGGATCTGACTCCGCAGGCAAAGACCTTTGCGGGAGGATTGGAATTCATTCATCGAAATCATGGGAATGATAACTGGTTTCTCCAGATTGAAACCTTTGATCCGCATGAGCCTTTTTTCTCACTAAAAGATGATCAGGCCATGTATCCGGATGTGTTCCTGGGAGATGCTGCAGAATTTGATTATGACTGGCCGCCTTATGCACAGGTTGCGGAGTCGGATGAAAACATAAAGAAGGTTCGCTATTCTTATGCTTCTCTTTTGACCAAATGTGATAAATATCTGGGAAAAGTGCTGGATGTGATGGACCAGTATGATCTTTGGAAGGATACCATGCTGATTGTTAATACTGATCATGGTTTTCTGCTTTCTGAGCATGGCTGGTGGGGAAAAAGCTGCATGCCATGTTATGATGAGATTGTACATCTTCCTCTCTATGTCTATGACCCGCGCAGAAAGGAATTTGCCGGACAGAAACGGTACAGTATTGTACAGACGGTGGATATTCCGGCCACGTTGCTTGAGTTTTTTCAGGTTGAAATTCCGGAGGATATGGAAGGCAGGCCTCTTTGCAAGGTCATAGAAAGAGAGGAACCGATTCGAAACTATGCTGTGTTTGGGCTGTTTGGAAGTCAGATCAATGTTACGGACGGGAGATACGTCTATATGCTGTCGGAAAAGAGACCGGAAATACCGCTCTATGCGTACACGTTAATGCCGACCCATATGATGAACCGCTACACGATGGAAGAACTCAGGCATGCAGAGCTTTCAGAACCATTTTCCTTTACGAAAAAATGTCCGGTTTTAAAAATACCAACCAGAAATATTTTTAACAATACTTCATGCTTTGGAACGAATCTGTATGATCTTCAGACGGATCTCCGGGAGGAATGTCCGATTCAGGACGAGCGGGTTGAAAAGCGCATGAGAAGCTATCTCAGGGAATTTATGAAAAAAAACGACGCGCCGCCAGAAGCATATGTCCGATATGGTCTGGAAAAACAGGAAGATGAAGCGGAAAAAGAGGAAGCTATATGAATACTCTGATATTTTTCATAATCAGTTTTGCGGCATCCTGTCTGGGAGCCATTTTTGGAATTGGAGGCGGGGTGATCATAAAACCGGTGCTGGATTCCCTGCAGATTATGGATGTCTCAGCGATCAGTTTTCTTTCGGGATGCACGGTTTTAAGTATGAGCTGTTATTCTGTTCTGAAATCCTTTGCAGCAAAGGAAAAGGATGTAGAACTGCATGTTGGCAGTTTTTTGGCAATTGGTGCGGTGCTTGGAGGAATAATAGGAAAAAATCTGTTTTCAAAACTGTATGAACTGGCTGCAAACAAAGATTATGTGGGCGGATATCAGGGAATCCTTCTCGCATTTGTTACGCTGATGACGTTTTTTTACGAGTATCAGCGTAATAAGTGGAAGACGCATACATATAATCATTTTCTGGTTTGCATTCTGGTGGGATTCCTGCTCGGCATGATGTCCAGCTTTCTCGGAATAGGAGGAGGGCCGATGAATCTGGTAGTGCTTCATTACTTTTTTTCCATGGATTCGAAAAAAGCTGCACAAAACAGCCTGTATATTATTCTGATCTCTCAGCTTGCCAGTTTTTTGACAATGTGGTTTTCGGGGAGTATTCCAAGCGTAAATCCGATATGGCTTGCAGTGATGATATTTGGAGGCATCAGTGGAGGAATTGTCGGACGGCGGGTAAAGAAAAGAATATCTTCGGAACAGCTTGGAAGGAAGTTCCTGCTTATTATTTTGGGTATTTTCGCACTCAGCGTTTTTAATGCTGTAAAATACTTTTTATGATGAGCCGGGGGACATCCTCTTATGCTTCCGCTTTTTCAAGAAAGGAAAAGCATTGCAGAGATTGGCTGGGTTTGCTAAAATGAATATGGCTTTTAATGGTTTCAGGGAAGATGATCTGGGGGATGAGGATTCTCTGAAACCATTTTTTTTTCTGATGGAACTGGTCATGTTCTGGTTCGCTTTCTAACAGACAAAGGATTGTAATTTATTTAAAGAAGCACACGGAGAAGGGGAAATCTATGAATAAACGGATCTTGTCTTTGCGGTACCATATTTTGATTATTATTTTATTAGTCAGCATACCGATTCTTTTCCTGTTTATTTTTTTTAATTACAGAGTCCGTCAGGAGGTCAGACAGGCAGATGCGGAAACGAACCAGAATATATTGAACAGTTTTATTTCTGTAATTTCAAAAGAACAGATATCCGTGGACAGTTTTTTGAATCAGATGTTTCGTGAAGATTCACTGTTCAGAGCGTATGACATCGGTTTTGCCGGTGTGGGGGATGATCATTATGCTGCTCTTACGGAGAATATTGAAGAAGTTTTTAGCAGCGCGGCCGAGGTGTCGGGAGCTGCGCTTATCAACTTTGGTAGAGAGGAGTCCGCTGTTTTTTTCAATGGTCAGATGGAGTACAATGAAGAGCGCAGGAAGGAAATAACCGGCTATTTATCAGAAATATCAAACTTTCTTGAATTCCGGAATGGATGGTATCTTCAGGAAATCGGTGAACACTGGTACTGGTTTCGGCCTATGAATCTGGGAAATTCCATTATGCTTTTTTTTATGGATATATCCAAACTCGGTACCATTTCTCAGACAGAATATGCTCTGGAAAATCCGGTAGTCTTTCAATATGGGAATGAGCTTTTGAATTCGGCGGTATGGGTGAACAATATAGAAGAGGAGATCAAAGTCGTTGGAGACTATTCGATATTGGGAACTTCGAAAAAATATATGGTATGTAAGGGAGCTCTTACAGGGCTGAACGTTTACTATGCATCTGCGTATCGCGTGACGCACGGAGCGCTGAAATGGCTGTCCATGGCGCCGTTTATCATTCTTCTGACGGTTCTGTTAATTCTGATTGTTGTCAGTCTTTACGTGAATTATATGATTTTAGAGCCAATGGATGGTCTGGTTCATACCATGAAGGAAATTCAGGGCGGGAATTTACAGGCACGTTCCAGAGATTATAAAAGCAGGGAGCTCGCATATGTCAATCAGACGTTTAATAATATGATTTCTATGCTGAATCAGTTGAAAATTGAAAACTATGAGAATAAAATTGTGGCGCAGGAGGCCGAGATGGATGCACTTCGCATGCAGATCAGGCCGCATTTTTACCTGAATAATCTGAAGAACCTGTTTGGACTTGCGCAAATTGGAGCAACAGAGAAAATACAGGAGAATATCGTACTGCTTTCCAATCACCTGAGATATACATTTTCGTTTGACTGTAAAGCGGTTCCTTTGAGTCAGGAAATATCATTGTGTCAAAACTATATGGAACTGCAAAGGACAAGCATAGAAAAAGAATTTGCATTTTATCAGATAATAGATTCACAGATTCAGGATTTTGAAATTCCGCCGATTACACTTCTGACACTGATTGAAAATTCAGTTAAGTACGGTACAAAGTCAGGGAAAATATTAAAAGTTGAGATTACGGGAAAGCAATTATCAATTGATAATGAAGAAATTGTGTATCTTGTAATCAGAGATAATGGAAAGGGATTTTCAGAGGAATTAATGGAACGGCTGAATCAGCTGGATGAGAAAAGTCAGAATGGCAGCAATGTCGGGATTCTCAATGTGATTCGGCGATGCCGACTGTTCTACGGAAGTTCTTTTGCTATGTATTTTTCAAATAGAGACGGAGCTCAGATCGAATTATTTATTCCTCGGAAGAGAGAGGAGGAATCTGTATGAAGCTTTTAATTGTGGATGATTGTCCGGGAGTGGTTGCGGGGCTGCTGTCAGGTGTACACTGGAATGATCTGGGAATCGATGAGGTCTATACGGCAGGGAATGCAGAAGAAGCAAAAGAATGCATAAAGAAATATTCCATTGATATTATGCTTTGTGATATTGAGATGCCGGGAGAGAATGGGATTGAGCTCCTACAGTGGATAAAAGCGGGGGAATATCAGGCGGAATGCATTTTTCTGACGAGCCATGCAGAATTTCAATATGCGCAGGAAGCATTGAAATTGGGAGCGGTTGATTATGTTATTCAGCCGGCTTCTTATGCGGAAGTTGAGCAGGTAATAACTCGTACGATACAAAAACGAAACAAGAATAAAGAAAAAGAAAAATATTATTATGTGGGCAGGACGGTGCAGACCCAGCTGAATGATCTGGTACAGGGGGCTTACAGAGATTATCTGAATGGGATGCTGAATGACAGATCTTATGAAGGAATGGTCCGTCTGGGATATTTCCCCGGTATATCGGTAACCTGTTATCTGGTATTGTTTCAGGTTGTGCGATGGAAGGTTCTTTCTGAAAACTGGAATGATGAACTTCTGGAATTTTCCGTTTCTAATATTATGCAGGAAATTTTGGGAACAGATCAGGCAGTTGTGTTCAAAAGGATGGAACGAAATGTGTTTGCCGGCATCATTTATGCAGTAAATGGGCCGCTCTCAGGTGAAGAGGAATTTCAAGAAGCTGTGGAAACGGTGCAGGAATTGTGTGAACGCTATTTCCATTTCATTTCAGCCTGTTATCTGTCTGACCGGAAAAAGTTTGAAGAACTGCCTGATGCTTGGGAAGAGCTTCTGATTCAGAAGAACGAAAATGTTTCTATGAAAAAAGGAGTCTTTCTGTTATCGGACAGGATGGGTGAGGATACAAAACGGGAAAATGAAACGATTGTACAGTTTGTTATGGAATATGTTCGCTTTCATCTGAGTGATGAACTTCGAAGAGATGAACTTGCGGATGCAGTGCATTTAAATGCGGATTATCTGACCCGTCTGTTTAAGCAGGAAACAGGAATATCTTTAAAGCAGTATATCATTACGGAAAAAATGAAAGAGGCCCGTCAGATGCTTCAGACGACTTCACTTCCGATCAGTCTTATAGCAGCAAAACTGGGCTACAGCAACTTCAGCCATTTTTCCAGCACTTACAAAAAATATTATGATATCTCTCCGGGAGACGAGAGAAATAAGGAGCAATAAATGAGAAAGTATCTTAACATCATGATAAAGCCTGCCAGCAGTATGTGCAATCTCAGATGCAGATATTGTTTTTATTTGGATGAAACAAAGAACAGAAGTATTCCAAATTATGGAATTATGAAAGACGATACGATCGAAGCCGTGATCAGAAAGGCTCTGGCAGAATGTAGCGGTTGTCTGACTCTTGCTTTTCAGGGAGGAGAACCGGTACTTGCAGGACTTGATTTTTTCCGAAAAGTGATTGAGAGTACGACAAAATATAACAGAAATCATTGTCAGGTAGAATTCCTTATTCAGACAAATGGTACTTTGCTGGATGAAGAATGGTGCCGTTTTTTCAGAGAGAACAGGTTCCTTGTAGGCATTTCATTGGATGGAACCAGGAGTACACACGATAGAAACCGTCTGGATACGGAGGGAAACGGAACGTTTGACAGAGTCATGAAGGCTCTTGAAATGTTAATGGAATATCAGGTTGAATTTAATATTCTCACCGTTTTGACTCCGAAGGTCTGCCTGAATTATAACAAAATCTACAGGTTCTATGAAAAGAATGGATGGAATTATCAACAGTACATCCCCTGCCTGGACCCTTATGGAGAGGAGCGGGGGAATCAGATTTGGTCCTTAACTCCGGAGCTTTTTGAAATTTATCTGATCACAAGCTTTGACTGCTGGTATCAGGATTATAGAAATGGCAGGAAAAAATATCACCGGTATTTTGATAATATCCTGTTGATGCTTGCAGGAAATATGCCTGAAGCCTGTGGTATGGGAGGCATATGCGGTATGCAGTATGTTGTTGAGGCAGACGGGAGCGTATTTCCCTGTGATTTTTATGTAATGGATCAATACTGTTTGGGAAATTTTAAAGAAGATAGTTTTGAGAGTCTGGATCAGAAGCGCAGGGAAATCCGATTTATAGAGGAAAGTCAGGTAATCGATGCAAAGTGCCGTGCGTGCAAATGGCTGAGAATATGCCGTGGAGGCTGCAGAAGGGACAGAGATTTTTTTGATGCCGGAATAAAGAAAAATTATTACTGTGAGGCATATGCACATTTTTTTGCTTACAGCATACCTAAATTTTACAGTTTGCTTTCGTGAACGGCTGATGTGGAGAAGCTGGTAAAGTCAAGTCAGGTAAATAAAAACAGAAATCAGAAATAAAGCAGGTGCTGCAGGGAACGGATATCATGTTTACAAGGCGGAGGGACTGATCCATGAAAAGGAAACGGAAAAGAGAAATTCGATATGCTGATTTCCTGAAAAATATGCGCTTTCTGTCTTGTAAAAATCAGGATGTATGGTATGATTAATTTATTGAGAGTAACTTTATATTCTAAGCGAAGGTGCACACCGGATTTTGAGTGATCCGGCGTGACCCGGCTGCATCGGGAACATTATGGGTACTGTTAATGTGACAGTGCCCTTTTTGTGTTAGGAGACATCGGAAGCGGAAACAGAGTGGAGAATAAAAGAAGACAGTGGGGGATGAATATGTGGATCTTTTTTGCATTCGGTTCTGCTATTTTCGCGGGAGTAACCGCGATTCTTTCAAAAGTGGGAATCCGTGATACGGATTCTAATGTGGCCACGGCTCTGCGGACCATTGTGGTACTGGCATTTTCCTGGCTGATGGTTTTTCTTACGGGTTCTTTTGAGGGCATTCATACAATCAGCAGTCATACCATGCTGTTTCTGATTTTGTCCGGATTGTCCACAGGGGCGTCCTGGCTGTGTTACTTCCGGGCGCTGCAGCTGGGAGATGTGAATAAGGTGACGCCCATTGACAAATCCAGTACGATTCTGACCATGCTTCTGGCCTTTCTGGTGCTGGGTGAGAAGCTCGGGGTACTCCAGGTTGTTTCCATGGTTCTGATCGGAGCCGGGACCTGGCTGATGATCCAGAAAAAGCCGGTGGATTCTGTGGAAAAGAGCAGCCGGAAGGAAGACCGCCGGTGGATGATTTACGCGTTTCTGTCTGCGCTTTTTGCCAGTCTGACTTCTATTCTGGGAAAGATCGGCATTGAAGGTGTGAATTCCAACCTGGGAACAGCCATCCGGACCGTTGTGGTTCTGCTTATGGCCTGGGTGGTCGTTTTTGTGACAAAGAAGCAGGGGACGATCCGCAGGATCAGCAGACAGAGCTGGGTGTTTCTGATTTTATCCGGATTTGCCACGGGAGCTTCCTGGCTGTGCTATTATCGGGCCCTTCAGGATGGTCTGGCCAGTGTGGTGGTACCCATTGACAAGCTGAGTATTTTGGTGACGATCCTGTTTTCGGGAATTTTCCTCAGGGAAAAGCTGACGGGAAAAGCCTTTGGGGGCCTGCTCTGTATTGTGGCCGGTACGATGCTGCTTCTTGTGAAGACGGCCTGACGGATTTTTGACAGCGGGAGACAAGGATGCGCTTTCGGACGGATTTCTGAAAGGGGCAGACGGAGAATGTGTTTCCGGATGACTGGGGAAAAGGGATTTTTCCGAACAGCGGGAGGAGAAAAAGGATGAATAAAGGCCTGCTGCGAACTCTGGAGAAGATCACCGATGAAGAGTGGGAGATTCTTCAGGGAAAAAAAGAAATTGAGAAAAAACGTTATACCACGAAGGAAACCTTCACGGTTGAAAGCAAGAAGATGCTGGAGGAGGGGAAACTGATTACTGTGCGTCCCCATACCAGGTTTGTTTATTTCCCCAGGCATAATCACAATTATATTGAAGTGTTTTATGTATGCAAGGGCTCCGTTACGCACATTATTAATGGAGAAAAGGTGACGGTGATGGCCGGTGAGATTCTTTTCCTGAATCAGTACGTGGCCCATGAGATTCTGCCTTCGGGGAAAGAGGATATCGGAATCAATCTGATCATTCTGCCGGAATTTTTTGATATTGCCTTTGGGATGATCGGAAAGGACAATGTGCTGGCGGATTTTATTGTCAATACCCTGCGGGAGAAGGATGGCGTCAGTCAGTACCTGTATTTCCAGGTGGCCGGAGAGCTGCAGATTCAGAATCTCATGGAAAATATTATTTATTCGCTGGTGAACAAGCAGAATTTCGAGAATCAGATTAATCAGATAACCATGGGGCTGCTGTTTCTGAATCTGCTGAATGTATCGAAGTCCATCAAGGACAGTACGCCGAACCAGTATCAGAATATGATTTCCATGATTACGCTGAAGTATGTGGAGCAGAATTACCGGACGGCGACCCTGACAGAGCTGTGTGAGATGGTGAATCTCTCCATGTCCGGCTTAAGCCGGCTGATTAAGCAGAGCACCGGCTGTACTTTTAAGGAGCTTCTGCAGCGGAGACGGTTCAACAAAGCCCTGGAGCTTCTGGTGGACACGGATCTCTCGGTGGGAGATATTCTGTCGGCTGTGGGATATGAGAACAGCAGTTATTTTTACCGGAAATTTCTGGAGAGAGAGCAGATGACGCCCAGGGAATACCGGATGAAGCACCGGGAGGACAAGTTCATCAGGCTGTCCTGAAAGGAATGCTTCCTTTACAATAGGGAAAAAATCGATTATACTATGTGATATAACGAGTGCTATCAGAAAGAATGCAACAGCTGCGAGGAAATATTCTGAACAGTTACTGATCATCAAATTTGGAGTGTACAATATGGATAAGAAGGGATTACTGGTATTCTTAAGCTGCACGGTTCTGCTGTCCGGCGTCTGTCCGGCAGGTCTGCGTGTATTCGGGGAGGAAGCCGTTTATGAGGAAAGCGGTGAATATGCGCCGGAGGAGGAGACGGAAGAACAGCTTCCGGATTCTTATTACCTGCCGATCGAATCGAACAATGTGGAAGGCTGGCCGACAGGACCTCAGATTGAGGCAGAGGCGGCTGTGGTCATGGACGCGGATACCGGGGCGATTCTTTATGGCAAGAATATGACTGCCAAGGAGTACCCTGCCAGTACGACGAAGGTTATGACAGCCCTTGTGGCGCTTGAAAATGGGAATCTGGACGATGTTATTACGTTTTCGGAAATCGTCTATGATATCGAATATAACAGTTCTCACGCGGGCATTCAGCCGGGTGAGAAGATGACTCTCCGGCAGGCGCTGTATGCGTTGATGCTGGAGTCTGCCAACGATGCGGCAAACGGCATTGCGGAGTATATTGCTGGCTCCGTGGAGGCCTTTGCTGATATGATGAATGAAAAAGCACAGGAGCTCGGATGCATCAACACGCATTTTGTCAATCCTCATGGTCTGCATGACGAGAATCACTACACCTGCGCCAGGGATCTGGCACTGATTGCGCAGGCGGCTTTTCAGAATAAAGATTTCCGCAAGATTGTGGGGACCGTTGAATACAGCATACCGGAAACGAACAAGGTGGATGAGACGCGGTATTTTCTGAATCATCAGAGGATGCTCTATCAGGAAGGCGTCTATTATGAGCCATGTCTGGGGGGAAAAACAGGTTTTACCAATGATGCTCTGAATACGCTGGTTACTTATGCAAAAAAGGATAAACGGACACTGATCAGTATTATTCTGCGGGTAAACGGCTCGACGAAATCCTTTGAGGAATCTGCCCAGATTCTGGACTATGGATTTGATCATTTCAAACGGATCCGTGTGCAGATCCCGGAATACAGTGAAACCATCGGTGAACTGGCCGGTATCAGCGAGCTTGGTATGGTGGCGGTTACGTATGACAGCGATCTGAGCCGCAAAGCGGTGAAGAAAAAGAGCAGTGTTGTCCTGGATGCACCGTCGAATCTGAAAGCTGAAGACATTTCCAGACAGATTTCCGGTGACGGCAAAATTCATTTTTCCTATAACGGCTGGGATCTGGGCAGTACGGACATCAGCTTTAACAGCCTGAAGATGGACATTGAGCAGCCGGAACTGTCGGAGGCATCCAGTCAGACGATTACCCGGGAGAAGGAGACGGAGGAGGTTATTCCGGAAAATGAGACATTCCAGGAAAAGGCCCTCCGGATCGGGCGGAATTTATGGGAAGATCTTCAGATATGGGCGAAGGCCGCATGGGTGAAGATTCAGGAATGGGCAAAAATCGCCTGGGATTTTCTTGTGGAAAAAGCGGTGCTGGCGGATCAGTGGGTGACGGAAAATGACCTGAAGGCTGCTCTGATTGTACTGATCCTGATTCTGATTCTGCTGCCGGTTCTGGTGGTGGCATGGGTCAGAAACAGCAAGGCGAAAAAGATACGAAAGGCCAGAAAACTGGAACGGGAAGAACGGTTCCGAATCGAGAAAGATATCGATACAAAGTCAGTAAGTGAAATCGAAGAAGAGCTGCGGATGGAGCTGGAAAAAGACATGGAGCAGCGCAGAAAGGAAGAGGAGAAGAGAGCGGAAGCGGCGAAAGCAGTAGCAGAGATGGAGGCAGCAGAGAGGCTGATCGAAGAAAAAGAGGCTCTGAAGGAAGCTTGGGAGGCTGTACAGGAAGAAACAGAAAAAAAGGAGGATTAGGTTATGAATTGGGTTTCACCTATCAAGGATGAAGAGACACTGCTCCGATTTAAGGAAAGACTTCGGGAAGTTGATGACAAGTATTATATCCTGTTTGAAATCGGTGTGGGTACAGGTTTACAGCTCCAGGAAATTTTGAAATTCAGAAACAGGGACATTCGGGGTAAAGACAGCATTGAAGCCAGCATCGGAACAAAAAATATGAAACGGACCTTTCAGATTTCACCGGAACTGAAAGAGATTATTCAAAACTATACAGAGGGGAAAGATCCGGAGGCTTTTCTGATCCAGGGTCATGCCAGTTCCCAGGCAGCACTCTCCAGAGAGCAGGCCTATCGTGTCTTTAAGGCGGTAGGCAAGAGTATGGGACTGAATTCCATCGGCGCCCAGACGATGCGGAAAACCTTCGCATGGAGATATTATAAGGCGACAGACGATATTTATTATCTTCAGAATCTTCTGAATCACGCGTCACCTTCCATTACCTACCGCTATATCGGTGAAAAGCCCAATGTGGAGGTGGTGTTAAAGAAGATGACGCCGGAGGAAAATGAGAGGAGCAGATATCTTCTTTATAAGGATGGAAATGGGAAAAAACGGATTCAGGAACTGAAACATACGCTGGAATATCTGGAACAGGAACTGGACAATCCCACCAATAATGACGCGTTTTACGGCAGAGTAGACTGTCTGCTCTCCGAGATGGAAGAGCTGGTGAGCAATTTCCAGTCCACCAGATAACGGAACGCAGATCGTTTTATCCCCATCGGCGAAGCCGGTTTTCAGGGGTTTGCGAACCGTATCTGTGAAGGCACGGAACAGATACGGTAGGAAAAAGTAAAATGCAAAGAAGATGAGGAGGGTTCAGTATGAAGCGTGGATTATTAGGCAGGAGAATCGGAAGTATCGTGCTATTCCTTGCACTGTTGATGGGATTCGTACCGGTTACCGGATCGAAAGTGTATGCCGATACGGAAACTTATGAAAAAACGATTGCAGGATTTGATACATCTGTGATTGCAAATCCCATGGATCCGGGAGATGGAGACCGTTTGTGGCAGGGAAGCTATGTGTACTATGGTACTTATAACGGAAGCCCTGTCAAATATCGCGTGCTTTCAAATAGCACGACGGACTTTGGCGGTACAACCATGCTGCTGGATAGTGACAGGATTCTTTATATAGGTTCGTTTGATGAATATTATGAGTGTACAAATGTCTGGGCAGACAGCAAGCTGAAAACGGAATTAAATGGGATGTTCTTATCGGAGAACTTTTCAGCGGCTGAGCAAACGGCCATAGCATCGAGTACAAAGGCTTCTAAAAACAGTAACGATGGAACCGTGCAATATTTTACCTATGCGCCTCTTGGCGGAGAGAAAATATTTGTGCTGGATGCAGGAGAGGTGGCCAATACAACTTATGGATACAGCAGTACAAATGGTAAAGATGGAATCATTCAGCTGAACAGGACAAAAGGTGGTGCTGCTGTAATTGGCTGGCTTTTGCGTTCGCCTTATACCAATTCTTCTTCTTCGGATGCGGTTAGTGAAGTGAGTGTCTATGGAGGGGCAGGTAACATTAATTCTCATTTCGCTTACACGAGGGATGGCGGTGTAAGCCCTGCCATGAATATCGATTTATCAAGGATTTTGTTTGTATCTTGCGTTAAAAATGGGGATTGGACAGTAGACAGTAATAGTGTGTGGGTTGGCCCGGAATATAAGCTGACCCTGTCGGACAGCAGGAAAACCGTTCAGGTCACCGGCGGACAAAGTGTTGCCATGGCAGGGGATGGTACGGTTACGGTTCCTTATACCTATACAGATGGAGCGACTGCAGATGCGGAGAAGGTAAATCGGATTTCGGTCCTGATCACGAATAAGGAATATACGGGAAGCGGTGCGCAGGTACTTTACTACGGAGCATTGCAGAACATTCAGAACGCGAATGGAAGCGCATCCACTGTGGCAGAAGCGTCTGTAGGTACCGGAACGTTCTCTATGCCCTCTGATTTGTGGTCGAAAACCCTGGGAACGGACTACCACCTGTATATTCTTGCAGAGCATGTGAATGATTCGAAGGCCACCGATTATGCAGGCGTTCCGGTGGAGATC